>NZ_JABEBY010000001.1:0-219288 GCF_046719765.1 Halonotius sp. F2-221B
TCCACGAGGATTGAGCGCGATCACCGAACCAAACATCTGGCCGTATCTTACCGGTAAAGATTCGAACTAAACACTATGAGTGTCGGCCACAAGAGTTCATATGTGATGCCGGAGCGATGGTGAGCTATGCCGACCGACAACAAACCGACCGACACCGAAAACAAGGCTCCGTGGCTGCGGTTCGGTGAGCAGCGTGAAGCCACCTTTCTCGACTCGGTCGCCCCGGCAGTTGGGGTGGACGCCTGCGAGAATCCAGCCAAGACGGACGATCCAACAGCCCTCGACCTGCTTGTCGATGGGGAGCCAGCCGACCTCAAAACGCAGGAAACGCCGTTTTTCACCGCCGAAACGAACTATGGGCTCCCGCCGCAGTACGTTGTCACGTTCAACGCAAACGACTACGAGCGGTACAAACAGAAGGGAAACCCCGATATCCTCTTTTGGGTGCGGTGGCGGGAGGAACTGTCTGGGTGGGGTGCCGAGGTCGAGGAGATGGCGGGCGTCTGGCGAACCTCAGTTGCACAGATCGAAGCCACCGTCGAGGCGGAGCAGGCACCCCTCCATCAGTACAAGCGTCGACAGGGCGATCAGGAAAACGCGAACGCGTCGTACCTGCTGGATCTTCGTGCGATGGACTGCCTCGACTGTTTCACCGGGCCGTGTGCCTGATAGAGTCGACACACCCCTAACGCTCACCGGAGCCGACCCAGCAGTTTGTACTCCACATCGGGCGAGTACCGACGGAACAGCAGGCTGTTGGTCAGCACCGAGACGCTGGAGATCGCCATCGCACCGGCTGCCAGAACGGGCTGGAGCAGCCCCAGCGACGCCAACGGGATCATCGCCGTGTTGTAGCCGAGTGCCCACACGAGATTTTGTTTGATCTTCGACAGCGTCGCCGCCGAGATGCGGATCGCCTTCACCACGTCGAGCGGGTCGTCGCGCATGAGCGTCACGTCGGCGGCCTCGATGGCGACATCCGTCCCGGAGCCGATGGCGGTGCCGACGGAGGCGACAGCGAGTGCGGGGGCGTCGTTGACGCCGTCGCCAACCATCATCGCCTTGCGGCCCTCTGCCTGAATTTCCTCGACCGCGTCGGATTTGTCCTCAGGGAGGACGCCGGCGCGAACGTTGTCAGGGTCGATGCCGACCTCCTCGGCGACCGCGCGGGCCGTGCGCTCGTTGTCGCCGGTGATCATCATCACGTCGACCCCGCGGGCCTGCAGCGCGCTCACGGCCTCCTTCGCGCTCGGTTTGACCGTATCCGCGTCGGCGACGACGCCGGCGAGCTTGCCGTCGACAGCCACGAGCATCGCGGTTTTGCCCTCGCGTTCGAGGCGTTCCATCGTCGCCGCGGCGGATGCGGTGTCGATGCCGTTCTCCGACAGGAGGGTGCGGTTACCGACCAGCACTGTCCGGCCTTCGACAGTTGCTTGAATCCCCTGTCCGGGCACGTTCTCGAAGTCCTCGGCGTCGGCGAGGCCGATCCCGCGCTCCTCGGCTCCCTCGACGATGGCGCGGGCTAGGGGGTGTTCGCTGCCGCGTTCGGCACTTGCGGCGAATCGAAGCACCGCGTCCTCGGTGTGCGTCTCGCGTTCGGCGAGTTGGCCGCCGTCAGCGATGGTCGGGTCGTTGTCGCCGACACTGACCACGTCGGTCAACTCCATTTCGCCCTCGGTGAGCGTCCCCGTTTTGTCGAAGACAACGGTATCGACATCGCGGGCGCGTTCGAGGATGTCGCCGCCTTTGAACAGGACACCGTTTTGGGCACCGATTGTCGTCCCGACCATCGTCGCCGCCGGTGTCGCCAACCCGAGTGCGCAGGGACAGGCGATGAGGACGGCGGAGGCGAAGACGATGACCGCAAACTCGAAGACCGAGACCGTTCCGCCGACGACCGTCGAGCCGCCGGCGACCGGCTCCCACAGCGGCAGCCACGCGACGACATCAGCCAGTGTCTGGGGCAGGAAAAACCACAGCAGCCCCCACGCCAGCGCGTTGGCGATGACGATGGGAACGAAGTACGCCGAGATGCGGTCGGCGACGTTTTGGATCTCGGGCTGCCGGGACTGGGCTTCTTTGACCGTCTGGACGATCTGCTGGAGGGCGGTGTCCGAGCCGACCTTGGTGGCTTCGACGGTGAGCACGCCGTTTTCGTTGATCGTCGATCCGACGACCTCGTCGCCCTCGATCTTTTCGACCGGCACGGATTCGCCGGTCACCATCGACTCATCGACCGCCGACTGGCCGTCAACGACGACGCCGTCGGTCGGGATCTGCTCGCCCGGCCGCACCTTCATCCGGTCGCCGACTTCGACATCCTCCAGCGGGATTTCTTCCTCGCCGTCGTCGGTGATAATCATCGCGGTGTCGGCCTCCATCTCAAGCAGTTCGCGGAGCGCGTCGCCGGCTTGGCCCTTCGAGCGGGCTTCGAGGTAGTTGCCGAGCGTGATGAACACGAGGATCAGCGCGGCGGTGTCGAAATAGAGGCTGCCGGCGATCAGGCCCGCAAGCACGGCCACCGAGTAGCCGTAGGCCGTCGTCGAGCCAAGGGCGATCAGCACGTCCATGTTCGCCCGCCGGTTCTTTACGAGCGCGTCGTAGGAGTTGCTGTAGAACGGCCGCCCCAAGCCGATTTGAACCGGTGTTGCCAGCAGGAACTCGACCCAACCGAACCGGACGCCGAAGACGGTCTCGGGGACAAGTATGCCGCCAAGCAGGAACTTGTCGGCGAGGAAGACGAGCATGGGAGCCGACAACGCAGCACCGAACAGCGTGAGCCGGAGCTGTTTGCGGATCTCGCCTTCGCGGGCCGCATCGCGGGCGTCGGTGTCGTCGCCGTCGTCGCCGTCTTCTCGAACCGGTTCATAGCCTGCGTTTTCGATGGCATCGTAGAACGCGTCGATGGTGGCGGCCGCGGGGTTGTATCGAACCTGTGCCTCATCGGTCGCGTAGTTTACGTCCGCCTCAATGACACCGGGGAGGGCTTCGAGGGCCTCGGCGTTGGCGTCGGCGCAGTTCGCACACGACATATCTGTGATCCCGATGCGCGTCGACTCCGAGACCGCCCCGTAACCGGCGTCGTCGATCGCGTCGTAGAGCTCCGCGAGCGATACCACCCCGGCGTCGTACTCGACGGTCGCCTCGTCGGTCGCATAGTTGGCACTCGCGTCGTCGACGCCGTCGAGATCGCTGAGGGTGTCCTCGATGGTTGCCGAACAGTTGGCGCAGGACATCCCCGTGATATCGAGGGTGATTGTCTGTGTGGTCATTGTGTGTTACTATACGGGTTCCATGTTTACTGCGTTTTCTACTTCGAGACCACGTCTCGGAGGGATCGAAAACTTTCGAATCAAAAGTCGCTACGTGCCCGCTTCGAATCGCTGGTAGCGATCCTCGAAACGACTCAGACAGGAGGAACAACAGAAGTGATAGACTTCGTCGTCGATCCGTGTTGTCTCACCCTCGCTGTCGACGGTGTTGCCACACTCCGCACAGGTCAGGGCGAACTCGACGCCATCGATCGTGGGCGTCCACTCGACGTCGTCGACGAGGGTGACAGTGTAGTCGTCGACAGCGACCTCCTCGAAGAGTCCGGCGACCCACTCGCGGACGTTTTGGGCTTCGACCCGGGCGTAAAACCGGAGGTCGCCCTCGGCGGTCACGAAGATGTGTTCGACCGCGTCTGCGTTTTGGAGTTGTTCCCGTGCTGGCGTCAGCGAGGCGGCCGGCAGGTCGAGATCGATCAACACCGGGACGCCCGCCCGCAGCGCGCCGCGGTTGACATCGATGGTGAACGTGTTGATGATGCCGGCCTCCTGCAGGCGGGTGACGCGGTCGGAGACAGCCGGCCCCGAGAGGCCAATCTCCTCGCCGATCTCGCTGAACGGGCGGCGGGAATCAGCGGCCAGCATCGAGAGGATCTCCATGTCGGTTTCGTCGAGATCGCGCATGGTGGTCGTAGGCACGCCGGATACAATACAGTTGTCCGGGATCTGCTTTGGAATCCGTAGCGGACACACCACTCAGCCTTTGATGCGAAGCAACAACGTACAAGCCACCTCGGCACCCATATGCGACCGGCGATGGGAGAGACGATTACCGTCGACGGAACGCGCTGTGAGCACTGTGAGAAAACCGTTGAGGAGCCCCTCGAATCCCGTGCTGGCGTGACCGCAGCGAGTGCAGACCACGCGGCGAGTACCGCCGGGATCGAGGGGTCGGCCGCGACCGACGATCTCCTGGCAGCCGTCGAAGCGGCCGGCTACGAGGCGTCGGCCTGACTGCGTACGCCCGACGCTTTTGACCTTGCTTGCCGGCTCGAATCGTAGCTGATCCAACAAAAATACGGAATCTATTTTGGTTACACGCGCTCATCTGAGGTGTCGAAACCGCTTGTTTCAGCGGCCAAATCGTGGGAATTGCTACCATACAACTCCTCAAGCTTTAACAGCGTGCCACCAGTACCGATGGATGGAGGAATTACCTATGAGCTACGAACTCGACCCCCTTCCGTACGACTATGACGCCCTTGAGCCGCACATCAGCGAACAAGTCCTGACGTGGCATCACGACACCCACCATCAGGGCTACGTCAACGGCTGGAATTCGGCCGAAGAAACCCTCGAAGAGAACCGCGAGAACCACGAGTTCGGTTCCAGCGCGGGCGCGATCCGAAGCGTAACCCACAACTCCTCGGGGCATATTCTGCACGACCTCTTCTGGCAGAACATGTCGCCGGAGGGTGGCGACGAGCCAAGCGGCGACCTCGCCGACCGGATCGCCGAGGACTTCGGTTCGTATGAGGCGTGGAAAGGCGAGTTCGAAGCCGCAGCCGGCGACGCCTCCGGCTGGGCACTGCTCGTCTACGATACGTTCTCGAACCAGCTTCGCAACGTCGTGGTCGACAACCACGACGAGGGCGCGATCTGGGGCGGTCACCCGATCCTCGCACTCGACGTCTGGGAACACTCCTACTACTACGATTACGGGCCGGCCCGCGGCGACTTCATCGAGAACTTCTTCGAGGTCGTCGACTGGGAGGAACCCAGCGCGCGCTACGAACAGGCCGTCGAGCTCTTCGAGTAATCGGGCGTTCACGCAATTTTTTGTGCTGCTGACCGGGTAGCGACAGCAGTCGTTCGCCCAGCCACCGCCCTCGGCCGCCAGCGACGACCAATCCGTACGGTTTTCGGGGGTCGCGCTGCTACAGGCTGGTATGCCACGCCCGAAAGACGCCTTCGACGAGCTGTATCCCTGTGATTTCTACACACCCGAGGAACTGCTTGACGACGGGATGATGTACTCCGTCTACGAGATCGCCCGCCTGCTGCAGGGCCTCGACGCTGACGCCGAGATCGACGAGGGCGTCGAAGACGTGCTGCTCGATTGGGCGATCCCGTGGATCATGCGCCACTCCGAGACGTTAGTCATCGCTGAACCACCGACCGAGGAGGAGCCGGGCTACTACGGCCTGAAAGACGAGCGTGTCGCTGCTGACGATGACACCGCCACTACCGACGACTAACCGATGAAACTCCTTGTCGCTGGCGACACCCGCGTCGACGCCGGCAAAACGACGTTCGCTGCCGGCCTGCTCGCGGCTCTCGACGGCGCGGTCGGCTTCAAACCACGGGCCGGCAACGACTACTGGTACGACCACGACGATGCCGCGGCCGCCCTCAGCGATGGCCGCCTCTACGGGAAGGATGTCGCCACCCTTGCGGCCGCCGGCGACAGCGACCTCCAGGAAGAACAGTTGAATCCTGTTCACCGGCTCTGGCGGCCGACACCGGATCGAACCGGCATGCTCGGCGAAGCCGGGCGGACGTTTCTCGTCGACCGCGTGACGACACCCGAGGGTTCGCTGTTCGTCGTCAACGGCGTGGCCGAACGCGAGGGCCTGCTGCCCGACCGCGTTGCCGACGCGCTCCCGCTGGCCGACGCCCCCCGAATCGAGGGCGTCGATCGGTTCAATGACGTGATGGCCGAGCGGTATCTGCCGGCCTTCGAGCGCGTGACCGAATGGATCGCCGAGACGACGCCCGCGGTCGTCGAATCCTACGCCGACATCGCCCTCCCGGTCGACGGGATCGACTTTGACGCGGTCGCCGTCGTCAGCCCGACTCGCGTGCGGCTCTACGACGGCGCCCGATACGGTAAGGCCCACGACGTTGCCAGCGGGAGCGGCCGCGAGGGCCAACTGGAGGAGCGCGTCGGCCGGGTCGTCGAGATGATTGAGCCGGTGTCGACACACACCCTCCAGCCACTCGGCAGCGATGAACGCGGTGATCCAGCCTGCGTCGCCGACGCCTACGCCGACGTGTATGAGTCGCTGCTGGACGTGGCTCTCAGCGATGCCTCGCCTGCCGGAAGCCAGTAGCGGAATACACTTGTAGCCGGCCCCGGTGGAACCACCAAGCCGCAATGCAGCAGTATCTCGATCTCGTCGCCGACACGCTCGCCGGCGGCGGGCACAAACCGAACCGCACCGGCGTCGACACGATCGCCTCCTTCAGCCAGCAGTACACAATCGACCTCCAGGAAGGGTTTCCGCTGCTGACGACGAAGGATCTCTCCGGCTTTCGCTGGAACTCGCTGATCCACGAGTTCAAGTGGTATCTCTCCGGCGAGGAGCACATCCGTAACCTCCGAGAGGAGACCGGCATCTGGGATGCGTGGGCCGACGACCAGGGCCGCCTCGACACCGCCTACGGCCGCTTCTGGCGGCGGTTTCCCGTCCCCGAGGAAGGTCTCGACGGTGAGGCGTGGCCCGACGACGACCATCGGTGGCGCAACGACGACGGCACCTTCGATCAGATCCAGTACGTTATCGACACCCTCAACGAATCGCCGAACTCCCGCCGGCTCGTCGTTTCGGCGTGGCACCCGGCCAACGCCGCGGTGAGCACGCTGCCGCCCTGCCACTATACCTTCGTCTTCAATGTCCAGGGCGACCGGCTGAACTGCCATCTCACGCAGCGATCCGGCGATATCGCGCTGGGCGTCCCGTTCAACATCGCCGCCTACGCGCTGCTCACCCACGCCGTTGCCCAGGAAACCGGCTTCGAGGTCGGCGAGTTCGGCCACACCGTCGTTGATGCGCACATCTACTGTGGCACCGACGACCGCGGCGACTGGTACGCCGACAATCTTGATCGCCTCCAGGAGCGACTCGCCGCCGTCGACGACCGCGAGGAGTATCTCGCCGTCCGCGAGTGGCTGGAAACCGAGGCCCCCGACGAAACCGAGGCGACCGACGGCTACGATCACGTCCCCGGCCTGCTCACCCAACTGTCGCGGGAACCCCGCTCGCGGCCGCACATTGCGATCGCCGACAAACCGCTGGATGACCTCGACTTCGAGGATATCGAACTGCTCGACTACGACCCGGCCGAGGGGATCAGCTTCGCGGTCGCGGAGTAACGATGGCCGAGGACACCCCCGCCGACAGCGACGATGGCGACAACGACGACCCGCCGATCGCGCTGATCGCCGCGGTCGCCGCCAACCGCGTCATCGGCGACGACGGCGAGATGCCGTGGCACCTCCCTGAGGATCTCCAGCATTTCAAATCGGTGACGATGGGCAACCCCGTCATCATGGGTCGCCGCACCTACGACTCCATCGCCGCCCGGATCGACGGCCCCCTGCCGGGCCGGCACAATATCGTACTGAGCCGCAGTGAGCCCGCCCTCGATGAGGGTGTTGTCGTCGTCGACTCGATCGATGCCGCTGTCGCCGAAGCCGAGGCTGTCTGTGCGCTTGACGACGACGCCGAGCGAATCTTCGTGATCGGCGGCGCGACGGTCTACGAGCAGTTTCTCGACCGGGCTGACGAACTGGTGTTGACGGAACTCGACGACGCCTACGACGGCGACACCGAGTTCCCCGGGTGGGACGAGGGCGCGTGGCGCGAGGTCGACCGCGACGACCGCGACGGCTTTGCGTTTGTCACCTATCGTCGCCGGTAGTCTGCTCTGCTGTCTGCCGTCGCCGGTAGCTGAAGCCGCCTCAGTCGTTGGTTCTGGTGGTCGTCCCGATCGGCTCGCTATCGCCCATCGAGCTGTTGGGAAACGGGATCCCGTCGGCGACACCGGCCGGCCGCCCATCGTCGAGGGTGTCCCACTCGTCGGCGTCGGCGGCTAGGAACGACAGCGTCACGACCGTCCCGCGCGGGGAGTTTTGTGCGATCGACATCGAGCCATCCATCCCATCGACGATCCATTTGACCAACCAGAGGCCGAGCCCGCTGATGTGTTCTAACGGTGTTTCGGCCTCGTTGGTGATCGCCCGGCGCTCGCCTTTCGGGATCCCGGGCCCGTTGTCGCGGATCTCGACTTGGACGCGGTTTGTCTCGTGGCGGTGTTCGACCGCAACTTCGATCTCCGGACAGCTGTTGTCATTGTGGACGATCGAGTTGTCGAGGACGTTCCGGATCGCCGTTCGGACGAGCGTGTTGCCGATGATACTTGTCTCGTCGATCCGCGAGCGGATGATGATGCTCGGATGCTCGTCGTGGATCGTGCTGATCTCCTCGCGGACGATCTGAGCGATGTTGATCTGGCGGAGCTGTCGGTCGACGCCGTGAAGCTGTTGGTCGATCGTCCGCACCTTATCGCCGAGATTCACCAAGGAGAGGGCCTTCTGGCGGATCGTCTCGGCGTGGTCTGTCACCTGCTCGTCGTCGGACTCCAGCAGCATATCGGCGTGGCCGACGACGACGTTCATATCGTTCCGCAGGTCATGACGGAGGATGCGGTTCATCACCTGCCGGCGTTGCTCGAACTGGTGGCGGTCGGTCACATCGCGGGCGGTGACGATCAGCCCCTTGACGGCCGGCAGCGACGCGTTTTCCCGCACCGCGACCTCGAACATCCGCCAGCCGTCGCCCGCTGTTTCCAGCCGACAGTGGTGGATGCTCATCTCGCCGGTGTCGGCGGCCGCTTCGAGCGCGGTTTCAAGCGTCGCCCGGTCGTCGGGGTGGACGGAGTCGAGCAGATCGGTCGAAATGTCGACCTCACTCGGCGATTTCGTCGTCGTCTCCGGGGGATCGCTCACATACCGCACGGTGCCATCCGCGCGGACAATCACCACCGTATCCGACGTATACCCCATCGCCGTCTTAAACTGTGATTCGATCCGGCGTTGGGCACTGATCTCCTCGAACAACAGCAGTCGGTCGGCCGCGGCCGTCGACAGCGACTCCGCCGAGACGACAAAGCAGCGTTCAATCGAACCCTGCGGGACGACAAGCTCCACGCCGGAGGTATGCGGTCGCAGCCCCGGCTCGTTGTCAACCGCATCTGGGTCGGGTGCTGCCGCCAGTGTTGCCTCCGCAAGCGTGTCGCCGGGTGACAGCTCTCGGAGGTGCGCTCCGAGCGGCAACCCCTCGGCGACAGGGGTATCCTCCAGCTCATCAGGGAGCCCAAGCTCGGTGCGCACGGTCTCGTTTGTCTGTTGGATCCGATCGTCCTCATCAACGATAACCACGCCAACGTCGATCGCTGAAAGCACCGCGTCGGCCAGCGCGTCGTCGCCGGATGCTGTTGACGGCTGGCTCACAACACACCACCTGCTGTGAACTGCGGGGCGCGCGCCGACAGTATGGGGTGTGATGTGGCAAACATCCGTCGAAAGATCCTGTTGGAACTGGATACCACATGAACATACATAATACGCTCGGTCGAATTCTCGGGTTGAAACCCTATGGACTGACACGTTCCCGCTGAGTAGCTGTCGGTTATAGCCACGACGTAGGAACTCCGGTAACAATCGCGTGGTTTGGTGATGGCAACAGCCCGGTGTTTATATTCTCCCACATCGTTCCCTCACAGTGTGTCCCTCCGTCGATTCGTTCGCGGGCAACCCAGTTGGTCGGCGATCGAGACCGTCGTTCGTGCGGTCGTTGAGCGATACGACCGATCGCCGGCCCACGTTCGGTTTCTGGAGGCCGACAACTGGCTGTCGACACCGGTCGTCATCGACGACGCGCTGTTTGTGAAGGTGATCAGCCAGCAGAACACGCTCGTCCACGCGCTATTTACGACCGGCCGGAACCTTGGGGCGGTCTCCAGCGGGACGGCCGGCTTCTTTGAGTCCTTCCAGTCGCCCGCCGAGATGGCCCGCCACGAACTGGAGGCAACGCGTGAGATGCGCGCACTCGGGCTCAACACCCCGGAACCGATCGAAGCCTTCGACGTTGACGGCTACGGGGTCGTTGTCTTTGAGTATCTGCCGGAGTTCCGCTCGCTGGATGCCCTTGACCCCGAAACGGAATCGTGGGTCGCCGAAGGGTTGTTTGCCTCGCTTCGAACCCTCCACGACGGCGGCTTGGCCCACGGCGACCTCCGGGCGGAAAACGTGTTGCTGCTGGATGACGCGCTCTACTTCATTGATGCGACCAGTGTCGACAGCGACGCCCAGGAGGGGATCCAGTCGTACGATCTGGCCTGCGCGCTGGCCGCCCTCGAACCGGTTCTCGGCCCGCGGGCGGCGGTTGCGGCCGCCGAGGCGTCGTACTCGATGGGTGAGTTGCTGTCGGCCGCCGACTTTCTCCATTTCGTCCAACTCCGCCCGGATCACGACTTTGCGGCCGCCGGGCTCAGAAGCGAGATCGAGCATCGCGCTACCGCGGAGTGAATGCTGTCACCAGTCGTGTCATCCTGTCGATAACAGGGTGGACGGAAGCGATCACGTGCTCTCACCATCGCCTACTCCGGTGTCGACGGCACCGGATCAAGCTCCGCCAACGCGGCGTCGATCACCGCCGCCTCAACGAGATCCCGGGGTTCGGTCATGGGATCGTCGGCGTCGGCCAACACCTCGCGGCTCCGCTCCAACAGACGGCGTTCCATCTCGGCGTGGTCGACGGCGTCCTTCGTCTCGTTGAGCATGGCCTCGAAATCTTCCCGGAGGTCGAAGGAGGCGTAGGCGACGTTGCAGCGCGACAGCGGATGGTGATCCATTTCGATGGCGAGATCACGGACGAGTTCCCAGTCGTCGGCACAGAATTGGAGCGTCACCGGGGTGACGATATCCTGCCAAGCGATCGGCCCGCTGTTTTCCATTAGCGTCACCGCTCGCGGCGGGACTTCGATCCGCCGGTCGGTCGTCGGGCTACCGCAGAGACAACAGGGGGTATCGGTGCGCCCGGTGAACATACTGTCTGTAGGCTGGCGATGAATATGGAACTTCCGGCGGCACGTTACTGCTTGGCGATCGAGAGATGCTGGTGCCACGAGGGGTCGGTATCGGGCACAACGATCTGCATCGGTAACCCGGCCCCGTCGGTCGGCGGGTCGGCCGGCAGCGACGTGAGTGGGTGCTGGCCGGCAGCGACCAACACCAGCGCGTCGATGATGTCGTCGCGGGCGAGCTGTTTGCGGTAGTGCTCGTCGAGCGCGTCGTTGTAACAGGCCTGCCAGCCACCGAGTTCATTGTCGAGAACTCCGAACCGCGCGGCCCGGCCAGTCGTCGACGACTTCGGTTGGGCAACCGGATAGCCGTCGTTGAGTGCGGCAAAGCAGCATTCGGGATGGCTTTCGACGATATCGACAGCGGATGTGTCCTCGCGGAGCACGCGATCCACTTCGGCGATTTTCGGCGTAATGTTCCACGCCTGCTTGGAGAGCCCTGAGCCGAGGTGCTCGCGCTGGAGCGCGTTTGCATGGTCGTAGTCAGCGTCCGCGCCCGCTTCGATAGCGTACTCGACGACGGCTCGACAGGGAACGGGAAACACCGAACTACTGCGCGCGCCGAGCCGCTGGCGGGCCGCGCTGTCGCACTCGCGTGGGTTGCTCTCTGGGAGGCCAATCGGGATATCGACCAGTAGGCGGTCGGCATCTGGGTGGGCATCGACGACAGCCGCGATCGATTGGTAGCGCGCACTGTACAGATCGGCCGCGTCCTGGGTCTGCCAGACACCGAACCAGCCGACGGCACAGCCGTCGACGCCGACTACGTACTCGCTCACATGGCGCAGTTGTGGCTCGGGTGGCAAGGTCGTACCGATCAGGTAGAATCGGCCGTCACCCGCCGAAGAGTACTTTCCCCTTGCCGATGAATTTCTGATCGATGTCCTACACGAGAGTCGACTACGAGGACGTAGAGCCAGTTGCCGGCGGCTTACACTTTCTGCGCGATCCACTGGACTGCGACCAGCTCGGGGTCTCCGTCCTCGATTGCGAGCCCGGCTGGAGCGGCAAGCCACACGACCATGCTGAGGACGGCCACGAAGAGGTGTACGTTCTCGTCGAGGGCGCGGCGACGATGACAGTCGACGACGAGGCCGTGCCGCTGGCGGCCGGCGAGGCGATCCGCGTTGCCGCCGACAGCGACCGGCAGATCCACAACGGTGACGCGCCGAGCCAGTTCGTCATCGTCGGCGCGCCATAGATGGCGACACGCGACGGCTCTCCCGACGAGTTCGGCTCGGCCTACCGCCTGCTCTCGACGGCGATCACACCGCGGCCGATCGGCTGGATTTCGACGACGAGCACCGACGGCGTTGACAACCTCGCGCCCTACAGCTTCTGTAACGTCGTCGCCGTCGACCCGCCGGTCGTGATGTTCGCGCCGGTTGGCCGCGACGACCTGAAGAACACCCCACAGAACGTCGCCGACACCGAGGAGTTCGTTCTCAACACCGTCACTCACGACATTGTCGAAGCGATGAACGCCACGAGTGCGACCCTGCCACACGAGGAAAGCGAGTTCGACCACATCGGCATTGACCGCGCCGAGTCGGTTGTCGTCGACCCGCCGCGTGTCGCAGCCGCGACGGTCGCCCTCGAATGTGAACTCTACGACTGGATCGAGGTCGGCGGCAGCGTACTGATCCTCGGCGAGGTCGTCCATGCTCACGTTGACGAGGCTGTCCTTACTGACGACAAGATCGATATCGATGACCTCGATACGGTCGGTCGACTCGCGGGGAGCTACTACGCCTCGACACGGGATCGGTTCTCGCTGGATCGGCCGCGGTAGGCACAGCGGTACTACTCTCGTAGAACACCCCCTCGACTATTCGAAAATACTGTCGAGGTCGGCGGTATCAAACACAGACCCCGCAAGTTCGTTCCAGAACGCTTCCTCCGATTCGAGAGCTGCAAACGTGTGTTGGATTGATTGTGCTTGGGTTTTCGAGACACCGGCTTGGTGGTAGTCGTGTTCGGAGATTTCAAGCAAGATGACGAGATGATCAAAGCTATCAACGATATCGATGTGTTCGAGGATGACACCGAACAGCCGAACGGTCTCCCCGCATCGAAAGACTTTGAGATCACCGTACTGTTTGTAGACGAATTTCGAGGGTGTGTGCCCAGCAGCGGTGATCTTCCGTAGCTCGGTCTGTACGTGCTCCGATTGGGAATGAGATAGTGCAGCAATTTCTGCGAGTACCGAGGAGGGAATCGAAACACGCGTCTCCTCGTCGTAGTTGGATAGCAGCCCAGACGAATTCGTAGCTGACTCCTTGCTGGCGCACATCGATCAGTCCAAGAGTGTCCCTCGGAACGGATGGATCGCCGAAATCGGCAGATTCGGCGATCCTGACTGATAGCAAGACAGCCCTCCGTCAGGAAGTCATTGCACTTCGCACAGAGAATCAGTGGCTTCGTCAGCAACTTACCGCGCAGCAAGAGCAGATTGATGAGCTTCAGGCAGAGCTCAAACGATACAAAAACGCGCATACGCCGTCCAGTAAGAAGGGTGGTGCTGGTGGTGATGGAAGTGGCCACAATGACTCTGACAATGACAAGACTGACGATGAAAAAGAAGAGTCAGCTGGCGGCGATGATGCCGCCAGCGACTCTTCGCCCGGACGTGAGGAAGGTCACGAGGGAACAACAAGAACACCGCCAGAGCCCGAAGAAACACGCATTGTTGACAACGGATTTTGTCCTGATTGTGAGCATGTTCTCACTGATCCAGACAACTACACGTCTCAAATCGTCATTGACACGCCGCTTCCTATCCCAACGACTGTTGTTGAGTACAAGCTTGGCAAACACGAGTGCTCCTGCGGAAACGAAGTAGTCGCTGAGCATCCTGATTGTCCGCAGACCGGGCGGTTTGGGCCAAATATCATGGCCCAAACCGCTCTTGGCCGGTTCCACGAACGACTGCCCAACCGCAAACAAGCTGAACTCTTCGACTGGAAGCTTGACCAGCCAATCTCCCACCGGACGATCTACAACCTGACCGAGCGGGTCGCAGACCGGCTGCGACCCGCTTACAAGGAAGTCAAAGATAGCGTAGCGGAGAGCGACGTGGTCTACGTTGACGAAACAGGATTTCCTGTGAATGGTGAGCAGTACTGGGTCTGGACGTTCGTTACTGAAGATGAGGTGTTGTACACGGTTGACCAGAGCCGAGGCAGTCAAGTGTTAGAGGATGTCCTCGGCGAGGAATTCGCCGAGGACGCGACGCTCAGCTGTGACGGTTGGTCGGCCTATCCAGCGTATCACCTGAAGCTTCAGCGATGCTGGGCGCATCTGTTGCGGGAGGCGGAGTTCGTTGCTGACCGGTACGACGAGGCACAGCAGTTGTGTGAAGAGTTACACGAACTCCATGATGATCTGACCACGTTTATCGACGGAGATCCATCAGCCTCCGCCCGCCAGGACAAGCGGGCGGAGGCAATGCTGCACTTAGAGGGACTCACTCGGCAGGGATACGCCAACGAGGAGGTCACTAAGCTAATCGAAAAGATCAGAAATGGGCTTGGTCACTGGCTGACATTCGTGACAGAGCCAGACGTTGATTCAACGAATAATCGCGCAGAGCGCGCTCTGCGCGAACAGGTTGTCCTACGGAAGATATTCAGAAGCCTTCGATCAGCCGACGGCGTCCGAATTCATGAGACAATTACGACAATGTTAGCGACATGGCAGAGACGTGGACTCGATCCGCCATCGCAGCTGCAGTCAATGCTTGGTGGACGAGAACTGGAATCGGCGTGAGAGACATCTCTACCGGCAGATTCTCATTTCCGCTATCCAACTACTCCTCGTCTAATGGAACAGGCACGCTACGTTAATTTGCACAATGACTTCATATAAAATCCGTCAAACGACAGATTACTCCTGAAACGCCGCTTTGACTTCGTCCAGCGTGGCGAAATCGAGGTTTTTTGCGTCCTCCACAGCCCGATCAATGTTCTCTTGAACCGCTTCTTCGGAGTCGGTATTGTTCTGGGCCGTTTCACTCATTACTTCTAATAAAGAGTTTGTACCTCATTACAGTTTCGCACCGCAGGGAGTTTCGATCGGGTTCTCGCCATTGAGCTGTGATCTTCTTACCAATGAATACGATCATATCGACAACTATTGGTGGAGTATCAAATCGGAGATGTCCGCAAAATCGCAGTGCAGCAGCTCTTCACAAGCAGTGATCGGACGCAACGATCTCGGTAGTATTATGGCTGATACTCAAGGCCGTGTGTTTTTGTGCGCCGCGGTATCACGGAGGGTATGATCGAGGTGTCGGGGCTGCGGAAGACGTACGGCGATTTCGCCGCCGTCGTCGGCAGCGAGTTCGAGATCGACCGCGGGGAGATCTTCGGCATCGTTGGCCCCAACGGCGCGGGCAAGACGACGACGCTGAAGATGCTGGCTGGCCTCATCGAACCAACCGCGGGCACCGCGACCGTCGCGGGCTACGACGCCGGCGACCCCGAAATGCGACACCAACTCGGCTTTCTCCCGGAGGAATCGCCGCTCTACGAGGATATGACCGCCCGCTCGTATCTCCGATTTTTTGCCGACCTCTACGATGTCCCGCGCGATGTTGCGAGCGACCGGATCAAATCAACGCTCGACCGGCTTGAGCTCGACTACCGCGACCGCCGCCTCGGTGACGTGTCGAAGGGAATGAAACGCAAGGTCGCTATCGCCCGCTCGCTGGTCAACGACCCCGACGTGCTCATCTACGACGAACCCGCAAGCGGGCTCGACCCGCTGACGACGAACTCGGTACTCGATTTTACTGAGGAACTCCGCGAGGAGGACAAAACCGTGGTCTTCAGCGCGCACAACCTCTATCACGTCGAAAGCGTCTGCGATCGGGTCGTCATCATGAACGAGGGGCGGATCATCGCCCGCGGTTCGGTGAGCGAGATCCGCGAGACGTACGGCGAGACGAGCTACCACGTCTACAGCGATATCAGCCTCCCCGAAACCGAGCCGACCGCCGACGGCCGGCATCGCGCTGTCGTCGACACAATGGCCGAGGTCGAGGAGATACAGGCGGCCGCGACGGCGGCGGGCGGCAGCGTGACCGATATCCGCACCAACGAGGCGAGTCTGGAGTCGATCTTTCTGGAGCTTACCGGCCAACAGATGGCGAGTCCCCGCACGGCCGGCGACACCGATCCAACCGACCGGGCAGTGGCCGACCGTTCTGCGGCGGAGGACTCACCGTGACGCGGATCGACCGCCTTCGAGCCCGCCTGGCGACCGTCGGTCGCCGCCTGCGCCGGATCGGACGGATCGCCCGCTGGGAGATCGGCCAGTCGACGAGCAGTTACAACCGTCGCACCCTCGCTGTCGTGGCTGTGCTCGTCGTGGTCGTCGGCAGCGTCGGGGCGTCGGCTGTCGCCCTCGGCGTCGCCTCCCCGGCCCCGAACACCGACATCTACCGGGTCGGTGTCGCTGCCGACAGCTCGTACAACGCGGTCATCGAGGACAACGCCGCGCTGACCGCGCGGCAACCGTCGCGGAGCGCGTTGGCGACCGGCGAGATCGACCTGCTGGTCGGCGGGGTGCGACAGCCGACGGCTGGCCCGGGGCCGCGATCGCCGACCCTCCTCGTCGAAGCCGCCGACGGCGAGAAGGGTGCGGCCGCGCTGACCGCGTTTCGCTCGGCGGTGCAATCCTACAACGACCGGGCGATGGCGTTGGAGCCCAATCAAACCGCAGCCTACCCGGTGATCGTCGAGCTACAGTATCTTCCCCAATCGACGCTCGGCCCGGCTGCACCAACGGATGCCGGCAACCTGACCGACGGTGATGGTGCCGACGGCGATGCTGGCGGTGACGACAACGATACTGGTACCACCGACATTGACGCCAATGAAACAACAGGTGACGGCGAGAGTGGCGGAACCGACGACAGCGGTGACAACATCATAGGCACCGATGGGAGTGACACCGACGAGGGTGACACAGACGCGCCGCCGGTTGCCGATGGTGGCGGCGGCCCGCTGCTCGACCGCGCGCTGTTCGGCGGCGGAACCAGTGGCTCGCCGGCGGAGATCCAGCCACCCTTCCCGTTTGGCTCGTTGCTGCTGGCGTTTCTGTTCCTCGTGCCGATGAACTTCGTGATCCAATCCTACGGGAGCAGCGTCCTCAACGAGCGGATCAGCCGCCGGGGTGAGCTTCTGTTGGTCGCGCCCGTCGAGCGGCTGGATATCGTTGCCGGCAAAACCCTGCCGTATGCGGCCATCGCGGTCGCCGTCACGGCGGTCATCGCCGCGGCGGTCGGTGGGGGGCTGCTGTCGGTGGCTGCGGTCGTCCCGATCGCGCTGACGTTCCTGGCGGCGACGTTCCTCGGGGCGATGTTCGCCCGATCGTTCAAGGAGTTGACGTTCGTGACGATCACGATCACCGTCTTTCTCACGAGCTATGTGTTTATCCCCTCGATCTTCACGAACGTGACGCCGATCGCGCTGATCTCGCCGCTGACACTCGTCGTCATGGAGCTCCAGGGTGAGGCCGTCAGCCTCGGGAGCTATCTGTTTTCGACCGGCCCGTTCTATACGAGTGCTGCCGTGTTGTTCCTGCTTGGAACGGGCGTCTACCGTGAGGAGGATATGTTCTCCCAAAAGCCGGTGCCGCTGAAGTTCCTTGACGCGCTTGATGCGCGACTGAGTGGGGTTCGATCGGTCGGCGTGTTGACCGCGCTGTTTTTGCCCTTCGTGTTTATTGCCGAGTTGTTGGCGATCGCTGTGCTGTTTGTGTTGCCGATCGAGGTATCGATCCCGCTGTTGCTCGTGGTGATCGCCGCCGTCGAGGAGGTTGCCAAAAGCATCCACATCTTCGCTGGCTTCGAAAGCGACCGGTTCGACCGCTCGGTGTCGACCGCCCTCCTGCTCGGGGCGGCCTCCGGGGTCGGCTTCTTTGTCGCCGAGAAGTTCACCGCCGTTGCCCAGCTGGTCGGGCTGCCCGACTTACAGCTCGGGCAGGCAGCCCTCCAGCCGGCCGGCATCGGCATCGCGCCGTCGACAACGCTGCTGCTGTTGGCCGGGCCGTTGGTGTTGCACACGGTGACCGCCGGGGTGAGTGCCCTCGGCGCGCGGACGCGGCTCCGGTGGTATCTGGTCTCCTTGGTCGCCGCGACGGCGATCCACGCGGCGTACAATCTCGGGGTGGTGACGCTCTATGGCTGATCGAGATCTGTGGGATCGCTGGCACGCCGTCGCCGACCGGTTCAGTGATCCACGACTCACCATCGCCGGCCGGGAGCTCCGGGTGTTGGGCCGGGAGAAAACGATCATCCTCGCGGTGGTCATCCAGCTGTTTGTCGCCGCATTCGCCGGGTTTCTGGTTGTTGGGCTGGTCTCGTTGTACGATCCCGGCAGCGTCGATGGCTACCAGATCGACGCCGCCGTGACCGGCGATGCGACCAACGAGATGCTGGCGGCGATCGACGACCGGCCGGCGATCGACGGCACGCGGTACGCAACGACCAGCGACGCCTACGCCGACTTCCAGGATGGGACGGTAAATGCGGTGTTTCAGACAACCAGGGTCGACGACCGTATTCAGGTGGTGATGACAGCCCCGGATGGAAGCATCGAGACGACACTCGTTGTCTCGGAGGGCCAGGAGGCCTTACGCGCCTTGGAGCGAAATCTTCGCGCCGAGCGGGCTGACTCGTTGTCGAATCCACCGCTACCGCTGCCGCCTGACACCGGCGGCAACCCGTACTACGATTTCACCTACACGATCCTGCTGCCGCTGTTGCTCTTCCTGCCGGTGTTTATCAGCGGGTCGATCACCGTCGACTCGCTGACCGCCGAACGCGAGCAGGGCACCCTCGAACTGCTGCGTGTCGCCCCGGTGACGATGGTGGATATCGTCGACGGCAAGTCAGCGGCGATGATCGCTATCGCCCCGATACAGGCGGTGGCGTGGATGGGACTGCTCTCACTGAACGGCGTGGCCGTCGCCAACATCGGCTGGCTGGTCGCGCTTGTGGCCGCGGTGACGGCGATCGTTGTCGCGCTTTCGGTGGCCGTCTCGCTGCTGGCTCCTGATCGGCGATCCGCACAGCTGCTGTTTTCGGTCGGGATATTGCTGTTTTTCGCCGGCGCGACGCTGTTGCCCGGTGGCCCGGCCAACACCGCGGCGCGACTGGCGATCGATAGCGCGACGCTGTCGACGCGGCTTGTCGTCCTCATCTACGGGGGTGTCGGCGTCGCGGCCGTCGGTGCTGTCCGTCGGCTGGCGACCCGAATCGATCCGAACCGTCTGTGAGCGGGGTGGAGGCGTGACTCCCGGTGTCACGGGCGGGTTTCGACAACCGATTCTATTAGTGGATGCGGGTTGTAGCCCCCGATATGGACGCTGACGCACTGCTTCGCCCATTCGCGTTGTTGATGGAGTACCGGATGTACCTGCTTGCGGTAAGTGGCTTTCTCATCGCCGGTGCGGCCGTGACCTACGGGCTGCGAACGGAGGATACGGTGATGGCCCTCGGCGCGCTGCTGTTCCTGCCGAACGCGCTCGTCCTGTTGGGAGTTGGCCTCCGCGAACGGGGCTGGTTCGACGAGTCCTCATCTATCACCCCGGAATAAGATCAGTACCACCCGTGTCCCCATGACACCCCCTGAGGCGGAGATTCGCCGGCAACTCACCGAGGTCTTTGGAGCCGCCGAGTATCCGGTAACCGATCCCTTCGAGCTGATTCCGGTGTTACCGGATGGTGCGGCAACGACCTTCGAGGCCGGCGATGTGACGATCGGCGCGATGGAACTCGGGATGGAGTACGCCGACTATCAGGAGTATCCCTACGAGAGCGTTGAAGCGCTGGTCGATGATCTCATGGCCGGCCTTCGTGCCGAGGATGTGTTTGCGTGAGGAATGTCGCCGGCGACCTTACTCCGCGTTGAGTCGCTGCTGGATCAGCTGATCCACATTATACAGCAGCACGGCAACGGTCACCAGCGTCGTCGCAAAATAGATGATCAGCTCCGGGGGTCCGGAAACAGCCCCGCCGAGTGCGGTGCCGCCAAACCCAACAATGACCAGTTCGACCCAGGTCACAAAGATCCGGGAGGCCAGCAGTGTCGACGAGTTCGCCTCACCCACGTCAGTAGGCCTCCTCCGGGGTGATCGGCCCACTGAACGCCGTGTACAACACGACAAAGTAGACGACGACCAGCGGCAACAACAGCCCCGCTCCGATCGTCATCAGATTCAGCGGGAGCGTCGAGACGATGGTATCGCTGACGGTCGCGCCGGTCGCCGGATCGATCGCCGGATACATGATCCGGGCGACGACGGTGATCAGCCCGTAGGTCATCACGCCCGCGATGGCGAGGGCGATGAGGTTCTGGTTCCGCCGCAGTGCGAGGATGTAGCCCGCCGCCAACACGATGGAGGCAACGACCAGGGCGACGATCAGCGGATCCAACAGCGTCGTGATTCCCTCGGGGAGCCGGATTGCCAACACGGCAAGCGTGGCAACCACGGCCAGCAGGTAGCCGACAACGGCGATCTGTCCGTAGGTCGACACTTCTGGCGGCAGGTCGTGTTGAGCCTTCAGCCGGAGGAATGCCGCGCCCGAAACAACCGTCAGCAGCGTTAGCGTCACCCCAACAACGAGACCGATCAGCGAGATCGAGCCCTCATTGCCGACAAGCCAGTTGCCCGCGAAGACACCGAGGAAAAACGGCGCGAGGACGCTGCCGGCGACGAAGGCGACACTCCAGGCGCGTTGCCAGAGATCGTCGTGTCGCTGTTCGTACATTTCGGGGGCGAGTCCACGGATGATGAGCGCGCCCAGGATGGCGAACATCAGCAGGTAATGGCGGCTGAACAGCCCGGCGTAGGCCGCCGGAAACGCCGCAAACAGCGCGCCACCGAAGACGACGAGCCAGACCTCGTTGCCGTCCCAAAACGGGCCGACAGCGGCGAGAACCGCCTCCCGCTGGCGATCGGTATCGACGAGCCCGTAGATCGCGCCGGCCCCGAAATCGAAGCCATCGAGGAACAGAAACGTCGCTAACAGGGCGAACATGAGGCCGAACCAGACCTCCGGCAGCGGCAGGCCAAACAGCGGCCCTGCCGACAGCCCCTCGACGCTAATCATCGTCGGCAACCCCCGCGGCAGGTGAGCCCGGCGTCGGCGTTGGCTCACGGTTCGTCCGCAGATCATCGCCGCCTGGCGGGCCGTTGCGGATGATCCGAGCGATCACGTAGGCGTAGAGACCAAGCAAGGCGGCATAGAGGCCGACAAAGCCGGCGAAGGTGAGCGTCGCCTCCGCGCCGGTGAGGCCGGGTGAGACGCCCTCGCTTGTCTTCATGATCCCTTGGATCACCCACGGCTGGCGGCCCACCTCGGTGACGACCCAGCCGAGTTCGACGGCGACGATCCCGAGTAAGGACGACCCCATCAACGCCTTATGCAGCAGGGCGTCCTCGAATAACTCGTCTTTGTACCACCGGTAGCCACCCCAGAAGGACAGCAGGATGAACCAAAAGCCCATCCCGACCATCGCCCGGAAGGCCCAGAAGACGATGGCGACGGGTGGCGACTCGGTGTCGAACTCGTTGAGGCCGGTTATTTCGGCTGTCGGATCACCCCCGCTGGCGAGCCACGACGCGCCGCCCGGTATCCCGATGCCGAACAACTCCTTGGCGCGCGGATCGGTGATCGAATCGAGGCTGGTCGGGAAGGCGACGATGTATTCGGGGACGTAGGAGTCAGTCTCCCAGACGGCCTCCATGGCGGCGAACTTCTGGGGCTGGGTTTCGGCGACGTGGCGGCCGTACATATCGCCGTGGAACGCCTGCAGCGGTGCGGTGATCAGCAACGCGATCAGCGCGATCTTCAGCGTTGTCTCCCAGAAGTTGATGTTCTCGTGTTCGAACCCCCAGACGTGGTGGCGCATCACGTAGTAGGCGGCGACGCCGGCCATAAACAGCGCGACCGACTCGATGGCCGCATTCTGCATGTGGACGTACATGTAGGTGAACCGGGGCGTGAAGTACGCCGCGATCGGATCGACCAGGTGGACGACCGTTTGGCCACCCTCAGAAGCGAGTTCGTAGCCACGCGGTGTCTGCATCCAGGAGTTGGCGATTAGAATCCAGACCGCCGACAGCCACGTTCCGAGGCCGACGGCGACACTGGAGATGAAGTAGAGTTTGTCGCCGACGCGGTCGCGGCCGAAGACAAAGATACCGAGGAACGTTGCCTCCAGCATGAACGCCATCATCCCTTCGACGGCGAGTGGGCCACCGAACAGCTCACCGGCGGCCGTCGAGAAGGCCGCGAAGTTCGTCCCGAACTCGAATTCGAGGACGATGCCGGTGACCGTCCCGACGACAAAGGAGATGGCGAAGATCTTGGTCCAAAAACGACGCAACTGTTCGTAGACGGGCTTACCAGTTCGGATATCCTTCCACGTGAAGTAGATGAGGAATGGGGCTAACCCCATGCTCATCACGGGGAAGATGATATGCACCATCGTGGTAAGGGCGAACTGGGCCCGACTGGCGATGACTGGATCCATGATGTCTGACCCCGGAGTCGAACTCCGATGTACGATTGCATCTTTAACACTCGATTAGTTAAGCGTGTCCCTCTTTCCACCGATTCTATCAGCAAAATACTGGTTTAATCGCCTAAAACGTCCGTTTGTGGCGGTTATCGTTTCACGAAACACAGTCTCGGTTCGACAGCCGCACCATCATTGTTCAAAAAAGACACGACTATATCCGCGGAACTCCTCGTCGCTTGTATGGAGACCCGTCACCTCGTGCTCTCGATTGTGGTGCTCGTTACCGGCGTGCTCCTCGTTCGCGGTGTGGTTGGGCTGCTCAACGGGGATATCGGCACCGTGATCCGACAGGCGGCGATCGGGGTTATCGTGTTCACCTTTGGTATCGCCCTCGTCTCACGCTGGGACGAGGTCGGCTGATCGATCCCGGCTCAGTGCAAGACGGCCGTGTTGCCACGGGTTTCGATCAGGTCGGCACCGACGGCGTCGGCCAACTCGGCGGCCAGCGTGTCGGTGTCGTCGCTCCCGCGGGCCGCGCGAAGAAACTTCACCTTCACCAGTCGTCGCTCCTGTAGCTGGTCGGCCAGCTCATCCGTAACGGATTCGATCCCGTGTTTGCCGACCCAGACCGTCACATCGAGATCGTGAGCTTGCTTCCGTAACTCGTCTGAAACCATTCTACGCCACCTACCGGCCCAGCAGGTTTCAAGGTTTAGATCGCCGGTATCCCTCGGCGCGGCGGGTGACGGCCGTGAGCTCCACAACCGAACGAGGGGCGTGTGTGATCTCCACAGCCTCCCCCGTACATATCGCCGAGTCTGACATAGGTTAATAAACCCAGAGTCCATTCGTCCTCCCAACGTATGGTCTCACTACCACGTCGTCGGCCCCAGAGGAGTCACCAATGAAACTCGCAACGATCGGTGTTGGCAACGCGGGCAGCAAGGTTATCGACCGGATGGTTGAGTTCGAGCAGGCGACCGGCCGGGATCTCTGCCGGCACACACTCGTTATCAACACGGCACGGACCGATCTGGCCAAGCCGAAACACGTCCCCGAGGATCGGCGGCTGCTGATCGGCGAGACACACAAGAAGGCCAAAGGCCACGGCGTCGGCGGCGACGCCGCGGTCGGCGCGGAGGTCGCTCAGACAGAGATCGATGAGATCCGCCGCATCTTCGACGATGTGGAGATCCACGAGGTGGATGCGATCCTCGTCGCCGCCGGGCTCGGCGGCGGGACGGGCAGCGGAGCCGCGCCGGTCGTCATCGAGGAACTCCAGAAGATGTACGACGAGCCGGTGTACGGCCTCGGGATGCTACCGGGCAAATACGAGGGTGGCCGGCCCGCGCTCAACGCGGCGCGGTCGCTGCAGTCGTTTGTCAACAAGGTAGACAACTTCATCGCCTTCGACAACGACGCCTGGCGGTCTCGCGGGCAAACCATCGAAGAGGGCTACGAGGAGATGAACCGGGAGCTGGCGACCCGAATCGTGACGCTGCTTGCGGCCGGCGAGGTCGACGAAAGCGAGGTCGGCGAGAACGCGATGGACTCCAGTGATATCATGCGCACGCTGGAGGTCGGCGGCGTTTCCTCGATCGGCTACGCCTCGACCGGCGTTGATACCCCCGATGACGGCCTGCTCTCACGGTTCAGCGAGGCGGAGGTCTCCGAGATGGAGTCAACCGACGCCGCGAAGATCAAGGGACTTGTCCGGCGGGCGGTCAACTCCCGGCTGACGGTGCCTTGTGATGTCGCCAGCGCCGACCGCGCGCTGATCATTTTCGCCGGCCCCTCGTCGGAGATCTCTCGCAAGGGTGTCGAATCCGCCCGCGATTGGCTCGAACAGGAGACCGAAACGGTCGACGTGCTCGCCGGCGATGATCCACGACCGAACTCGGAGACGCTGGCGGCGGCTGTGCTGTTGTCGAACGTGACAGAAACCCCTCGGATCAAGGAGATTCAGGATCAAGCTGTCGACGCACAGAACACGATCGAACAGCAGGAGGCCGTCCGCGAGGAGGAGATCGAGTCGCTGATCACCGACGACAACAATGACCTGGATCCGATCGTATAATCACACTCGCCACGCCGGGGTGACGGAGGGCATCCGATGAAGCTCGCGCTGTTCGGCGTCGGCAACGCCGGCACGCGGCTCCTCGATCAGCTGATTCTCGCGGAGGACACAACGGGTCGCAACTTCACCGACGGCCATGTGTTGGCGTTCAACACGGCCCCGGCGGCCTTCGAGGCGGCCACGGCGATCCCCGAGGATCGACAGGTGTTGATCGGTGACACACACCCCGAGGTCACCCATGAGCTCGTTTCCTTCGATCCGGACGATGACACCACCGCCGAGCCCGACACACCGACCGATGCGGACTCCGCCGGTGTCGACGGTGATCCGAATCTCGGCGCCACCGTCGCCAGCGACGAACTCCCGGAGATTCGGCGATCGCTAGATCTCGTCGACGACACCGAGGTTGACGCGGCGGTCGTCATCGCTGGCCTCGGCGGCGGCACCGGCGCGGGTGCCAGTAGCGTCCTGCTTGAGGAGCTTCAGTCGGTCTATGAGATCCCGATCTACGTGCTGGGTGTGTTACCGGCCGCCTCGGAGTCCGATCGGCGGGCGCTCACCGCCGCCCGTGCCGTCCGAACGCTTGTCCCGTTGGCTGATGCGGTGCTTCCGGTCGACAACGAGGCCTGGCGGCGGAACATCGACCCACTTGACGACCAGTACGAAACGATCAACGAGGATATTGCAACCCGGTTTGTGTCGCTGTTTGCGGCCGGTGAGGCCGATCCAGCGTCGGTCTCGGAGATGCGGATCGATCCGGCCGACGTGCGGCGCACGCTTGGCGTCGGCGGGCTGGCCACAATCGGCTATGCAACGGTCGACCTTGATACGGAAAACCGGGGGTTCCTCTATCGGTTGAAGCGGCTTCTCGGGCTCGTTGACGAGGAGCCATCGGGGCCGACGGATGCGGCGACAATCAAGCAGCTTGTCGGTCGCGCGCTCGGCTCGAAGCTGACGCTTCCCTGTGAGATCACCTCCGCCGATCGCGTGTTGTTGATTCTTTCGGGGCCGCCGTCGGCCATCTCCCGGAAAGGGTTTGAAACCGGGCGGTATCTCCTTGAGGATGAAACCGGGACGGTCGAGGTGCTTGCCGGCGACGAGCCGGTGCCCGACGCCGACACGATCACCGCGACCGTGTTGCTCTCGAATGTGACCGACGTGCCGCGGCTGTCGACGATTCAACAGCGGGCCGTCGACGCGCTGTCGGCCTTTGATGATGAATCCCCGGCTACGTCGACCGGCGAGACCGGCTTCGAGTTCGATGCTGAGACGGATGACAGCACCGAGACGACCGCTCACGCCGCCGATAGCGATGACGAGACGGCCGATAACGATGACGAGACGGCCGATGACACAACGGGCGAGGCGACAGAGGGTGACGAAGCAACTGGTGCGACGACAGCTGATGGTGCGACAGCTGACGATGTGACCGACGATGCCACGACAGCCGAAACGGACACCGCCGTCGACGACGATGCCGCATCCACCAGCGACACCGCAACCAACGGCGACGGCGTTGGCGACGATGTGGCGGACACTGACCACACGAGTGATGGCGACCCAGAAACACAGGCTGAAGACAACTCGGAGGCAGACGACACGGATGCAGACGACGAGCCACTGATTCCTGATGCTGAGACATCCGACGGCTCGGCCTGACAGCGCGGCCAGTCGACGCAGCGACCGCTCGCCGCGCCACGAAAGACGGAGAGTAGAGCCACACCGGGCAACGGCCCACCTTTCGAGAGCGGCTCCGGTAGGCTGATACCCCCGTGGTCGTATGGGCCGGTATGGAAGTTCACCTCTCGCCGTCGACCGTTTCGGGGACGGCGCGTGCCCCACCTTCGAAGAGCTACACCCACCGGGCGATCCTGGCGGCCGGCTACAGTGATGAGGCGACCATCTACGACGCCCTCGACAGTGCCGATCCGCGGGCGACCCAACGGGCAGTCACCGCCTTCGGCGGCGATGTCACAACGGTCGGCGACGACGGTGCCTTGCGGATCACGGGCTTTGACGGGACGCCCTATGTCCCGGACGATGTCATCGACTGCGGCAACAGCGGAACGACGATGCGGCTGGTCACCGCGACCGCCGCCCTCGCCGATGGGCTCACCGTGTTGACGGGCGATGACTCCCTTCGCTCGCGGCCACAGGGGCCGCTGTTGGCCGCCCTCTCAGATTTGGATGCCTGCGCCGAGAGCACCCGCAACAACGGGCAGGCCCCGCTTGTCGTCGGCGACTCGCTTGACGGCGGGACGGTCGCCATCCCGGGCGACATCTCCTCGCAGTATATCTCGGCGTTGCTCATGGCCGGGGCGGTCACCGACGAGGGGATCGAACTTGAGCTCACGACAGATCTCAAATCCGCGCCGTACGTCGATATCACCCTAGAGGTGCTCGACGACTTCGGCGTCACGGCCGAACCGGTCGGCACCAACGGCGAGGACGGTGTCCGCTCGGCTGGGGCGGACGGGTTCGTCGTCGAGGGCGGCCAGGAGTACGCGCCGGCCGGCGGCGAATACCACGTTCCCGGCGACTTCTCCTCGATGTCCTACCTGCTGGCTGCGGGGGCAGTCGCCGCAGCCGACGGCCGGTCGGTCGTCGTCGAGGGGGCTCGGCCGAGCGCGCAGGGCGACAGCGCGATCGTCGAGGTGCTTGATCGGATGGGTGCCGACATCTCGTGGGACAAAGCCGCAGGCGAGATCACCGTCTCGCGGTCGTCGTTGTCGGGGACGACCGTCGACGTTGGCAACACGCCGGATTTGTTGCCGACGATCGCCGTGCTTGGGGCGGTTGCCGACGGCGACACCGTTATCGAAAACTGCGAACACGTTCGCTACAAGGAGACCGATCGCGTGAGCGCGATGGCGACGGAGCTCGAAACGCTCGGCGCGTCAGTCACCGAGGAGCAGGCGACGCTGACGATTCACGGCGACGACTCCGAACTCGCCGGCGCGACCGTCCAAGGGTATCACGATCACCGTGTGATCATGTCGCTGGCGGTTGCCGGCCTTGTTGCCGACGGCGACACAACGGTGACCGGTGCCGACCACGTTGCCGTCTCGTTCCCCAACTTTTTCGATGTGTTGTCGGAGCTGGGTGCCGCCATCGATCGCTCCGAGTAGTCGCCCCAGCACGCTTTTGTCATCGCTCGCGCTGTAGCCGATATGGATCCGGCCGGTGGACTGACGCTGCTGACCGCAGGGGGTGCGGGGCTTCCGGAGCCCGCGGAGCTTGTTGCTGTTGGTGATCTTGTGGTACGCGTCATTGCTGCCATCAGTTATCTGTCGGTAACGCTGTTCGTCGGCGCAATGCTGGTCTCCAACGCCGGCGAGCGAACCCGCGCGGTCGGCGAGGCGGTTCGACAGCAGCCGATCGAAACCGGGGGGTTCGGTGTTGGAACGGTCATCATCTGCGTGGCCGGCTATCTCCTCGTGGGTGTTACTGCTGCGGGGCTCGCCGAGCTTGGCGCGCCCGCCCAGGTCGGGATCCTCGTGTTGCTCCCGCTGGTTGTCGGCGTGATCGGCCTTGTCATTGCGACCGCGCTTGGACAGCTCGTCGTCGGCATTATCCTCTTGGCTCGGTTCAGCGAGGACGGCCGACCGAATCTCTGGGGGGCACTCATCGTTGGGACGGCTGTCGTGGGGGTAGCGGCGATCCTCCCGGCCGGCAACCTGGTTGGGGTCGCCGCAACCGTGCTGGCGATCGGTGGCGTCGCCCGTCCAGCATGGCGCGCCACCCGCGGCCGCCGTTCGACCCTCCGGGAGCGGCTGTTGGAGTGAGCACGCTGCCGACGTACTGCAAGGTTCAAATGCGCCGGGGCCTAGAGGCCGATAATGAACGGCAATCGGTTCGGTCGGCTCTTTCAGGTGACGACCTACGGCGAGAGCCACGGGACGGCGATGGGCGTGACGATCAGCGGCTGTCCGGCCGGGGTTGACCTCGACACTGAGGCGGTGCAGGCGGAGCTCGACCGCCGCAAGCCCGGCCAGTCGATGATCACGACCTCCCGCGGTGAGCCCGACGACGTGACGATCAACTCCGGGCTGCAGGACGGCTACACAACCGGCACACCGATCGGGATGGTCATCGAGAACAAGGACGCCCGCTCGGGGAAGTACGAACCCTTTATTACCGCACCGCGACCCTCACACGGCGACTACACCTACTCCGCAAAATTCGGGACGCGGAACTGGGGTGGCGGCGGGCGCTCCTCGGCCCGCGAAACGGTCAACTGGGTTGCCGCCGGCGCGGTCGCCAAACAGGTACTTGAGCAGAGTGAGTACGACGTACAGGTCAAAGCGCACGTCAACCAGGTCGGCGACATCGAGGCACCCCCGGTCAGCTTCGAGGAGATGCTCGAACACACCGAGAACAACGAGGTGCGGTGTGCCCACCCCGAGACGGCCGAGGAGATGCGGGATGCGATCGACGAATACCAGCAGGAAGGCGACTCGATCGGCGGCTCGGTGTACTTCGAGTGTCGCGGCGTTCCGCGTGGACTCGGCGCGCCACGATTTGACTCCTTCCCGTCGCGGCTCGGGCGGGCGATGTTTGCGATCCCGGCGACGACGGCCTTCCAGTTCGGCAAGGGGCGTGACGCCCGAACGATGCGCGGCAGCGAGCGCAACGAGGACTGGGAATTTGATGACGGCGACCACCCCGAAACCGTCAGCGAGGAGGGCGATCCCGTTCCCGTCGGCAACGATCACGGCGGCCTTCAGGGTGGGATCACGACCGGTGAACCCATCTACGGCGAGGCGACCTGGCACGCGCCGACGAGTATCCCGAAAGAACAGACCACGGCCGACTGGGAGACCGGCGAGCGCAAGGATGTCCAGGTCGTCGGCCGCCACGACCCGGTGTTGATGCCGCGGGCCGTGCCGGTTGTCGAGGCGATGCTGAACCTGACGATTCTGGACTTCATGCTTTTGGATGGCCGGCTCAACCCCGATCGGCTTGATGATCAACCGGGCGAGTACGACACCGACTACCATCCACGTAGCCCGGACAACATAGAGTAGTTGACGGCGACCACACCTCTTTTTCGTTGTTGTCGGGAAAATATATCATACTGTTGACTACATTTCGATCGCCGTTGAGCCATCCAGGCGTGAGCGGCACACCGCCTCCTCGCACCCCATTGGTTCAGCGAGGGACAGCTGTGAGTGCCGACCGGCGAGACGCGCGTGATTGTGATCGCCGGACAACCGGTTTTTGCTTCCGAACACAACCCTGGTTGGAGATTGTGGAATACGCCGAAAACAGCTCGCTCATGAACGAATATCCACAATTATAGGTTCTTAATGATCTTTCCTTGCTAATGCATAGCAAACTCTTTTACCCGGGGCTAGCATTCTCTTCATACTAGTGGCCCAGTGGGGCCGTGACAGCAACCTATGACTGATAACGAATTCATCTGGCGAATTGCCGGCGGCTCCGGAGACGGGATCGCCTCAACGAGTCAGAACTTTGCCAAAGCGTTGATGCGTTCGGGCTTGGACGTATTCACACACCGACACTATCCCTCGCGGATCCGTGGTGGCCACACCTACACCGAGGTACGTGCCGCAGCGGAACCGGTCAAATCCCGTGGCGACGGCTATAATTTCCTGCTGGCGCTGGGCGATTCGTTCGCTCGCAACCCACAGGAGGATGCCTACTACGGCAACGAGGAGATCAAACCGCTCACGGAGAATCTTGATGAGCTTCGAGAGGGCGGCGTCATCGTCTACGACTCGGGGCTGCTCGATGCGAGCGAGATCGACGACTTCGACGCCCGTGTCGAGGAAAACAACTGGCACGTCTACGACATCGATCTCCGGAACATGGCTCGGGATGTCGGCCGTGAGGTCATGCGCAACACCGCCGGCGTCGGCGTGACCTGCGCGCTGGCCGGCATCGACCTCCACTGGATCGAGGAGCTCATGTCGGATGCGATGCCCGACAAGATCCTCGAACCAAACCTCGAGATCCTCAACAAGGCCCACGACATGGTCATCGAGGAGTACGATGTCGACGCCAACGATGTGACGGTGCCGGAGGGCAGCCACGACGAGGAGCAGGTGCTCATGTCGGGCTCCGACGCCATCGCCTACGGCTCCCTCGATGAGGGCTGTCGGTTCATCGCGGGCTACCCGATGACGCCGTGGACCGAGGTCTTCACCATCATGTGCCAAAACCTCCCGGAGGTCGGCGGGATCTCCGAGCAGGTCGAAGATGAGATCGCGGCGGCCGCCCTCGCGGTCGGGGCGAGCCACGCCGGCGCGAAGGCGATGTCCGGCTCCTCCGGCGGCGGCTTCGCGCTGATGAGCGAACCGCTTGGCCTTGCCGAGATGACCGAAACGCCGGTCGTCCTCATCGAGGCGATGCGGGCCGGTCCATCGACCGGGATGCCGACGAAACCCGAACAGGCGGATCTCGAACACGTGCTGTACACCTCACAGGGTGACTCCCAGCGCGTTGTCTTCGCACCCGGAACTGTCGAAGAGGCCTACACGCAGACGCGGCGGGCCTTCCAGATCGCCTACGAGTACCAGATCCCGGCGATCGTCCTCTACGATCAGAAGCTCGGCGGCGAGCTCGTCAGCCTCCCGGCCTCCCACTTCGATGAGGAGCCCAACCCCTCGCTTGGCTCGACGCTGACCGAGGCCGAGCTCGAAGAGGCACCCCACGACGACAGCGGGAAGTACAGCCGCTTCCAGCATGATGTCGAAGACGGCGTCAGCCCGCGGTCGATCCCCGGTCAGAAGGGTGGTCGCTTCCTTGCGACAGGCAACGAACACACCCCTGAGGGGCATATCGCCGAAACGCCGTCGAACCGTGTCGCCCAGATGGATCGGCGAACCGAGAAGCTCGAAGCCATCGCGGCCGATCTGGTCGCCCAAGACGAGAGCCACCAGACCCACTACGGGCCCGAGGAGGCCACCTACGGCCTGATGACCTTCGGCAGCCAGCAGGGCACCGTCGAGGAGGCCGTCGATATGCTCAACGACCAGGGGTATTCGGTGAAGGCCCTCGGCGTCTCCGATATGGCCCCCTACCCGGTCGAAGAGGTCAGCGAGTTCATCGAGAGCGTCGACGAGGTGCTCGTCGTCGAGATGAACGCCTCCGCGCAGTTCCGCGGCCTCACCCAGAAGGAACTCGGCAAGTACGGCGAGAAACTGTCGAGTCTCCTCAAGTACAACGGCAACCCCTTCGAGCCCCTCGACATCGTTGACGGGTTCGAGACAACGATCATCGAGGGTGGCGAACTCTCCGCCCCCGAGACCAAATTCGTTCCAGCAGCAGGTGATTAACCATGAGTGCATTCTCAGCCATCGGTGACGGACAGCCAACTGATCAAGACGACTACACGCCGGAACTCGAACCGCAGGCCACGTGGTGTCCCGGCTGCGGTGACTTCGGTGTCCTCAAGGCACTGAAGGGTGCCGCCGAGGAGCTTGGCAAATCCCCCGAGGAGATGCTGCTGTGTACCGGAATCGGCTGCTCGGGGAAGCTCAACAGCTACTTCGACAGCTACGGATTCCACACCATCCACGGTCGCTCGCTGCCGGTTGCGCGGGCGGCCAAACTCGCAAACCCTGGCGTCGAAGTGATCGCCGCCGGCGGCGACGGTGACGGCTACGGGATCGGCGGGAACCACTTCATGCACACCGCCCGCGAGAACCACGATATGACCTACATCGTGTTCAACAACGAGATCTTCGGCCTCACGAAGGGCCAGACCTCGCCGACGAGCCCGAAGGGTCACAAATCGAAAACCCAGCCCTCCGGCAGCGCGAAGGAGCCGCTTCGCCCGCTCAGCCTTGCGCTGAACGCCGGCGCGTCCTACGTTGCCCGCACCGCCGCGGTCAACCCCAACCAGGCCAAGGAGATCCTCGTCGAAGCGATGGAACACGATGGGTTCGCCCACGTCGATTTCCTCACGCAGTGTCCGACATGGAACAAGGACGCCAAGCAGTACGTCCCCTACATCGATGTCAACGACTCCGACGACTACGAGTTCGACAAAACCGATCGGCGTGAGGCCGCCGACATGATGGCCGAAACCGAGAACGCCCTCCACGAGGGGAAGGTGCTCACCGGTCGGTACTACGTCGACAACGATCGGATCTCCTACACCGAAGAGAAACAGGCGATCGGCGAGATGCCCGAGGAGCCGCTGGCCGAGCGGTACTTCGATGACTCCTACGAGTGGGAGCGTTCCGCCGACCTATTCCTCGACAAACACAAGTAAACTGTCACGGCGGCGTTTACGCAGTCCAAATCGCTTTTTCGGTTCGCAAGGTATTTTTTCATCGAAACGAAACAATACGTATGAGCACGACAGCGACGGAAGATCGTATTCTCTCCGTGTTGGAGGATGACGCTCAGGCCTCCTACGCCGAGATCGCCGAGCGGGCCGAGGTGTCGAAGCCCACGGTGCGAAAGTATATCCAACAGCTCGAAGAGGAGGGTGTGATCGTCGGCTACTCCGCCGAGGTCGACCCAAAGAAGCTCTCCTCACAGAGCATCGCCATGGTCGGTGTCGACGTTGCCAGTGATCTCTACGTTGAGGCGACACGGGCGCTCAAAGGGTTGGAGTCGATCGAGGCGTTGTACAGCTCCTCGGGCGACCACATGTTGATGGCGGAGGTTCGGGCTCAAGACGGTGACTCCCTTGGCGACGTGATCAGCGAAGAGATCCTCTCTATTGAGGGCGTTACCGCCGCCCATCCCTCGTTTTTGCAGGAACGACTCAAATAACCACCCGGGGCTGTTTGTTTCGCTTACTTCAAACTTGGCGGCGCGACTCGGCACAGATTCTGTATAGCAGTATAGAATTTATATGTTGGTCGCCGGACGATCCAGATCCACACACGCTCGTGCTCTCAGTACGCACGGACTACCGATCGGAACAGAGAACGTACGACATCGACCGGCTTGACATCACCAATGTCGCTTGTGGGCCATTGATACCGGTGTTATGCGGATGAATACCGAAGTGGTACCCCACGCGAGCATATCGGGTAAGCTCAGCCATAAGAGAGAGAACAACAGCGATGTCGTTCCTCACAAGAGACGAAGGGGGCGAGCGACGGACGACAGGTGGGTGATTCGGTTCCCACGCGAACGGTGGGATCATCGTTGCCAGGCTGTGCAGTTGGGCGACGGCCAAACTGCCTCCCGGAGGAAAATCCACCAAGGAAAGCGATCCTCAGGCACAGACCGTAGCGCGATTGTCGACAACCTGCTGTGCAGTTCCTCCTCATCGTGATCGTGCAGTTGGCGTGACTCCGACCCGATCAGCGAGAGTGTGACATTATGGCCTCGATGCTGCTGGCGGTGTGATCGCGGGTCGGTGGTGATTGATACTACCCTGTCGTGGGCGATCGTAGTCGACGACCACGACGAGAACAAGCCCACAGTGACTGCGGCGAGCCAACAGTAGCAACGCGTTCAGAAGCCTGAGTCAAGCGGAGCCGATACACGCGGGCCACCACTCAACGCTTGCCAACCAGCGGCCACAGTTGATGCGGCTGCTGCTTGAAGCAAACGGCAGGAACCAGGATCGAGATCGGTTCAATAACTCAGCGGTACCACCAGCTATCTCACAGCGGGACAGGTGGATACCACTGAACTGGCTCTATCACTCGACAATTCTTTTCGGTTAGGTTGTGTGTATAGTAAGGTTATTCTGCCGCATCACACACAGCTTACGGTCTATAGTGTGTATAGAATAGCGCATAAAATCCCTTATCAGCGCCAGTGTGGGTAGATTCAAGTAGCTGTTTTGCATACCCTGTTCCATGGCTGCTGACGACCAAAGTGACCGAGCGCGTGTCGTCACCTACGTCCCGACACGACAAAAAACCGAGTGGACAGAACACGCCGACAAGCTGGGCATGAGTCAGGCGGAGTTCGTCCGGACGATGGTGCAAGCCGGCCGGAAGGATTTCACAGTTGAATCAACCGGGGCTGTGGAGCCCGCTTCTGACCCCACAGACCCCTGGGGTGACGACCTCGAAACACGGGTGCTGGAGGCTCTCGAATCGAACGGGTCGCTGTCCTGGGAGCAGCTGGTCGAGACGCTTTCAGGCGACTTCGAAGACCGCCTCGAATCCTGTCTCGATTCGCTGCAAGCTGACGACCGAATCCGCTACAGCGGCCGCAACGACGGCTACACGAGGGTCGATCCATGAGTACCACCGCAACCACCGACGATCCGGATGACCCGATCGCGTACTTCCTTGAAGATCTCACCTACCACGGGAAAACCGAACGCACACGCGACGCCTACGGCCGCGTACTCCGGCAGTTCGAGGCGTTTCTGACAGATCCGGATCGCAACGCGACCGGACGCCCGCTGACCCCTTCGGAGGCAACCCACCGCGACTGCATGGCGTGGATCCACAGCCTTCGTAAGACGGTCACCGACAGCACAATCGCCAGCTACGCCGCCTATCTCCACCGGTTTTACGCCTATATGACACAGGTCGGGGTCTTCGAGTCGAACCCGATGACGCTTGTCGTCGAGGAGATGGACGAAACCATCGACAAGGATCCCGACCGTCGGGAGATCGGTCTCACGCGCATGCGACAGTTCGTCGCCGACATTCACCACCCGCTGGATCGCGCGCTGATCGTCACGCTGCTGAAAACCGGGATGCGGGTCGGTGAGCTCTGTAACCTTGATCTGCGAGACCTTGCACTCGACGACAGCGAGATCCAGGCCGCCGTCGACGCCGAGCCGCGGCCACAGTTGGAGACACGACCGGATTCGCTGTACGTTGACAGCGAACCGACGTACGGGAGCGTTCACAACGGCGAGGCGCGCGCAGCCTCGAACAAACGCAAGCGGGCGACGGTAATTCCCGTGGACGACGAGCTCAAAGCCACTCTCAAACGCTGGCTGGCGATCCGGCCCGACAGCCCCTCACCGGCCGAACCGTTGTTCGTCTACACATCGGGCGAGTGGGGCCAGCGACTCACCCCGCGAGCCGTTCGCAATGTTGTCACCGAGCACGCACAGGAGGCTGGCTGGTATGAATCCGGCGGGAACGCCGCTGACAACGTGACACCGCACTACTTCCGGCACTTCTTCACGACCCACCTCCGGGATCGTACCGGTGATCGCGGTGTGGTCAAATACCTCCGTGGCGACGTGGCCGACGATATCATCGATACCTACACACACAACTGGGGCGGGCAGGTCAGAGCGACCTATGAGGCGAATATCTATCGCATCGTCTCATAACACAACGACGATCGAGTGGTCGCGCTGTCTGAGAGGGAACTAATAAACTACATGTCGCTATAGAAAATTTCTGCGGTCGCCCGCCGACCGCGATCCCTGATGTGAGCCGCTGAGCACACACAGCAACGGGGTGCGAGGGGCTCACGCTCCGGTAGCTTCGATATCTCGTCGCATCGAGAGCCATCATCGACGCCCCGAGGTGTTATAGGGTCGACACGAGAACGCCATCCGCATGGACTCGTATCCGGCGACGTACAGTCCGACAGGCTACGGCATCCACGACGGCGAGGCGGTGGTTCGGACGCCCCATACGGTCAAAACGCTGCAGGGCGACGGCGTCGAACCGACCTGTGCGTTGCTGGCGGCGATGGATGGCACCACGGCGGCGAGCGATCTCATCGACCAGGTTCCCGGCAGCGATGCCGAGTACATCGACCGGCTGTATGCGGCCGGGGTGGCCTACGACGCGCGGGCGATTCCGGACGGGCTTCACGCTGAGGGCTGGGGGCGACTGCTTGAGCCAGCCCTCCCAGCGCTGGGCCACACGAATCACCACGAGATTCCGGCACGGCTCGAAGCGTCCGCAGTCGCTGTCTTCGGCGACCGAAAGCCAGTGTCGGGCGTGTGTTCTCGGCTGCAAGCAGCGGGCGTCTCCGTGGCTGACGGCCCCGCTGACGACCCGGACGTGATCCTGTTGAGTGAACAACTGGAGCGCGGTGAGTCGTGGATCGATGCCAACGAGGAGTGGGCCGCGTCGTCGGCAACGCTCCTCACGACGCGGCTGACCGAAACGGGCTGGCGGCTCGGCCCAGTCCTCACCGCGGACGCACGAGCGTGTCTGAACTGTGTCTATCAGCGCGTAGATGCGAACAAAGCTGGCGGCCAGCTCTTCACCGACGTGGTCACCGGCGACCCGCCATACATGGCTGCCTACACCGATACTGTCACCGAACTCCTGTTTCGGACGCTGCTCGGCGCACTCCCGCGATATCTGGACGAACAGTTCGTCGTCTATGACCACTACGAAGGCAGCATCGAGACGCCGCGGGTCTTCGCCAGCCCGAACTGTGAGGTCTGTGACGATGCCTGAGGGAAACGGGATCACAGTAACAAATGCTGGCGGCCGCGATGCCGCCGAGAAGCCAAGCGACCGCGAGCGACACCAAGCGATCGCACACCCGACGACGGGCATCATCACCGGTGTTCGACGCGTGCCAGTTCCCCCAGGCGAGCCACCGATCGAGAGCTACGTCGTCGACCGCGAGGATTTCACCCCGTTTACCGACGGACATTCGATGCCTCACGACGAAGGAGGTGCCGCGTTCAGCGAGGACGACGCACTCGTCGCCACCTACGGCGAGGCCATCGAACGCTACTGTGGCTGCGTCTATCAAGCGGATTCGTTTCGGACGGCAGCCTTCGACGACCTCACCGAGCCAGCCCTTGATCCGACAGCTGTGGTGAACTTTTCGCCCAAACAGCGGGCCGGGATGGCTGATGGAACCGACCTCTGTGGCACTGCTGACGACCTCTCGTGGGTTGCCGGCGTTGACCTTCAGTCGGGAGTGACAACCCACATCCCCGCGCAGTTGGTCTACCTGTCGTATCCACCGGCTGCCGAGCCCTTTATTCGGAATCCGATCTCGACGGGGCTCGCGGCCGGCTCCTCGCGGGCGATGGCGATCCACAACGGCCTCGCGGAGTGTATCGAGCGCGACGCGTTCATCTGCTACTATCTCACGGAAACCGAGCTGCCGGTGATCGATCTCGATACGGCACCGCCACGGGTTCGGCGGTTGAGCGACCGGGTGACCCGCCACGGGCTTGCGCTGACAATGTTGGACGCAACGACGGATCTCGGGGTGCCGGTCGCCATCGCGGTGTTGGTCGATCGGGCGCATCGACCGGCAGTAACCGTCGCCGCAGCGGCCGGCACGGACGCGACAGCCGTGCTCGAAGACGCGCTGGCTGAAGTCGTGCAAACGCGACTCTCGACGGTACACCGGCTGTCATCGGCGACCCGCTCGCCGGATGAGGTCGTCGCCAGCGAGATCGACTCCTTTGCCGACCGCGCGCTGTTGTGGGCCGCCCACGACCGTATCGCCGATCTGGGCTTTTGGATCGACAGCGACCGAACGACCACCTTCGACGCCTTCGCGCCCGACGAGCCAACCGATCTGGATCCCGTGGAGGCCGTCACGGCAGCAGGCTACGACGCCTACGCTGTCGATGTCACCACACGCGACATCGAGTCACTTGCTGTCACCGTCCAGCGGGTGATTGTCCCGCGGCTACAGCCGCTGTACCTGCTGGAGCGGTTGCGGTATTTCGGCGGTGACAGGCGTTCAACAATCCCGGTCGAAATGGGGTATCACAACACGCCAGTCGGCGAGGACGCGCTCAACACGGTTCCACACCCCTTCCCCTAACGATGACCAACCAACCCCCACTCGACGACGACTTCGAGTATCTCTACGAACGCTATCACAAAAATCTCCCACCGCTGGTGTCGGAAGCGACACTGGCACCGGACACAACCCCTGAAGAGTCGTCGAAACCGCAATACAAATCCTACCAGCGGGCCGAACGCATGTCGCTGCCGACCCCCGACTCCGCAGCGTTGTTATCGAGTCTCGGCCAGCGGGCGTCGTATACGGACGGAACCGAGCGACGACCGGTAACTGCGACCGAACTGGCGACCCTGCTGGCGTACTCATACGGCGAGAGTCGCGACACCGACGGGCCACCTCGCCGACCCGTCGCCTCAGGCGGGGCGTGTTATCCGCTTGAACTGTATCCGATCGTCCTCGACTCACCCGATATCGAGGCCGGCATCTACCACTACAGTATCCGCGATGACGCGCTCGAACAGCTCACAGCGGGCGAGTACAGCGACTGGCTGCGGGACAACTGGACGTGGATCACAGCCGAGGAACAGGTTGCTGCGGTCGTCGTGATCACGGCCCTGCCGGCGCGCTCGGCCGACCGCTACGGCGAGATGGGGTATCTCCTCGCCGCCATCGAAGCCGGTGCGGTTATCCAAAACCTCCAACTCGTAGCGACGGATCTCGGCATCGGGAGTCGACCGCACAACGGCCTACGCTACCGCGCGCTCAGAGAGCAGTTGCGGCTCCGCAGCGAGGAGTACCTGCTGTCAACCGTCGTCTTTGCCGGGAGGCCACCCGGCGACAGCGGGTGATCGTTCGGTCAGCGGTGCTGACTCGACGGCGATCACAGCCCAATCCTTTTGCCCGGATGCACCGACCCTTAGACTGATGACAAACGATCTCCGCATCCTCGACGGCATCTCCGAGTGGATCCGCGAGCGGATCGGCCCGGACGCCGAAAACCGACCCGATGAGCAGCCCGACAGCGGCGAGTCGGGAACCGCTCCTGGGTCGGACGACGAGGAAGAATCGAGCGACCGCGACTCCCCGGCCTGCTGTTCGGCATCGGGCAACACCGACGTGACGGTGTTCGACGCCTAACGACCGCCCGGCAACCACTCCCGGATGCGGTCAGCAATCCGCCGGATTTATTCGCAACAACGCTGTTTTCGATACCAGTGACTGCTAACTCGAAAGAGATAGTTAATACTGGGGTGCTCGGTCGCTCACGACTGGGATTTGTTTCGGTCGTCGGCCTCCTTGCGCTCTCGGCAGCCGCAGCCGGCGCGGTTCGGTACGGGATCGCCGGCATCGACGACTCCGTGCTGAAAGTCGTCGCCATCGGCTGGGTCGCCTTCGGCGCGATGGTCGGCGGCGCGTGGCTGGGTGGGCGGGCGACCGAAACCGATCCCTTCGGCCTCGTCTGGGGGTACGGGCTGGCCAGCGGCGCGATGATCACCAGCGCGGCGATGTTCCTCGTCCCACAGGCCATCGGCATCGCGGGCTCGGTTGGGACGCCACAGTTCGGCGGGATCGGCCTTGCATTCGGCGTGATCATCGGCTACAGTGCCCACACCATCGGTCATCGGCTGACCCACCTCAATGGTGCGATGGATGTCACCGCCGCACAGATCACGATCCACGCGCTGTCGGCGGGTGCGATCATCGGCATCGTCTATGGGTCGATGCCCTCCCTCGGGCTGTTGCTCGGACTCGCTATCGTCTCTCATAAGGGGCCGGCCGGCTACGCCGCCGCCCGCCGACTTGGCCGCGACGGTCGCCCCGCAGCCGTCCTTCTCCTTCCGGCGGCCGGCGTCGGGCTGACGGCGATCCCGACGGCCATGCTGCCGGTGCCCGAACAGCCGATCCTCAACGCCGTCATCTTCGGCTTTGCGGCCGGTATCTTCCTCCATGTCGCCATGGATTTCCTGCCGAACTGTGAGACCGGCAGCGAGATCGACCAGGTGGTCTCGCTGGAGGAGAACTCCCACGAACTCCTCGATCGGCTGCGGACGCATGCCCTCGCCAGCACGCTGATGGGCAGCCTCGTTGTTGTCGCCGCCTGGCTCGCTGTCGGCTGAGTGCGTCGGACTGGTGGCGACGCGCCGCTCAGCTCATATCCGCCAGCGGGCCGAACTCATCGACCGGGAGGACGGAGTAATCGACCGTCAGGGTATCCTTCGTCGCCCGAATCTTGCCGACAAACGTCGAGATCTCCTCCAGTGAGCCCTCAAGGACGAACAGTTCCATACAGTGGTGGCCACCAACGTGGCTGTGGAAGTTTGAGGTAACGATATCCTCGTGTTCGTGTCGAAGATGCATCATTTTCTCCTCGACACTGGTCGTCTCGTAATCAAACAGGACGGTAACGACACCCATTAGATCGCGGCCTTCGAGCTGTTTGTCTTCGAACTCCCCCAACAGTGTGCGGCTGGCTTCGCGGACAACCTCACTGCGGCCGGTGTACCCGTGATCGTCCGCAAACTCATCGATTCGTTCGAGCAGCTCTTCGGGCATCGAGACGCTGACAACGCTCATATAGCAACCAACGCGGAGAAAATTAATAACTATTAGCATTCCTGGCGGCACACGCCGTGGTGAGTTGCTATTACCGGACAGATGAGAGACGAACAGCGTCTCAGGGAGCCCTCTCACCGCCGCCATTGGCATCGCCACCACCGAGGATGCCCCACACCATTGTGGGTCCGCCGACCAACAGCGACATCTTTACCCGACACTCGGCCATGGTAACGATAATGAGCGATACCGACGAGATGACACCGATCACGCTGTATCGGCTGCAGGCCTGTCCGTTCTGTGAGCGGGTTGTCCGCAAGCTCTCGGGGTATGACCTCCCCTATACCTCCCGGTTTGTCGAACCGATGCACTCCGATCGCAACGTCGTCAAGCGGATCAGTGGTGCGCGTACCGTCCCCGCGATCGTTGATGAAAACACCGGCGTGACAATGTCTGAGAGCGGCAACATCGTCGAGTATCTTGACAAAACGTACGGAGGGGCCGACTGATGGAGCTTGAGTTCGATATCGTCGAGCTGCCGGCGACCGACCACCCGACAGCCGGCGAGACGGCACCGGAGTTCACCCGCCCGCTGGTGACCGACGAATACTGGGCGGACGTGTCGCTGTCCTCGTTGCTTGATGACGATCCGCTGTTACTCGTCTGTTATCCGATGGACGGCGCGTTCCCGGCGACCTACATCTGGAACGAGCTTCGGGATCGGGACTTTGCTGACACGTTCCAGCTCACGATCGCGGGGTTGTCGATCTCGACGCCGTACGAACACACGACGTTCATCGAGGAACGCGGGATCGATGTCCCGCTGTTCAGCGATCCGGCCAACGACGTGGCCGAACAGTACGACATCGTCAACGATCTCGACGGGATGGCCGGGGTTGCCGAGCCACGACCCGCGGTCTTCCTTCTCGACACCGACCAAACGGTGCGGTACGCCTGGGTTGCCGACGAGTGGCCGGCGTTCCCGCCGTACGACGAGCTTGAAGACGCGTTGGCGACCCACTGTGAGATGAAACCACTAGGTCAATAGCGTCCATAACTGTCTTTCTGGAGGCACCCATACACGCGGCTATGCAGATCCGCGATTGGCAGGACATCCTCTCGACGGTTGTCGATAGCAACCACGACCCGGAGGGGTGGCGGGCGATCGCCGGCCAGCGAGCCACGGGCGTCGGCGAGGATTTCTATCTCGGCCACCCCGACGGCGGAGTCTACCACCTCAAAACCTACGCGAAAAATCCAACCGAGCTCCGCGGCGTCGGCACGCAGATCGCCCGCAAGATCGACGACGAGATCGATCCACTGCTGCCGCGCCGCGGCGACGACCCTGGTCGGTTTGCGATGCAACAGCCACCCGAAGATGAGTCCGACGCCGAAGCGATGGCCTCCCAGCTTGAATCGACCCTTCGGCACCACGCCGACAGCGAAGCGTCCGCCGAGCAGTTCTTTTCGGATGTTATGGATGCGGTTGACAGCCCGGCGTTCGGCCCGATGGAGTACGAGCTCAGCGAACGACCCGATCGCTTGGAGAATCTCTCCGAAACATTTGATGAGGCCGAAGAACTGCTGAACGCGGAGCTCGATGAGCTCATTGAGGACGACGACGTTGGCCGTGGGTTCCACTAACAGCTCCCCACAGCCGCCCAACAGCTACTCGTCGGGGCTGTAGTTCGGGGCCTCGTCGGTGATCATCACGTCGTGTGGATGGCCCTCGGTTTGGCCGGCCGCCGAGACGCGGACGAACTCGGATCGCTCCTTGAACCCGGGAATCGTCTCCGCGCCAACGTAGCCCATCCCTGAGCGCATCCCACCGACAAGCTGGTGGAGCTCTGAGGCCAGTGTTCCCTTGTACGGCGTTGCGGCCTCAACGCCCTCAGGGACGAACTCCTCGCCGTCCTCATCGTCTTTGAGATAGCGGTCGCCGCCGCCGGATTTCATCGCGCCGACGCTGCCCATTCCCCGATATTGCTTGTACTTTTTGCCGTTCATCGTGATGACGCGGCCGGGGGCTTCCTCGGTGCCCGCAAAGTACGAGCCAAGCATCACCGCGTCCGCGCCGGCGGCGATCGCCTTGATCGCATCACCGGAGTAGCGGATTCCGCCGTCGGCGATGACGGGAACATCTTCCTGGGCTGCCACGTCGGCGACCTCGGCGACCGCGGTGATCTGTGGCATCCCTGCACCGGTGACGACGCGTGTGGTACAGATCGAGCCCGGCCCGATACCAACCTTCATTCCGTCGGCGAAATCGACGATCTCCGCGGCGGCCTCGCGGGTGCCGACGTTGCCGACGACCACGTCGGCGTCGACCGCCTGTTTGATCTCGCGGGCGGCCTCGATGACGTTCAGGTTGTGGGCGTGGGCACAGTCGATAAAGAGGACGTCCGCGCCGGCCTCGTCGGCCGCGGTTGCGCGATCGGTCTCGAAGGGGCCGACGGCGACACCACAGCGGAGGCGGCCGTCCTCGTCGCGGGCGGCGGTTTGGTGCTCCCGTCGCTGGAGGATCCCCTGCATCGTCACGAGGCCGACGAGGGTGTCGTTGTCGTCGACGATCGGAACCCGTTCGATCTTGTACTCGTACATCAGCTCTAGGGCGTCGCGGGCGTCGACATCCTCGTGGGCGGTGATGACCTCGTCGGTCATCGCCTCCCGGACATGATCGGTCTCGCCGACCTCAAGGAAGGGGCGGATGTCGGTGCCCGAGATAATCCCGAGAACGGTATCGTCGTCGTCGACGACGGGCGCGCCGGAGACTCCCTCTCGGCTCATCATCTGGTCGACCTCAGCGACGGTCTGGTCGGGGTTGGCGGTAACAACGTTTTCGCGGCTGATCACCAGCTCGTCGGCGCGTTTGACGCGCTCGATCTCGGCGACGGTCTCCTCGATCTCCATGTTGCGGTGGAGCACGCCGAGACCCCCCTCACGGGCCATCCCGATGGCGGTATCGCTTTCGGTGACGGTGTCCATCGCCGCCGAGAGCACCGGGATGTTGAGTTCGACGTGCTTCGAGACACGCGTCGACACATCGGCGTCGTCGGGTTCGACACGGCTCTCTTTGGGGCGGAGCAACACGTCGTCAAACGTCAACGCCTCCGGTACCTCAAGTTTCTGCGAGAAGGGACGGTCTGATTCCATATAAATCGTCGCCGTGGCCGGTGGAAAAACGTTGCGAGTCGCCCGCTCCCTGTGGCCTCGCCACACTCGTCGGCCACACGCCGGGGTAGCTGTTGATCCATGGGTATGTAGCTGTGTCCCACGGAACGTTTAACAGCGATCCGGCCCTATCTGTGGGTGTATGTACTCCCAGCTGAATTCCACGTCGCTTCGGGTTGCACAGCAGCGCGGCTCATCTGCTGGAACAAATCCGACAAAGACGTGGACGCTGTTTGCGGCGGTACTGGGAGTCGCGTTCGCTGTCGGCGGTCGACGCAGCGACCGATTACGACGGGAACACCGTTCGGCCGATGGTGACGGCCCCTAACCCGCGATGAGTGTCTCGGAACACCCGGTCGCCCTCACCATCGAGCAGCGCGTCGGCGGTGCGACGATGCTGTTGGCGACGGTGATGGCACTCCCACTGCTCGATGGGCTGTTCGTCGCGCTGCTGCTGGCCGGCACGCTTGCGACGCCGGTCGGGATGCTTGAGACCGGCCTGTTGGTCTTCGGTGGGTCGGCGACCGTCGCGGTCATCCTCGCGGAGTTAGACGAGAGCCGGCGATCGATGGTGCGGTCGGTGCTGTTGATCGGCGCGGGGCTGATCCCGTTGGCCGCACTCCAGGCCGTGATTGCCCCGACTATCGAGAGTGCCCTTGAGCTGGCGATCTTCCAGCGGTTCGCTGGGGTCGTCATCCTGGCGATCGCCGCCAGAACGGTCAGCGCGAAGGTGAGCGACTACCTTCCGTCCCCGGGGGTGATCATCCTGCTTGGGCTGCTGGCCAGCGTTCGCCCGTCGGCGCTGACCGTGGAACTCGTTGTCGACGGCGAGCTACTGGCGCGGGCCGCGATCACTGCCGCCATCGGCGTCGGCTTTGCGCTCGCAGTGGCTCTTGCCGCACCCGCGCTCCGTGGCGTCGTCGACCTCGATCGGTTCCGATTCGGGAGTGCCGTCGCCCTCGGCGTGTTTGCGCTGCCAGTTGTCGGGGTGCTCAACACCGACGCACCGATCGCGTTGGCGGTGTTGGTCGTCTCAGGGCTGTTGGCCTACTCGCCCGACGGCGGCGATGAGCCCGAGCAGGACGCCGAGGAGCCCCCGGAGTCGGCGACCGAGACCGACTACGCACCGGAGGATACCGCCCGTGCACCCTGGCTGTAAGCGCAAGCACCGTGCTGTGAGCGCGATCGGGGGTTCGGCAGCATGACCCGTATTCTTTAGTCGTCGCCCCCGAGACTCGCAGGCGAATGGCGTTCGAATCGATCCCCGGTGTCGGCGAGAAGACCGCCGACGCCTTAGCCGAGCTTGACGATCCCGAAACCGCGTTACAGCAGGGTGACGTGCTAACGCTGATGGACGCGCCGGGCGTCAGCGAAGGGCGGGCGGCCGCCATCGCCCGCGGGGCGATCCGGCAGCGACATGACGACCCCGGCGGGCTGTTGGCGACCGACCAGGCCCGCGAGTTGTACGACTCGGTTCTCGAACTCCTCCAGGAGCGTGCGGTCACCACCTACGCAAAAAAGCGGCTGGAAACGCTGTATCCCGCAACGAGGGAGTCCCGCATCGAGGAGGTGAGAGCCACGGTCGACGACGCGCTCACGCGAGAGCCGACACCCGAACTCCGGACGGCACTGGCCGATGTTGCTCCCCTCGATTCACCATCCGGCCTTCGCGTCCGCGAACGCTGTCTGGCGACGACCGACGCCGAACGCTACGCCGCTGCCCGGGAGGCGATCCCCGAACTCTCCGCGGAGGTCGTCGACGACGGCCACGACATCGAGGAACTCGCTCGATCGTATTCGACGGTGATCGTGCTGGACGAGGCCTTCGCCGGCGGTGATTTCAGCGGCGACGTGCGGGTGCTGCCTGACGCGCTAGAGTCGCCCGCGGCTGTCGTTCCCGAACGACTGCTTGCCTTTTTTGCCGAGAACCGCCAGCGGCTGCTGGCGGCTGCTCGCGTCCACGAGGCTAGTGAGTTGGAGCCACCGCTCGAACTCGACGCGCTCACCGATGGTCTCTCGCGGGTTGACGAGGACGGCACCATCGTCGGCGACGAGGAGCTGGAGCGGTTGGCCACCGCCGTCGATGATCTTGATGCCGCCGTTGGAACCGCCGAATCCGTCGCCAACGACCATCTTCGAGACGCGATCAAAGAGCGGGATGTCACCATCGAAGGGCAAGATTTCCTTTCGTTGGTCGAACAGGGGGCCCGCGTCGACTCGCTGCTCGCTCGGGAGCTTGATGATGCCTTTGACGCCGCGCTCCAGAAGGCCCACGACCACCTCGTCGACAGCCTCGACCTCACCGGTCACGAGGCCGAGTTGGCCGACCACATCTTCGGCGGCGAGCCGACCTTTCCGGTCTCCCGGCGCGACGATGCCGTCTCGCGGCTTAACACCGAGCTGACGACCGCCCGCGACCGCCGATCAGCCGAGCTGAAAGCCGACCTCGCCGACGAGCTAGCGGCACTCAAAACGCCTGCCGAGGAGCTGGTTCGGAACGCGCTCGAACTCGATGTCGAGTTGGCGATCGCCGCCTTCGCCCGCGACTTCGACTGTACGATGCCGGAGTTCGTCGGCGACGCTGCTGGCGCAGACGGCAACGATGACGCCGACGATGACGACGCACCCACGCCGGGGTTCACCATCGAGGGCGGTCGATCACCGATCCTCGATGTCGACTTCGCGGCCGTCGAGCCGGTCGACTACAGCGTCGAAGGGGTGACACTGCTATCGGGTGTCAACTCCGGCGGGAAAACTTCCCTCCTTGATCTGGTTGGACTGATCGTTATCGCCGCCCAGATGGGGTTGCCGGTGCCGGCCGACCACGCCCGGCTGTCCCGATTCTCCGAGCTGCACTACTACGCCAAATCACAGGGCACACTCGACGCCGGGGCCTTCGAGAGCACGCTCCAGGATTTCGGCGACCTCGTCGACGGGGCGGACGGTCGGCTTGTCCTCGTCGACGAGTTGGAAAGCATCACCGAACCGGGCGCGAGCGCGAAGCTCATCGCCGGCATCCTCGAATCCCTCTATCGACAGCAGACCGCCGCGGTCTTCGTCTCCCATCTGGCACGGGAGATCCGCGAGGCCGCCGCCATCGACGTTGCCGTCGATGGGATCGAAGCCGTTGGGCTCGTTGACGGCGAGTTGGAGGTGAATCGGTCGCCGGTGAAAGAGCATCTGGCGCGGTCGACGCCGGAGCTGATCGTCGAGAAGCTGGCCGCCGATGATGACGGCGAGTTCTATGAATCGCTGTTAGAGAAGTTTTGAGCGACAGCAAGCATGTCGCCCTCGATCGAGTGATCCTTGCCGCTGGAGCCGCCATTCGCTCGCATGGAAACGGTCACCGCGGCAGATGGTACCGAGATCGCCGTCGAACACGACGGTGACGGCCCACCGCTGATCGCTCTCCACGGCAGTGCCGCCACCGGCGAGAGCCTCCAGCCGATCGTCTCCCAACTCGCTGCCGACTACACCGTCACCGTGCCGGATCGCCGCGGTCGCGGGGCCAGCGGCGACGGCGACGACTACAGCCTCAATCGAGAGGTTGCAGATCTACAGGCTCTCGTTGACGCTGTCGATGGCGAGCCGGTGGTATTGGCCCACTCCTTCGGCGGGTTGGTCGCGCTTGCGGCCGCGCCGACGGTGGATATCAGCCGGCTCATCCTCTATGAACCAGCGGTCACGGTAGGCGAATCGGCCGACCCACCGCTGAGCGCACAGGTGCGATCGCTTGCCGACGAGGGCAGTGACACCGAGGCGATGCGGCTGTTTTTCGAAGCCGGCAGCGGAATACCTGACGTGACGGCGATGCCATGGTGGCCCGAGCAGATCAACATGGACTGGGTCGAGACGGTGATTCGGGAACTGGAGGCTGTGGAGACCTTCGAGCTACCGGCACTTGATTTCGAGACGCCGACGCTGCTGCTGACCGGCGAGCATGGCCCACGACATCTCGCGGAGGGAGCCCGCGCCGTCGTCGATGCCCACCAGGAGAGTCGCCTCATCGATATCGAGGATGTCGGTCATCTTGGCCTGCTGTCGGAACCGGAGCATGTGGCGGAGTTAGTGACGACGTTCGTTGACGATCCTGCTGCTGTCGGGCAATAGCGGTCGCGTGACTTTTTCCAGGTGGCCGTCCTCGACAGCTATTGACTGTTCTGTAGTGGTCAGCTCTACGTCGACACCCCCAATTATACGGGAAAATATTACGTGAGACACGGTCGTACTACTATTCATGGGAACAACAGCCGACGAGCGGGGACGGATCTACCTCCCAAAAGATGTGCGGGATCGCTACGGGGATCGCTACCGGATCGTCGAACTCCCGACCCACGTCGTGTTGTTACCGGTCGATGACGACCCGATCGAAGGGCTTCGAGATGCCGTCGGCGATGCGTTCGCGGACATCGACCACGATGATATCGAGGGCGAATCGATTGCGACTGCGAAGGCTGAGATAGACGCCGAGATAGACGACCGTGAACGGCAGACGTCCGAATAGCGGATGTACGTCGAAACTGATTTTCTGATGGGCCTAGCGAAACAGGACGACTGGCTCCAGGACGCCGCACTCGACGCACTGGAGAAGTACGACGATATTCACACGTCGATAACCGCCTACACCGAATTCTTCGTGGTTGCGTACGATCCCGAGGCCGCCGACTACACCGTCGACATCGGGCGTGTCGTCGCTGACCTCGTCGAGCTAGTTCCCGTGCAACCGCCCGAACACGAGGAAGCGGTGCTCACGGCTGCGGTGCTCGCTGCCGAGCAGGGGTTCACCCCGTTCGACGCGATCCATGCCGGGATTGCGATTGTCACCGACGAATCAGTGCTATCTACTGAGCAGGATTACGATACCATCGAACTCGATCGAATTCCCCTCGATGAACTCGGTTCGTAATCGGGTGACAGAATCCGGGATAATGCCGACGCAGCAACGTCTCTCCTCGATTCAGCCGACTGCCGAACGGTTGTTTTACGTACGTCAGTAATGCCACGGGAACTCGTCGAAATCCGGCTCCCGATCCTCTAAGAACGCATCCCGACCCTCTTTCGCCTCGTCGGTCATATACGCCAGCCGCGTCGCCTCGCCGGCGAAGACCTGCTGGCCCATCATCCCATCGTCGGTCGCGTTGAACGCGAACTTCAGCATGCGCATCGCCGTCGGGCTCTTCGCTGTCATCTCCGCGGCCCATTCGAGGGCTACCTCCTCCAGTTCCTCGTGCGGAATCGCCTCGTTGACCATCCCCATGTCGGCGGCCGCCTCGGCGGAGTAGGTTTTGCCGCGGAAAAACACCTCGCGGGCCTTCTTCTGGCCGATCTGCTTGGCGAGATACGCCGAGCCGAAGCCGCCGTCGAAGGAGGCCACGTCGGGGTCGGTCTGGAGGAACTTGGCGTGGTCGTCGCTGGCGAGGGTGAGATCACAGATCACGTGCAGCGAGTGGCCGCCGCCGACGGCCCACCCCGGCACCACGGCGACGACGGGTTTCGGCATGGTGCGGATGAGTCGCTGGACTTCGAGAATGTGGAGCCGGCCGGCTTTGGCCTGCTGGACTGCGGGGTCGTCGTCCTCGCTCGCCGCGTCGTCGTCGCGGTACTCGTAGCCCGAGCCACCCCGCACCGACTGGTCGCCACCCGAGCAAAAGGCCCAGCCGCCGTCCTCCGCTGGGCCGTTGCCGGTCAGCAGGATACAGCCGATATCAGCCTGTTTGCGGGCGTGATCCAGGGCGGTGTAGAGTTCGTCGACCGTGCCGGGTCGGAAGGCGTTGCGCACCTCGGGGCGGTCGAAGGCGATCCGCACCGCTGACACGTCGATAGCGCGGTGGTAGGTGATATCGTCGAACGCGAAGTCGCCGACCGCCTCCCAGCGGTCGGGATCGAAGAGAGCCGAAACCATACCGGGAGGTGGGGCGGCGAGGACAAAAAGCCAGCCGATCAGTCAGGCCGTCGACCCTATCGGGATCGTCGTCGCTGAGATCACTCCGGATCGTCGTCGCTGAGATCACGAACGAACGCGAGGACGCGTTCCTGGCCGCCGATCGCCGTGCGCTCAAGCACTACCTCGACCGGAAACGTCTCGCCGTCGCTGGTCTGATCGCGCCAGGTGAACCGTTGGGGCTCGCCGGCGGCGGCCTCCCGGATCTTGCTGTGGCCTTTCCCCGCCGCGTAGGCGGGCTCATCGGCGGAGAAATCGCCGACAGTCATCCCGATTACGTCCTCGTGGTCATGGCCCAGCAGCTCGCAAAACCGGCGGTTGGCGTCGACGATCTCACCGGTGTCGGGGTCGTGAACGACGAGCCCGGCGGGTACCTTCTCGAAGATCTCCCGGTAATCGCGTTCGGCGCGCCGCCGGGCGACGGCCTGTTCGATCCGGCGGGCAAGCAGCTCGTACTGCTCGGTCGTGGCATCCTTCTGGATGTAGTCGGTGACACCGGCGGAGATCGCGTCGCTGGCGACGGCTTCGCTCCCCTTGCTGGTGTAGAGAATAAACGGCAGCTTCGGGTACTCCTCCCGAAGCTCGGTGAGAAACTCGATCCCGTTGCGGCCCGGCATCTGGTAGTCCGAGACAACACAGTCCGGGCGGGAGGCAGCGATCCGATCGAAGGCTTGGTTGGCGTTGCCAACGGTCTCGACGGTGACAGCGGGGAGTTCGCGTTCGATACCCCGCCGTGTCAGCTCCGCAAACTGGCTGTCGTCCTCAACGTGGAGTACAGCGATCGGAGCCGGCATTCTCTGGGAGGTGTCTTCACGGTCGAGGATAATAAAACAGGCAGGATACCCCTGGGTTATGGCTCGGTGTCATCCGGCGACTCAACGAGGCTGCTGTCGCCTTGAGCGCGGAGCATCGCCTCCTGAAATACCTCGCCGCTGTCGCGGTTGGCCGCGGTGATACGGTGGTCGACCGTCCAGCCGTCATCCTCGTAGACGGCAACGATGGCGGCGGCTTCCGTCTGCACCAACACCCGTTCGGAGACCTCTCGGCCGCCGTGGGCTTCTGCTGTGATCGGTATCGCCGTCAGGATCGCCTCATGACCCTCCAAATCCGCCAACGCGGTGGTTGGCACCGGGCTGTCGGGGAAGGTATCGAGTACCGCTCCCTCATCGAGCATAGTTGCACTGTTTTGATGGGTAGAACTCAAATCCTGTGGATGCTATCGGTTACCTGTGGCTGACTGATGGGTACTACTGATGCTCCACCTCTGATGGCGGGTCAACGGTGGTATCGATCTGGATCTCATCGGCGACAGCTGCCAACAGGTCACCTTTCACCTCGGCGGTTCGGGTTTCGATTGTCGCAACAAGCTCCGGGCCAAATTCCTCGCGGACGCGAGTGAGTCGCTTAGATTCAGTCTCGATTCGGTCTCGGAGATACCGCGCGCCGCGGCCGGTTTCATCGTCATCCGGGGCGGGCGTCAGCTTGTTGGCGATGAGGCCACGAACCGACAGATCGCTTGCTTCGAGGTCATCGATCGCCCGGGCTGTTTCGTTGAGTGAGAGTTCATCAGGGTTGAAGACGAGGAAGAACGCTGCATCTGACTGGAGGGTCTCGCCGGCGAACTCGAAGAAGGATTTCCGATCCTGTAGCTGCGCTAACACCGGATCACCCTCCATGACGCGTCGCGGCTCGTTGTTTCCGACGGCTGCTTTCTCGAAGAGATCGATACTAACCTTCCGTTTCTGCATCAGCCGGTCGATCCAGTCTTCCAGCAACTCCGGCAACCCGAGCAGCCGAAGTGTGCTCCCAGTTGGGGACGTATCGAAGACAACGCGGTCATACGGCTCGGCATTCCGCATCACCTCGACGAACCGATCGAACAGTGCTGCCTCGTAGGCTCCTGGTGTCCCATGAGCCATCTCCAGTTGGCGGTTGATCTCCGAGACCATCGCCGTTGATACCTGTTCGGACAGCTGTTGTCGCAGCTCGTTGAGATGGCGAGTGACCTCGTCGTCCGGATCGATCTGCATCGCCCAGAGGTTCTCGACGCCGTCGACCGGGGTGGCCTCATCGCCGAACGATTGGTCGAACACATCGCCGACCGAGTGTGCTGGGTCGGTTGAAACCACCAGCGTGTCGTGGCCGTCACGAGCGCATTTGAGCGCGTAGCTGCTGGAGACCGTCGTTTTGCCGACCCCGCCCTTGCCGCCAAAGAAGACAAACGGTTCCATCAGAAGTGATACTGCTGTCCCTTCCGTTCGACATACGAGTCACGATCCCACAGTCGCCGCTCCCACCCCTCAAATTCGGATTCGAGATATGGAAGCAACTCGGCGGTGTAGTACGACACCGGCGATGGGATGCCAAAGGCATCGGGGAAACACGCAAGCATGAACGCATCCTCCGTGTCTTCGGCCTCTTTTTCGACCTTCTCATACGCTGGATGGGTGATCATCCCGTGATAGAGCCCGCGAAGCCACTGCTTCAGCGTCGTCCGAAATCGATCGATCCGTTCAGCGAGTCGCATACCAACTATCATGACAAACAACAATTAAAATCTGATGCGGCTCCCCTCTCCTTGGACACACCGCCGTGCACGGAACACGCAGTCTTGGGTGAGAGTTAACGGGGTTCGCCTGCTACGGTGCGGCATGAGTGATGTGATTCCGGTGACACTCCTCTCTGGAAGTCTTGGTGCAGGGAAGACAACACTGGTGAATCATCTGCTGTCGACAGCCGACGAAACTGAGCTTGCGGTGTTGGTCAACGATATGGGAAGCGTCAACGTTGATGCCGAACTCGTCGCCGACGGCTCGGAGCTCGATATTGACGACGGCGTCGCGGAGCTATCGAACGGCTGTATCTGCTGTGAGCTACAGGATGATCTTGAAACTGCAGTCGTCAGGCTGGCCCGCGATCGGTCGTTTGATCATCTCGTGGTGGAACCGTCGGGCATCTCCGAGCCAGCCCCGATCGCGCAGTTGTTCACGACCGAATCACGCGTCGCCGCCCTGTACGATGTTGACGCCGTTGTCACCGTCCTCGACACTCCACTGTTTCTCGACCAGTTCAGTGACACCGCGGTGCCGGAACGCCGGGGCACCGACGCCGATCGACCCCTGTCGGATCTGCTGGTCGAGCAGGTGGAGCTCTCAAATGTCGTCCTGCTGAATAAGGCCGATCAGTGCACCGACGACGAGTTGACCAAAGCCCGGTCGCTGGTTGGAGGCCTCCAGCCCACCGCCACACAGATCGAAACCACGTTTTCCGCCGTTGAGCCAGATCGACTGCTCGGGATCGATCGCTTTGCTGCCACCGCCATCGATTCACTACCAGGGTGGCAGCGAGCACTGGACGAGGAGGAAGCCGAACATGCCCACGATCACAGCGACGAACAGCACGACGGTCACACCCATCCCGACGAGGTGTACGGCGTTTCGTCGACAACCATCTGTCGCCACCAGCCGGTGTCCCCGGATCAGTTTGCGACATTTCTCCGTGAGTTGCCGACAGGCGTGATTCGGGCGAAAGGAACCATCTGGATAGCCGGCAGTGACACCCGGATCACGATCAGCCAAGCAGGGCCATCGATCACAGCGACCGCACAGGGGCCGTGGATCGCCAGCCTCCCAGCCGTTGACCGTGAGATGTACCGATCAAACCGTCCCGACCTACCGTGGCACGAGGAGCACGGCGACCGCCGCACGGAACTCGTTTTCATCGGTACCGACTACGACGAAACAGCCATTGAGACGGGGATGACCAACACGTTCGTTGATACAGAGACAACTGTGTCGCCGGAGTCGCACCCGTTTCCGACCGAGGAAGGCGAGGAGACTGTTCTCAGAGAACCCTGATCAGCAGGCACAGTCGCGCCCGGTGGCTCGCTCAAACCGCATCTCCGCGCCACAGTCCGGACACACCGGCTCGCCGTCTACGTCGACATCACGGATGCGGTTGGCACAGTCATCACACCAGTAGGCCCCATTGGAGCCGTCATCGGGACGCTCCGCGGGCGACGGCGAGGAAAGCGCGTCGGTTAGTGAGTCAAGGAGTCCCATATCCCCGTTGGTGTCAGCCGTACATACAATAATACTGGTGCTGTGTAGACGCACTGCACAACCAGTGAGCGGCACAGCCCGTCGTGATCAGACGATCAGGGGGATCGCAAGCCCGACGAACACGACCGCAAGGATAACCATCAACTGAAAGAGTCGCTCGGCGCGCAATCCGACCGACAGCGCGCGGTCGACGGCCGGCTGAGCCGTCCAGATGTGTCGGTAGTAAGCGACGCCGGCGGCCACAGCGGTCAGCCCGACCGAGGCTGACAGTGCGACCGACAACGAGACACCGAGGGCCTGCCCGTACAGCGGGCCAAACGAGAGCAACATGAGAGCCGCAAGCCCGGAGACAACAACGAACGGAACCGGATCAACGGCGACGCCGTCACGATTGGAGGGGTGCATACCCGCTGTAGGGGCGGCGGCATCAAAAACTAAGTGTCAAACGAAAGATGATGTGGTATGAGTGCCGATGACGGTGGTTTTGGCGAAGGGATCGCGACATCGGATGGCGATCCGCGTGTGCTCCTTGGACTGAACGCCGTGTTGTCGACGCTGCTCGGCTGGACGCTCATCGGCGGCCTCTCGTTTCTTGACGTGGTGGCGTTTTCGGCCATCAACGTCGCTACGGCAGCGATCCTCATATTTACGCTGACCTATGCGGTGACGATGACGTGAGTGGTCGTCGTTACCGATTGTAGGTCAACTGTTGGGCGACCTCATTGAGCCGAGTCGTCACTCGACCAAGCCACGCCCCGGGAGCGACGCGACTGAGAGTGGTCTCGGAAACCTCAATCTGATCACCGGTAAGGGGGTCTCGATCCGCGTTCGACTCGTCGTCGGCAACGGCGTCGACAACGGTCGACATCGAACACCGACCACAGGCTTCAGTTTGTGTATCACTCATTGATGATCGTGTAGAATTTCTGGAAACTTAAATCTCCCCGCCGGGTTTTTGTATCTACTTTCTGTGTAGGTGGCTGTGAGCAGAGAGGCCGAAGAGGTACCAGCGGCGATCCGTGAGGCCGTTCCCGAGTGGAACGATGAGTATCTATCAGCGGTTGCCGGACGGCTGTTGTACAACTACGACCTCGAAAAAGACTATGCGGCAGCCGGCCGGGAATGGCGACTGTACGGGGAGTTTCGCGCCAAAACGCAAAAGCAGTTCTTCCACCCAGCATTGAGCTATGCCGATCATGAAACCGAAGAGCACCTGTTTGTCCAACGGATCGATCGCCCGACTGTCGAGACGTTGCAGACGTTCGTCGATGAAGGCCACGACCTTGCTGATGCGTGGATCGAGCCAAGTGAGGAACATTACGGTACCGACATCACGTTCGTTGTCATCGCCGAGGCCATCCCGGATGCAGTCGCCGACTACGTGTCTGACTTCCGGGATCGGACGCTGCTGAAGTTTGGCTACTACGGTCACTACGAGGTGAATCTCATTGTCGTGGCTCCCGATGCCGAGAACTGCGTTGCCAGCCAGACAGCCGATGCCGCGGCAGCCTTCCGGCTCTGGGATGATGTGCCCGAATCGGATGAAGGATTGCTCTCACAGGTTGCAAAGCGGTTCTGGCGATAGCACCGCAACCCACACGAATCTTCACCTGTGACTGCAGGAGTCATGCCATTCCACGAAAAATAGCGGAGCGACAGCTTAGTCGTCGCTTGGATTCACCGCGGCGCGGTCGGTTCCGGATCGCACCTCTTGGATGTTCCGGTAGCCGATGCGCACCAACGACAACGCGAGCGTAATCAACACCAGCCCGAGGATGGCTTGCACCGCCGAGGAGGCGAGTGCTTCCGCCGCAAGGGGCTCCTCTAGCGCGCCGGTGAAATGGAGATAGAGGTTGCTGTACAGATTCTCGTAGAACACCAACCATGCGAGTCCAAGCACGGTGATAGTTACCATCAACGCCATCGGGACACCGGTAGTGGCGAGCTGTTTCGTCGCATCCCAGTTGGCGATCCAAACGGTTCCCGTGAGCAAGGCGAGAGCGGCCAACAGCTGGTTGGCACCACCGAACAGTGCCCACAGCGTCACCCACTGGCCGGAGACAACGAGCAGGTAGGCTGGAATGGTCTGCACCAGCGGATTGGTGTAGCGGCCACGGGCAATCGAGCCGATCTTGTCGAGCAGGGTGTCTTCCTGCGTCGGATTGAGCCCCGTGTCGGTTTGACCGGCCGGGAGCCCGACGATCTCTTCCATCATGTAGCGGCCAAGGCGAACCGCGGTGTCGGTTGAGGTTAGCAGGAAGCTAACCAGGACGAGTGCCATAAAGACGGCTCCGACCGTTTCTGGGATGCCAAGGCTCGTGAGGATCACCCCACCACCGGAGGCGAAGTTCGGGAGTGCGGCACCGATCCCGCCAGCAGGATCCGCGAAGCCCCACACGGCGAGTGCCGACAGAGCGACCGATGCCAGCAGTCCCTCACCGAGCATCCCGCCGTAGCCGATCAGTCGGGCGTCGGTCTCCTTGTCCAGTTGCTTGGCTGTCGTCCCTGAGGAGACCAGCGAGTGGAAGCCACTGATCGTCCCACAGGCGATCGTGATAAACAGCAGTGGGAACAGCGGTAAGAACACGCCTTCAACGCCCCAGAAGCCGTTGAACGCCCCGAGCGAGGAGTCGATCACGAGCGGCTCGGTTGACGTGCCCAACAACGTTCCAACGATGATCGCAACGATCGCACCGCCAACACCCGCGTACAGCAGGAACGATGAGAGATAATCCCGAGGCTGAAGCAACGTCCAAACCGGGAGCGCGCTGGCGATAGCGGCGTACACCATCACAACTGGGATCCATGCTGCCGTGTTGGCACCGAGTGCTGCTGCTCCGGGCACCCACTGGCCGGCACCGCCGAGTAGGACGATCACACCGAGTTCTGCCGTCCGTTCGGCGGTCGGCTCGAACAAGGCAACTGGGTACTCCATCCCAACCCAGACAGCACCGAACACACCCGCAACGAAGACGACTGTTCCAGGGATAAATGGACCATCAAACTGGTACAAGTAGAGGCCGAACAGCAGTGCTAAGCCGATATACACGGTCGAAGCTGTCGACACCTCGGGATACGCGTTGAACACGATGCCAACGACAAGCGCAAACACCGCCACGACGAGAATGATCGTCAGGAAGGCGAACCACAGCAGCATCTGTTTGCCACGCTCGCCAACGTACTCACCGATAATGTATCCGATCGACTTCCCCTCGTGGCGGAGCGACCCTGACAACGAGATGAAGTCATGAACAGCCCCCATCAACGGATTCCCGATCGCAATCCACAGCAGCGCGGGTACCCAACCCCACACCGCACCGGCCGTGATCGGGCCAACGATGGGAGCTCCACCAGCGATACTTGAGAAGTGGTGGCCAAGCAATACCGGTTTCTTTGAGGGGACATACTCCTGTCCATCCTCATACTTGTGTGCCGGTGTTTCCGCGTCCTCGTCCAGTTCAACGAACTGTGACAGGTACCGTGAGTACCCGAGATATCCCACGGTGAACGTTACCAATGCTGCAACGATGATCCAGATCACCTGTGTCATTCGGTAACACCATTACTGTGAACTATTTATCATTACTTAGTCCTTGCCCAACTTTAATGAAATAATACGCTTAGATCCGGATTTGCAGCCCGATTTTTATACATATTCCAGCGTGCCTCGGTATGGCCGCTCAACACCCCGAAACAACTCCCGCAACTGCTATCGCGTGCCCGACTCGGCGTCGCCGTCAGTACAACGAAAGGTGGCCGGTGACGCCGTCAACCTGTTCCTCGTCACCAGGACCGACCGCAACCGTCGTCGCCGTCCCCGAATCAAGTTGCGTGTGGCCGGCATCACGGATGACCGCGTTCGGCAGTCCCTTGACGCGTGCTGCCTCGGCCAGCTCAAACAGCGCGGACTCGCCGTCGACCTTGACAACGACTTTCTTTTGGCCGCCGCCTTTCCATGCCTTCCGTGTTTTTGGGTCGGTGTCCTCGTAGGCCGACAGCGACGCGTGGGCGACCTGGGCGGCAAGTTTGCCCTGGCCCATCCCGAGATCGGTGCGAGCGGCGATGACCTGTTTCATACCCAGTGTTGCGATGGCGTCGCCAAGAGGCTATGGATCGGCACGCCGAGCGAGATCGCTGGCGGATTACGTTGGTTTTTAGCCGGCTGGCCGCACTCTGAGAGGCATGATCCTCTCGGATACCGATCTGCTCGAACGCTTGGAGGAGGGTGACCTCGTCGTCGACCCCATCGACGATCTCGACACCCAAGTCCAGCCGGCGAGCATCGACATGCGGCTCGGCTCCGAATTCCTTGAATTCCAGCGCACCAACATCCCCTGTATTCACCCCGACCGCGCCGACGAGGTCGATGAGTACGTCCGAGAAACCTACGTCGAAGAAGGCGAGGAGTTCATTCTCCATCCTGGTGATTTCGTGCTCGGGACAACGAAGGAACGTGTTGAGATCCCATCCGATCTTGTTGCCACTGTTGAGGGCCGCTCATCGCTGGGCCGTCTTGCGGTTGTGGTGCATGCGTCGCTGCCGTACGACGAGGAGGTCTTCCTCTGGACGCCGGCCGACGGGTTCGGGTTCTACGAGATCGGCGAGATCGTCGAGAACGAACAGCCCGCGCATGCCGTGTCGTTCGACCCGAAAACCCTGCGCGTCAGCACCCATCGGGTCTCCGACTACATCGAAAACCCGACGAAACGCATCTACCGCGTCGAACTCGAATCCGGACGCGAGGTGTTGGTGACACGCGACCACAACCTGTTTACCCTCGACGAACACGGCGGCGTCACACGGATCGAAAGCGAAGCGGCCGAGGGCGAACTCGTGATGACGCCCGGCGAACTCCCCGAAGCCGAGACCGAAACGCCGACCATCGACCTCCTTGACCGCCTCGACAACGACGACCTCACTGTCTACGCGTCAGATGGGCTCGGCGCGGTCGATTGGGAGTCGGTTCCACAGGGATCGAAAGACCACTACCAACAGCAGTCGAGCGCGCCGGCAACCGCGGTCACGCCGACGGCTGCACCCGCCGACCTCGATGTTGCGTTCAAACAGAGCACGCTTCGGCTTCCTCGTAATCTCCCCGTCACCGAGGAATTCGGCTGGTGTCTCGGCTTCTATATCGCCGAGGGGTACGCCCGCCGGAAACAGGTCGTCGTTAACAACCAAACCGAGGCCTACGTCGAGCGGTTCGCCGACTTCTTTGCGTCGTGGGACGCATCGCTGTCGTGGGACGAACACGACAGTGGTGTGACTGCCGTCACCGTCTGTTCGGCCCTCTGGTCAGCAATCGTGCGCGACCTCTGTGGCAGCGGGGGCGAAAAGACGATCCCGGACGCGGCGTGGGACTGGCCGACGCCCGTGCTTGAATCCCTCTACGAGGGGCTGATCGACGGCGACGGCAGCCGGCGCGAGAACCGAGATACCCTCTATACGGCCAATTCGGAGTTGGCCAACCGCGCCGCGTATCTTGGCACGCGGCTCGGCTACACCACCTCGCTGTACAGCCGCGACCGCGAGATGTACATCGAACCGAGCGACTGTTACAACGAGATGACCGAGTGGTGTGTTGATTTCTCGATGGACGCCCACAAACGCGGCCAGTACGTCCCGACGCCGAGCGCGCTACTCCGGGAGTATCGCACCGAGGCCGGGCTCACGATGGCCGACGCAGCCGACGCGATGGGCTACAGCTCGAAATCGAGCATCTCGAACGTCGAGAACCGCGAGTACGAGTCGGTAAAGCGCGACACGCTCGAACGCTTCCGCGCGATCTACGCCGACGCCGGTGTCGATACGGCCCGCCTTGATGATCTGCTCGACGGCGACATCGTCTTCGACCGGGTAGCCGCGGTCGAGAAAACCGACCGCGTTGAACCGACCTACGATCTCGAAGTCCAACCGCGCGGCCGGGTTATCGAGAACTTCCTCGGCGGCCGCGGCGGCGTCTTCCTCTCGAATACCGCCGGCTTCGTCGATCCGGGGTACCGGGGGCAGATCACGCTGGAACTCTCGAATCTCGGCGCCGCGCCGGTCGCGCTCTCGCCGGGGATGAGAGTCTCCCAACTCGTCTTTACTGAACTGAAATCTGAATCGACGCGTCCGTATGGGGCCGAGCGCGGCTCGAAGTATCAGGATCAGGACGGCCCAAAAGCCTCGAAGATTCAGGATGACCCCGAGTTCGAACGCTGAACGCCGGACGAACGACAAACCACGACACTGATATCGGTTGCCCGGCAAGACACAGAGTATGAAATTCATCGAGGAACTGGTCGTCGAGGAGTTCCTGCCGACGATCCGGTCGCTGCTGGCCGAATCCCTCCGCGACCGCGGGCTCACCCAACGCGAGGTCGCCGACGCCCTCGGCATCAGTCAGTCGGCCGTCTCAAAATACGCCCACGGCGAGGTCGCCCACAACGAGACCATCGCGGCCGACGATCGCGTCGTCGAGTTGGTCGAACGCGTCGCCGACAGGTTGGCGACCGGCGATATGAGTCGCGTGCAGGCCCTTGTCGAAATCGAGGTGTTGATCCGCCAGCTCGAAGATGGCGACCTGCTGGCTGACCTCCACGAAAACGCGATGCCGGAGCTTGCGGAGGCTGATATCGACTTCTCCGTGCACGACCCTGACAGCCGCATTCGACAGACAGAGCAGGTGCGCTCCTCGGTGCGCCGCGGGCTGCGCACGCTGACGAGCATGAGCGGGTTTGCAACCCTCATTCCGAATGTCGGCTCGAATCTCGTCGAGTGCCTCCCGGAAGGAACTACCGTCGACGACGTAGCCGGCGTGCCGGGCCGGATCTTCGATATCAAGGGCCGCGCAACCGTCCCCGCCGAGCCGGAGTTCGGCGTCAGCGAACACGCCGCCTCGGTGTTGCTTGCGACCCGCGAGCACGGCGTCGACGTACGTGCTGGCCTCAACATCGCCTACGACGAAGAGCTGATCGCCGACTTCGCAGCGGCCGGCTACAGCACCATCGAATTCGATTCGGAGGCCAGCGAGGAGTTGGCGGCGACCATCGGCGAGGCTGTCGCCGACGCCGACCTGACCGAGACATTCGTGCTCTATCAGACCGGCGACTACGGGATCGAACCGATCTCGTACGTGCTCGGCCCCGACGCGCCGACGGTCGCCGCGGTCGTCCGCGATGTCGTGTAAGGTAGCGATGGATGGACGGTGTGTCAGCGGGAACCAGCCGCTATCGGCTGTCGGTCGTCGCTAGTCGTCAGCCGGCGTCGGTGACGCCGAGAAGTCGACGGCGGCACCATCCTTCCCGAGTTCGTCAAGCGCGACCGAGGCGGCGCGTTTGCCGGACAGCAACATTGCGCCGAATGTCGGCCCCATCCGCGGGAGACCGTGTGTCGTTGCCGTGGCGAGGCCGGTAGCGATCACGCCATCGTGGACTTTGCCCGTCTCCTCGACGACGACATCCTCGCTTTCGGTGACCCACATCGAGTCGTGGCCGGGTGAGTCGTGGCCGGGCGCGCCGTACTCGCCGTCCTCCGATTGATCCATGCCGGTGTTGTTTTCCTTGGCGTGTTCGATCCCCGGCGCGTCGAGGACGCCGCGCTCTTCGAGTTTCGAGACGACGACCGCCTCGTGGCCCGTCGCGTCGATGACGAGGTCGCTCTCGACGGCGATGGGGTCGACGCAGGTGAGCTCTCGCGGCAGCGCGTGCACCGGCGTCCAGTTCATCACGATGCCGGCGACGCGGTGGTTCTCGCGGACGACGATATCCGTGAACTCGGTCATATTCTGGATTTTCGCGCCTGCGTCACAGGCGGCTTTGATCAGTGAGGAACAGGCATGCGGGCCTTTGGCGGTGTGGAGGCCGTCGACTTCCTCGCTTTCCTGATGGGGTACGTCGAGTTCATCAAGCACCTCATCGGCCGGCTCGCGGACGGTGAGCGTATTCATCAGAAAGCCGCCGAGCCAGAACCCGCCGCCGAGATAGTTGTTCTTCTCGACGACCATCACTTTGACATCTTGTTCGGCCAGTTCCTTTGCGGCCATCAGGCCGGAGGGGCCGCCGCCGACGATGATCACGTCGCTCTCGGTGAAATCCATGAACTCGTCGCTGAACTCTTCGGTTATTGCGCGGGTCACTTCCGCCTCGCCTGCGCTGCTGAAACCACTGAATTCGGATTCGGACATACCACCTCGTAATATTTGTTGGTGGTACAAGTCGGTTGCGGTCGCCTATCGCCACATCGCAACCGTGGATGCTGGCCGTTTTCGGGCCGGTTACGTGGATGTAACCGCAGCGAACGCTTTTGCCTGTCGGCACCCGAGAGAGACCCACTCATGAACATGCTTGTCGACGGCGAGTGGCGAACCGATACCTTTCAGGCGACCAACGAGGAGGGAGCCTTCGAGCGACAGACGACCCCGTTCCGCGATTGGATCGCCGGCAGCGACGTGCCCGACCACATCGACGCCGAACCCGACGACCGCTTTGCGGCCGAAGCCGGCCGGTATCACCTCTATGTCTCGTATGCCTGCCCGTGGGCCCACCGGACGCTGCTCGTCCGCGCGCTGATGGGACTGGAAGACGCCATCGACGTGTCGGTCGTCGATCCCTACCGCGGCGATGACGGCTGGCAGTTCAGCCCTGAAAAAGAAGGCTGCACTGAGGACAAACTCCACGGCAGCGACTACCTGCGGGAACTCTACGTCGAAGCCGACCCGGATGCGACCTGCCGCGTGACGGTGCCGGTGCTGTGGGACACCAAGGAGGAAACCATCGTCAACAACGAGTCCCGCGAGATCATTCGCATGTTGACGACCGGGTTCCGCGATGTCGCCGAGCGGGATATCGATCTCGCGCCCGAATCGAACCGCGAGCGGATCGACGAGCTCATCACCGACATCTACGAGCCGATCAACAACGGCGTCTACAAGGCCGGCTTTGCGACCAAACAGGGCCCCTACGACGCGGCCATCGACGAACTGTTTGATGCGCTCGATCACTACAACGAGTTGCTGGCCGATCAGCGATTCCTCGCCGGCGATCAACTCACCGAGGCCGATATCTGCATGTTCACAACCCTCGTTCGCTTCGATCACGTCTACCACACCCACTTCATGTGCAACGTGCAGTACATCCACCAGTACGACAATCTCTGGCCGTACCTCCGTGATGTGTACCAACAGCCAGGCGTCGCCGAGACGGTCGATATCGACCACATCAAGGAACACTACTACACGACTCACCCGGACGTAACACCGCATGGGATCATCGCCCGTGGCCCGGATCTCAACTTCGCAGCCCCGCACGACCGCGAGCGACTCAGCACCGCGACGACGACACCACAGTAGCGGGACTGCCCTACCATCTTATATTTTGGATTATTTTTGAACGATTGGGGACTTTATTCGGACTTTTGTAGCGCAAGTAGGACAATATGTATCCGATATGAGCCCATAGATAGTATTATTATCACACCAGTCGAAAATAGCAGCATGCCGACCTGCCCCGAGTGCGACCACAGCGAGGAACCATCCGGCGCGTGGCTGACCGAGATTCTCGACGACGAGAAACGCCATCGCGGCCGCACCATCTGTCTGATCACCTGTCCGGACTGTGATGCCGTTCTCGGCGGCACCGACTCGGAGTGGGTTGCCGCCTACTGACCGACCGCCGACCAGGGCGCGCCGTAGACTTTTCACGCGGTATCGAATACGGTCAGGCATGCACACCGACAGCCGCGCCGGCCGGCGATGGCGACAGCGCACAGCCGACCGGCGAGCCGCGACAGCAGGGTGGTCGTGATGGCGACCAAACGCGAACTTGAGGGCCAACTCGCCGTTGTCGCCGGCTTTGAGGATCCACAGGCCGCCCTCGAACAGTATCCGACGCCGCCGGCGTTGGCCGCCCACGTCGTCCATCTGGCCGATCTCCACGACGACATCGAGGGCCGCACCGTGCTCGATCTGGGGGCTGGCACCGGCATGTTCACGCTTGGCGCGGCCCTCCGCGGGCCGGCCCGTGTCATCGCCGTCGAACTTGACGGCGGCCCGCTGGCGACGGCCGTCGAGAACCGCCGCCGGGTCGGCACGCGCACGCCGATCCACTGGCTGCAGGCCGACGCCACACAGCTCCCGCTGTCGATCCCAGAACCTGTCACAGTCGTCATGAACCCGCCGTTTGGAGCCCAGAACGGCCAGGCGGGTGCCGATCGCGGCTTTCTGTCGACGGTCGCCGCGGTCGCCTCGGTGTCGTACTCGGTGCACAACGCCGGCAGCAAGGAGTTTATCGAGGCCTTCGCTGCCGACAACGGCGGCGAGGTGACCCACGCCTTTAGTGCGGCCTTCCCGGTCGACAAGCAGTTCGAGCACCACGACGCGGAGCGCGGCGAGATCGACACCGAGGTCTACCGGATCGAGTGGGAGAACTGAGTGAGAGGGGGCGGTGTACACGATGGGTGGCTGAGTGGCCAACGTGAATCGACTCAGTTCACCTTGTTTGCGACCCGCACCGCCGTCTGGGTGCGGTTGTTGACGGCGACAAGTCGGCTGTCCTGCCGGCGGAGGGTGAGTCGGCCGAGGGTTGTCGACTCGTTGTGGGCCGGCAGCGCGGCGACCGAACCGTTGACGCCGACGCTGAACCCGGTCGGGGTCGCGTTGAGGCTGACACGTTGGCCGGCGACGATCGGCTCAGCCTCGACAACGCCGGCGGTGTACAGCGGTCGCGTCCGGTTGTCGTGGCTGAGCGTCACACGGTACGTGGTGTCGCCACCGACAGTCTGCCAGCCGGTGCGACTCGCCGTGACTGTTTCCTCCCAGGTGAGCCCGCCGAGGCGGATCTCCGCCGTGCCGTCGTTTGCCAACGCGGATCTGCTGACCGCTGTCGACCAGATATGGCGGTTGGTGTTGCGGACGATCACCCCCGAGGTGTTGAGCCGGGTCGACTCGCCGGCCCCCTCGATGTCGATCACGTTGAGTTGACCGTTGGTGACGTTCTCGCCGTAGGTCACCTCATAGCCGCGCACCTCGATCGGTTCACCCGGCAGCTCACCGTCGGCGGCTGTCGTCGCGTTGGTCGCCACCGCCGGGCCGACGAGGATCGCACCGGCGACCACCACCAGCAACAGCCCGACTTGCCGGTTCGAGATCGTCGTGAGATCGGTCAGAAACGTCGTGGGGTTGTCAACCGCGAACTCGGCGAGAAACGGGGTGTCGTCGGCGACGACCGCGTAGGTGACAAGCGTCGCCAACAGAAACACCAACCCCAGGCCGATCGCCCGATAGAGGACATAGCTGTTGTTGCCGCGATACCAGTAAACCGCCCACAGCGATCGCTCGACGGCAAACAACAGGACACCAACCCACAGCCGACCAGCCGAGGGCCGGGTTCGTCGTGTTAGTTGCTGGTAGCCAAGCCCGATCAGGACGCCGGCCAACAACCCCACAGCATGGCCCTGAATGGCGATCGAGGCAAACCACGGCGTCGAGTACGTGGTTCCGCTGGTGGCGATCTGCTCTGGGGTCTGGACGGCGTCGACCAGCCGGCGGACGACACCTTGGCTCACGCTCACCACGACAGTGAGCACCGGTGCCTGCACAAGCGCAAAGCCGACAAACGCAAACACCACCATCGAAAACCCGATGATCGGGCCGAGGGCGACAAGCGAGCCGACGATCGAGCCGAGGATCGCCGCCGCCGGGAAGATCACGACAGCGCGAACGACAGGGTGTGTCCACGCCGCCAGCAGTCGCGTGTCGGTGTGGCGCGTCGTGTGATGGCCCCACAGATATTCGACCAGCGACCCAAACAGCAACGTGCCCAACAGATTCCCAAGCAGGTGGCTCGTATTCGAGTGGGCGAGCCCGGCGATCAGCATCCCGACCGGATCAAGATAGCTCCAGGCCCGAAACGGAAGGACGATCGGCTCGGCTGAACCAAATCCATCCTGTAGACCACCGTACACCGCAAGCAGGATCGCCGCCACGATCAGCGACCCCCACGGCACCCCACCCAGCAGGCGGTCGGTGAGGTGGCGGTACCACACACGCGGCCGACCCATCGCGGCGAGTCCGGCAGCCGCGAGGGCGACAGCGAGTGTCACCGCCAGACGGTGCAACAGGGGGCCATCCAGCAACCCCGAGGCGACCGGAAGCGAGGCCGACAGAGCCATCCTACCCCTCGCTACCGGCGGTTGATACTTGGGTGTGTCTGTCGACCGCGATCAGATCTTGCCCTCGGCGTCGTCGGCGAGCTCCTTCATGCGTTTGCCGACCCGGCCGGCGTTGGAGAACTCGTCTTCGCTCATCGCCGTCGCGAGGGCGTTGCCGAGAACGAACACCGCGTGTTTGTGCTCGCTTTTCGATTTGTGGACGTGATCCGGCTCCACATCGAGTTCGTCGTAGGGGTCGAACAGGGAGGCGTCAACCGACTCCTGGGAGCGGAAATACTCCATGATCAGCACCATCTGCTCGTGTAGTTCGAGTAGCTCGTCTTTGTGCATACCCGGCCTATGGACGGTTCGGATTTAAGCGTTGTTGGGAACGCCGTGGCTATGGGCGTGGTCAACGGGCAAGACGACCCATCGCGGCGGGTGGCTAAAAGACGTACTCGTCGTCGTGGCCCATCATTCCGTCGTCGCCCATCATCCCGTCGTCCTCAAGATCAGCGTCGTCGTCCATCGGGCCGCTGGTCTTGTAGGCTTTCAGCCCCGTCGACAGCAGGTTTTCGATCGCCTCCTCGCGGTTGATAAACTCCCCTTCGTCGATCAGTTGGGTGATCTGCATCTCAAGGTGTTCCGGGATGTTGATCTCGACTTTCGGCATTTGAACACCCGGTGGTTGCGGGGGTGCCTATTTAAAACTGCCGCCGACGGCCACCCGGTGAGAACACGGGCCACAGCGGCTGGTGTCCCCCGACGAGAGGTCGGTGAGATAGTCACCCTCAAGGGCGACGCGACCATTCATCGGTGCATGGAATCGCCGCACACCACCGACCACCCGCGGCTGGTGAGTCGGTCGGTTCCACTCGCGGGCTCCGTGCCGTCGTTTCGAACGCTGTTGGACGCCATGGAGCCGCCGCGAACGGTTTGGAACGCGGCCGATGAGGCGCGTGTGGTCGCCGGCGGTGCGGCAGCCACGTTGACCGCCGACGGCGCGGATCGATTCGAGGGGATTCGGACGGCCGCCGAGCGGCTGTTCGAAACCGGCGATGTTCACGCCGGTACGGAAGCCGCCTGTCCGCGCCTGTTCGGCGGCTTTGCCTTCCATGCCGAGGAGACCACAGAGGAAACAGGTGCCGGTAGAACCGACGCCGCCGACGGGGACACCCCCAGCGACGACCACACCTCGCCGTGGGCCGGCTTTCCCGACGCCCGGTTTGTCTTCCCGCGCGTGCAGGTCACACAGACCGAGGGCGGCCCCTGGCTGACGGTCAACGCCGTCGGCCCATCAGCGACACCGGCCGCCGTCGAGACGAAACTCGACGAGGAGCGCGAGCGGCTGTTGTCGCATGGGGAGAAGACGGCTGCCGCCCCACGGCCGGGGATCACCGACCGCCGCCGGACGACGACCCCGACCGGCTGGCGGCAGGCCGTCCGCAACGCGGTCGAACGGATCGATGCCGGGACGCTACAGAAGGTCGTCCTCGCCCAGGCACTCGAAGTTGATCTCGGTGACGACCTTGCGGTGGCCGATATCCTCGCTCGGCTGAGCGACAAGTATCCCGACTGTACGCGGTTTCTCGTCGAACCCGACAGCGACCCCCCGGCGGCGTTTTTCGGTGCGACCCCCGAGCGGCTGGTGTCGCTGCGGGGCCGTACCGTCGAAACCGGCGCGTTAGCCGGGACAACCGGCCGGGGGGAGACCCCCGCCGAGGACGAGTGGCTGGCCGAGGAGCTGTTGACCGATGAAAAAAACGTCCACGAACACGAGCTGGTCGCCGAGACGATCCGCGAGCAGCTGTCCCCGTTTGCGGCATCAGTCTCGGTCGGTGAGCGCGCGATCAAGCGGCTGGCAACCGTCCAACACCTCTATACGCCGATCACCGCCGAGCTGGCCGACGACACCCACGTCCTCGATGTCGTCGAGGCGTTGCACCCGACGCCCGCCGTCGGCGGGCTGCCGCCGGATCGCGCCCTCGAAACAATCCGGGAGACCGAACCATTTGATCGCGGCTGGTATGCCGCCCCGGTCGGCTGGATCGATGCCGCCGGCAACGGGACGTTTGCCGTAGGGTTGCGGTCAGCGGTGGCGAGCCGGCGGCAGGCGACGCTGTTTGCCGGCGTCGGGATCGTCGGCGACAGCGACCCTGACGCCGAGTGGGATGAGGTCGAACTCAAGTTCCGGCCGATCCTCGATGAGCTGGAAGCCTAACTGACCGCGGCGAGGGTATTTTCGGCTGTCATCCGGTGCTGCTGGGGTGGACACACGCATGGCCGCGCTCCGGCAACATCTATCACCAAAGCTGAAAGTATACCAGACAACACATTGTAGTACGGTGCAACATTTGTCAAATTTTTTGAGGCTCCAGCGTGTTATCACCAGTGCAACCAGTGTCAACACCAAACACACCGATAGTTCACCCTACTGATCCCCATGGACAACAAGACACCTACGCGATCCGGCGGTACACCCGACCTCCCGCCGGATGTTGATGAAACGCATCTCAAAGCCTTTGTTCGGCGCGCCAACGCCGGCGCGTACGAGAACAACGAGCGCGAGACCGAAGCGATCGATGGCCTCTCGGCGGCGGTAGCTGTCATCGAAACTGTGCTTGCCGAGACGCCGACGGCCGCCAGCGAGCCCGCGACGACCCCGCCGGAGGCGAAGTGGGCGGCAGCGGCCGGCTACGAGGACGGCGCGTCGGACGGGTGCTGACCGCCCGCAACTATCGCTTCCCCGCGTGGTACTGCGACAGCGATTGCGGTTTGGCTGTTGGTACTGTTCAGCCGGCCAGCTGTCCGTCGGCCCGTGTCTGTTGCCAGCGGTGTCGCTGTTCGATCGCCTGCAGTGACTTCTCGGTGAGTGTGTAGGAGTTGGTTCGCTTGTCGATGGCGGACTTTTCGAGGTAGCCCTCCTCGACGAGCGTGCTGAGGTTCTGGTAGACCCGGCCCGTGTTGACATCCTCGCCGTAATACTCCTCAAGGGCCTCCTTGATGCCGAGCCCGTAGGAGGTCTCGAGATCCGAGACGACATAGAGGATGTCGCGCTGGAACGCCGAGAGGTGTTTGACCGTCGCGCTCATTGGTGGCCCTCCTGGCTGAAGATGGTCGCAAAGAGCTTTCGTTGGGCACTCCGGAGGTGTTGGGTGAACGTTGCGCGAGCGATGCCGAACCGCTCGGCGAGCTCGGTCGCGTTGATTGCCCGTGGCTCCTCGAAGTAGCCGTCGTAGTACGCCTGCGAGAGGATCTCCCGCTGGCGGGTGGTGAGTGGGTCGAGTAGCTGTGCGGTCGTCGTGGTGGTTGCCCGGGGTGTTGTCATAGCTGTGGTTACGTGTGTAAGGGTCGTGTGTTCGAACGTCGATCTGAGGTCGGCCAGCAAATTCGGGACGGCGGCGTCCGTCGAGAGGTAGCCGGTGATCGTCCGGAGCCCATCCTTGATCGTGATCGTCTCGAACTGGGTTCCGTACTCGCGGGCGATGCTTTCCGGCGTTGGTGGGGTGACCAGAAACCGGCACTCGTGGCCGTCGGCCGTTGCTGTGGTGTCGTACAGCTCGATGTAGTCGCTGGCGGCGACGTGCTCCCGGCAGTCATCCGGCACCGCACCGCTAATCCCGACGGAGTACAGCAGTTGGCCGTCTTTGTGTTCGGCGACCGAGCGAACCGTTAGCTCGGCGTCAGCAGGAAGCTGGCTGGCAAACGCAAGCAGCGGTTCGGTCGGGGCGTCGATCTCGATCTCCAGGGTCACCGGCTCGTCGGCGATCAGCGACTCCGTCCACTCGTCGGTGCGGATGGTGTAGCTGATGAGCCGGGCGAACTCCCGGAGCAAGTCACGCTGGTCGTCGGTAACCGATGGGTGGGTTGTGTAGGCACCGAGCACGCCGAACTGCACGCGGTCGTCGCCGATGGGGACGCCGACCCCGGCTTCGAACTCGAAGCCGGTCGTTGCGGCTGCCCACTGCTCGGCCCACGGTTCGGTTTCGTCGTCGACGGCGGCGACAGCGACGCTGTCGGTCTCCAGGGCGCGGATCGCCGGATCGAACCGGTCGCGCCCGTCGCCGGAGAGATCCAAGGCCTGAACGTAGGTCTCACAGCCGCTGATCGCCCGCGGGATGATCCGGCCACCGGCACCAACGGTGCCGATCCAGACGCCGTCGTAGCCGTAGTCGTCGGCCAACAGCGCGCAGAACTGCCGGTAGAGCTCCTGTTGGTTCGACATCGTCGTCAACAGATCGACAGCCGTCGTCTTGAGCTCCCGCTCCTGTTGCAGCGAACGCTGGTGGCGATAGGAGCGAACGACCTTCCGGAGCTGGGTGCCGAAGATCGACTCCGCGGGGTGATCGAAATCCTCGCGGATCAGCTCCTTGGGGATGTAATCGGTCACCCCTTGGCTGATCGCGTCGGCGGCGACCGACTCATCACCGCGGCTCGTCACGAGCACGAAGGGGAGCTCGGGATGGTCGTCTCGTAGCTCCGAGAGGAGTTCGAGACCCGTCCCATCACCCAGCCGGTAGTCACAGACGACACAGTCGAAGGCCGCCTCGGTAAACTGTTGGCGGCCGGTCGAGAGACTTGTCGCCGTGATCACATCGAAGTCCGGTGCGGTCTCCGTCAGCAGGTCACTCGCCAGTGTCAGCCACTGCTCGTCGTCATCGATCAACAGGAGCTTCGCCGGCGTCGACAAGCTGTCTTGGCCGGCCTGCTGTGTCGCGTTTGTGCCCATAGTTGGTGGTCAGTCTCGCCGTCTGCCGCGATTTCGTTGCCCGGTCACCGCTTCTTTCAGTCTGCAATCCGGTCAATGGGATAACACCTTATCAAACTTATACCGGCATACGAAGGTATCGCTTGGATTGTACTACCGACAGCGATGGGTGGGGAGATATCCTGTCACGACCGCCGGGGGGTGCTGAGACACTGTATTCTACCCCGCTTTCGCACAATGTTTTTTATCTAGTGTCTCCGACCCGTATTGGATACAACACACAAGGATGGATGGAGTACTGTCGCCGACGACGGCTGGGCTGGTGATGCTCGCCGGTGGGATCATCCCGGGGTTCGTGGTCTATTGGCTCCGAACCGAGCCACAGGGGATCGTCGTCCGGTGGTTTCGGTTCGCCATGTTGTGTGGCATGGTGTGGTCGGTGTCGTTTGGACTGATCGCGCTGGTCGACGCGCCGGCTCTGCGGCTGGCGATCACGAACGTGTTCATCATCGCCGTCCCGTCGGCATCGATTGCGACGTTTGCGTTTGCCTACGAGTTTACGTTTCGGGAACCGATCCCGAGGGCGTATCTGCTGTTGTTCGTCCCGGTCGGGCTGCTGTTCGTGTTGTCGTGGTTCAATCCCGCGGAGCTGATCTACACCGTTGCGAACCCCTATCAGACGGGTGAGATCATGGTGCCGGCCGAGCCGGGTTCGCTTCGGCTGCCGCTCAATGTGATCGGGAGTCCGCTCTTGGTGGTGATGGCAGCCGGCTTGGCGATCGGAGAGTTGATTCGGGCGACGACGACGATTCGGCGGCTGCAAGCCGGAACTGTCCTACTGCTGATCACCGCGGCGATGGTTCCCGGGCTGATCAAGCTGTTCGAACTCGTCCCACCATACTTCGATCCGACACCGTTCGGCTGGTCGATTGCGGGCCTGCTGGTGGCGGCGACGATCAAGCGGTTCAATCTGTTTCGGCTTTCGCCGAACTCGTTGCGGCGGGTCGTCGACGCGCTGACCGATCCGGTTGTTGTCGTCAACGCCGAGGGGATCGTCTCGGATGCCAACGAGGCGGCGACCGATGTGTTTACACTCACGCTGGGGATGACCGTCTCGGAGCTGCAGGAGGCAAATCCGGCACTCAACTCGGTGGTGGATGGCACCGAGAGTCAACTCGAAGTTGCAGCCGATGGAACCACGCTGGTGTTTGATTACGACGAGCAGCCCGTGCCACAGGGGTATGGCACGACGGGCCGCATCCTCTATTTCAGCGATATCACCGAGCAGGCCGCCACCGCCGAGGCCCTCCAGCAGAAAACCGATCGCCTGGACGCGTTTGCCAGCCGCGTCAGCCACGACCTCCAGGGGCCGATCACGGTGGCAACAAGCTACGTCAAACTCGCCCGCCGGGCCGACGATCCGGGCGACGCGCTCGATGAGATCGACACGGCGCTCACACGTGCCGAGACGCTTATCGAAGATATCCTCGCCATGGCACGGAGCGGGCAGGAGCCAACCCGTGAACCGGTCGCGCTCGACACGGCTGCACACAAGGCGTGGGCGATGGTGGCAACCGGTGACGCATCGCTGGTCGTTGCGGCCGATGGCACGCTCAGCGCGGATCCACAGCAGTTGTCGCGGCTCCTCGAAAACCTGTTTCGCAACTGTGTTGAACACGGCGGCGAGGGGGTGACCGTCCGGGTCGCCGCGACCGCCGACGGCTTCGCTGTCGCCGACGACGGCGTCGGGATCCCAGCAAGCGAACAGGCGACGATCTTCGACGAAGGGGTGGCCCACGATGCCGACGGCACCGGCTACGGGCTGGCGATCGTCCGCGATATCGTTGCGGCCCACGAGTGGTCGATCACGGTCACCGACAGCGAATCCGGCGGAGCACGGTTTGATATCAACGGTGTTGCCTTCGAGGAGCCCCCGTCGACGACCGACGACCGCGGCCAGCCTGCGGAGTGAGCGTCCGAACACGCCGGACATATGAGCGTCGACCCCGACATGTCGGCCATGACTGCACCGAACCGGAACACGCTGTGGGGGCGGGCGATCGCCGCCGAACTCGCCCGTAGTGGCGTTCGTACGGTCTGTGTCTCGCCGGGGAGCCGCTCGACGCCGCTGACGGTCGCTGTCGACGAACACGAGGAGTTGACGGCGATCTCCGCGCTCGACGAGCGGTCGGCGGCCTACTTTGCCCTCGGTCGGGCTCGCCGAACCGGCGAGGTGACGCCGCTGATCTGTACGTCCGGGACGGCCGCCGCGAACTACCATCCCGCCGTTGTCGAGGCGAACCAGGCGCGGGTGCCGCTCCTCTTACTGACGGCCGATCGGCCGCCGGAGCTCAGGGAATCGGGGGCCAATCAGACCGTCGATCAACAGAAGCTCTACGGCGACGCCGTGCGGTGGTACAAGGAGCTCCCCGAGCCCGCCGCCCGGGAGCGCGCGCTGCGGTCGCTGCGAACCGATATCTGTCGGGCGGTTGGGACGGCTGAGGGGACGCCCGCCGGGCCGGTGCATCTGAACGTCCCGTTCCGGAAACCCTTGGAGCCGACGCCGGTCGAGGGCGACGTGCCCGCGGATCTCGACGCGTTGGCGGCTCTCGGCCGCGATGAGGAGACGCCGTTTGTGCGGCGAACGAGCGGGGAGCCACAGCTCGACGACCGCGATCTCCGGAAGTTGGGCGAGACGCTGTCGGTCGATCGGGGGCTGCTCGTCGCTGGCCCGGCCGATCCGCCGGGGCTCGATCCCGAGGCCGTGACGGCGTTTGCGCATGCCAGTGGGTTTCCGATCCTCGCCGACCCGCTCTCGGGGCTGCGCTTTGGCGGCCACACCCGCGTCGCGCCGGTGATCGGCGGCTACGATGGGTTTGTGAATACGGCGGTGACCGACGACTGGCCCGATCCCGAGGTTGTGGTGCGGCTGGGCGCGTCGCCGACCTCGAAACCGCTGCGGAAGTATCTCGCTGGTGTCGATGCGCGGCAGGTGGTTGTCGATCCCGCGGGCGCGTGGCGCGAGGCGGCGTTCACCGCAAGTGATCTCGTGGTGGCTGATCCCGACCGGCTCTGTGGCCAGCTTGCGCAGGTGATCCGTGGTGGTGGGTCGGCCGAGTGGCGCGGTCGCTGGGAGACCGCCGAGGCGGCCCAACAGGCGGTCACTGAGGCGGCCGCCGACCGCCTCTACGAGGGTGGGATCGTCGCCGACGTGGTCGCCGGGCTGCCCGATCCGGCGACACTCGTCGTTTCCAACAGCATGCCGGTGCGTGATCTCGATCGGTTTGGCGCGGCCACGACGAAATCGATTACCGCGCTTGGCAACCGCGGCGCGTCGGGGATCGACGGGATCGTCTCGACGGCATTGGGTGCGGCCCACGGGACGACCGACGACGTGACGCTGGTGATCGGTGATCTGGCGTTCTATCACGACCTGAATGGGCTGTTGGCTGTCGGGCGCGCCGAGGTCGACGCGACCGTTGTGGTGATCAACAACGACGGCGGCGGCATCTTCCACAAGCTGCCGATCGAGAACTTCGAGCCGCCGTTTACGCGGCAGTTCAAGACGCCGCACGGAATCGACTTCGAGCCGGCGGGCGAGCTCTACGGGCTGGGCTTTTCGCGCGTCGAGAGCCGCGAGGGGTTCCGGGAGGCCTACGCCGCCGCGGCCGACCGCGAGGGCAGCGAGATCATCGAGGTCGTTGTCGACGCTGAGGACAGCCACGTGATTCGAGATGAGCTACAGGCCGAAACGGTCGACCGATATCAGGCTGAGTAAGCTGATCAGATATCCGGTTCGGAAACATCAGGCAAGCAGGTGGGTCAGCTGGCTGATCAGACCACATCCTGGCGGACTGAAAGGGCGAGACGCTATCGACGAACCCGGACGACGCAAGCACCGCAGGAGTGAGCAACGCGAACGACGAGGAGCGCAGCGAGCGCGCGGTCGACCGCAGGGAGACCGCGATTCGCTCGAACGGCGACCGGAGGGAGCCGTGAGAGTCCCGGGAGTCGATAGCGTCGAGGGCTTTCTACGTAGACACACCATTCGCCAGTGAAACCCCTGTGAACTCTTATCCAGATTAAACATCGCAGACAACAGCTTATGATCGATCAGCCACAAGCGAGTGTATGGACGCGACGGAGACGATCTACGAGGGCGAGGCGGGCTCGGTACACAGCTCGGCGGAGGTGTCGGTGTACCTCCCGGAGTCGCTGTCGATGCCGGTACCGAAGGCACTCCCGCAGGCAGTCAGTCGGAGCTTGGAGACCCCCGAGGGCGCGGTGCGGCTGGCGACCGAGCCCGAGGCCGCCCGGTCGCATCCGATTCGGGCGACGCTGTTGGCGGTGCTGTTCGAGCGGCTGCCGGCGTTTCGGTTTCGGCACTCGGATGCCTCGGCGAACAGCCCTGAGACCGCGCGGGTGCCGGTACAGGTCGCCGCCGCCGGCGATCGGCCGCTGGCCTGCTATCTCGCCGTCCAGGGGTTTAGCGACGCCCAGATCGCGGAGGTGATGGGCCTCGATGAGTCGACGGTGGCGTCCGCGATCGACGAGATTCACGAACAAGCGAAGTAATCGTACTGTAATGTTGCGATCGACTGACGGAGCCCGTCAATCAGCGTGAGACGAATCGACAACAGCGCGGTCAGAGGAGCAGTATCAGGGCCGACCGTTCTATTAGAGCGAGATGTTGGTCAAAGCTACCGAGCGGCTACAAAAACAAACTACAACAATCTGTCTAAGATTACTGGCAGAGAATCAGCCAGTTCAGAAGCTTGTAGAATTCTAATCGTGTCTTGATCTTCAATTGGTGCCGTGGATCGGCTTTCGAAATCTTGGACTACGAGCACGCCGTTCCAACCCGATCCAAATGGGGTATCAGGGTCAAACACTAATTCGTTTTCTTGGCGGAGGAATGCGAGATATTCGAGTGTCTCGGTTACGCCTTTTTTCACTGTTTGCTCGCTGGTGGAGTTTTTGACCTCAGTGATCAAGTATTCGTATCCTTCCTCATGTTGTACTTCGAGTATGATAATATCAGGTCGGTTGGTTTGCAGTTGGAACCCTTTGTCAGTGAAGTAGTTCTCAACGATTTCTCGAGCCTGGCGGTCTATCTGTTCTGACCGGGTCAGTTCGGCATCCTGTTTTTCTATTGGTTCGGGGACAAACGAGAGATTTCGGTCATTGGCAGAGCTATCGTGGTACAACACGACATCGGTACCATCCTCGCTCTTTATTCGAGCGACCTCTTGTTTTCCAGATTCAATCGTTTTGACGGAGGTTTCGCTTTGCTGGTACTCCTCAATTGATTCAACATACTGGAACAGGACGTAGAGTTCGAAGAGTGTTTCTTCGTCATCAGGTGTGATCAACGTCTCTTCCAACAATTCTCTGAGAGCGTCCGGATTGCTCTCTCTGGCTCGTCTATGATCCTGTAACAACGAAGCAGCCTCTCGGTAGACATCGCTACGCGACATGGCTGCTGTCTGAATCATTCGGTCTGTCGGCTCGTAGGTCTCGGGGTCACGAATACGCTTGATGTGGACGTTCCGTTCAAACAACTCTCGCATCTGCTCGACGAGTTCAAGATTCTCCTGCCAGCGATCAGTTACCCATTCGTATTCCTGTTTGAGGTATGTCTCACACTCCTCCAGAGTCGTGTAAATAATCGACAGGAGACGTTTGAGAACGATATTCTCGTCAATATCGTAGCTTTCGTGACGGTTGTCACAGACAAATAACGACGTATCGCCCGGTGCCTGCGAGGAGCGTTGTTTCATCGTCGAAGTCCAATCGATTCGCCCGGATATCTGTCCTCGCGTCGTCTGTTGGACGTTCTTCGTCTGTGTCTTGATACTCCGGAGTCGAGACGGGAGTTGGTCTACGAAATCGACGACTGCTGGTCGAAGAAGAAAATGGAGGTCAACAAGCGCGTCGAAGCTCTCGAAACGTTCATCCAGTCCTGTCGGTTTGAGTTGTGTCGTGACGTGTTGTTCAGAAATCTCTCCGTGCATCACATAGGCGAACAAATCCTCCGAGACAGCATCGATAAGTTCGGCTCTATCCATCGATTTCTATCTGTAGCATATCACGGCCGAGTTCGCTGAGTCGACTGGAATCAACAGCATCGATCTGAGAGAGTTGTTTGACGGTAGCTTCCCGGCGAGGTGATCCTTCGAGTTGAGGCAGGACGTAGTTACCGACTGCATCGGTGACAGCGCGTTCGGTGGTTCGAGAGGGTGAGTTCATGATGCCATCCAGCATGTCTCGAACGATGGCAGGACCGATTTTGCGGTCGCTCCGGCCGTCATTGAGTCTGAGCCATATTTCAGACACAGCATCGAGCACATCTTCATTCGCCGGCCTGGACAGATCCATCCCCCAAGCGTCTGCGTACTGTTCGAGTAGGTCGATTCGTTCTGCTCGGGCGTCAGGCACCTGTGGGGCATCGACATGAATGAACGAAAACCGCCGCATGAATGCGTACGACAGTTCGTATAATGAAGTCTTATCGTAGGTGTTCATCGTCGCCAGCAATCGCCACGAATTGGGCATGATATACTCATGGGGTGCTGGAGTTCCGGCATTGTCGTCAGCTTGTTTGACAACGATTTCGTTGCCATCTCGGCGATAGGGTAACTGTACTTCTTGTCCGGAAAGAAGTGTGAATAACTGCCCGAATGCTTTGTCGATATCGGCGCGATTGATCTCATCAATCACCAAGAGTTCGTTCTCTTGAGAACCATCTTGTTTGAACCGCCGTAGCACCTGCCCAGTCTCGAACGAGAGATTCTCACCGTCTGTCTCTGTTGGCATGTAGCCACCAACGGTCTCGAAGGTCGACCAATCGGCTGTGGCTGTCGTCATTTCGTAGCCGGAATAGGTATCGCTGTGAGATTCTACGAGGGAATGACAGACTCGTCTAGCGATTTCAGTTTTCCCTGTTCCGGGCGGTCCGGTGAAGATGACATGCTTACCAGCTTTGAACGCTGATTCGATTTGTTCAAGAATCTCGTTTCCGCGGTTGTCCTGAAAATACAACCCATCGAGAAGTCCCTCGTCTAAGAGATCGAAATCCGGCGTACTGTGAATCTCGATATCTGTTATCGTCTCCGTGATTTCGGTCTGGGTCGAACCAGTTTCTCCGGAGGCTAACGCTTCTACAGAACCATACTTCCCGCGAATACCACCAACACCCATCTCGTTGAGCGGACTGAATCCGAGTGGATAGGAACGGTCGTATCCTGCAAGGTTGTGAATCTCTTCGGAGGAGACGTTCATTTCGGTCGGTGGTGCAAGATAGATTATTCTATCCCACGGATCATCTTCAAAGTTCGACCAGACATCTCTACCGAGTGCCTCATTCTGTTCTGTACCGAGAACTTTCGCAGAGTACGTATACGTTCCATTTCGGTAGAAAAACAGGTAATCACCCTGTTCAATATTTTTCCACGTGCCAGCTACTGACGGTTTTGTTCCCCATAGCCGAATGACATCATCAAATGCGTCCGGTGGCCGCTCAGTATACTGGCGGACACGATCGGCATCGATACCCTCCAAAACGCTGTTTTCGACGTTTTCTAGCGCGGCATCATTGCCATACGGTGCTAGAAAGACCTTCGGCCCATCGTATCCCATTAGCCTTCGATTCGTCAATCACCGTTAAATAATATTTGCTGCGAGGATTCAAAACTGAAGACGGTGCCACCCTTCCATGTGTTCGTGACTGAACTCACAGGGTATCGATGTCGACACTGCGTTGGAAAAGTGGGAACTGGGGTCAAAGAGGAGCCGAGTAGCTGGAAAGTGTATTCTGTTTGCCTAAGTGAGAAGAGTGACTGCGGAACCGAGAGAATTGGAACGATCTCTCGTAGCTCTGTGAGCCATACCGATGAAATGAACGAACGCGCTGAGAAGTTAGTCAAAGCAGCGGCCATTGAGAAATAGCATCCGCGAGCGTAGCGAGCGGTTCACTGCCGACCGCAGGGAGGCAGCAGTTTTTGATCCAGCTTTTTCAAGGAGCGGTCGCCGACGGCGACCCGACGCAGAAAAAGGTGGGGGTGGCTACGTTGAAACCGACGCTGAGGTTGCATTGCGGATTACGGATCTGAGCGACGTTGAGGCGGATTTGATTGAGGCGTTTGTTCCGGTGGCGATTGAGGAAGCCGGCGGGTTTGCCGGCTTTCGGGAGACGGCGACGAAGACGAACTCGTTGGTGGATCGACTGCGGAAACTGACGTTGCCCGCTGTGGCCGATGTCGAAAGTGGGTTGGAGAGCTACACGCAGACCAAGGAACGCGCCGAGGAGTTAGAGGCGAAAATCGAGGAGACTGATGATTTGATTGATGAGATCGTCTATGAGCTATACGGGCTGACCGACGAGGAAATCGAGATCGTCGAGGAGGCTGTTGGGGAGTAGCATCCGCGAGCGACCAATGGGAGCGAGCGGTTCACTGCCGAGCGAAGCGAGGCAGCACTTTTTGGTCCAGCTTTTTCAAGGAGCGGTGGCCGAGCGAAGCGAGGCCACCCAACGCAGAAAAAGGTGGGGCTAAGTGAGTGCGGCATATACTTAGCCTGAACCAGCACTCTCTAAGTTTGTATTTCTGGCAAAAAATTAAGTTAGAGAGCGTCATATTCGCTTAGTGATGGATCATACGGATTTTGCGGCGGAGTATCCGGGAACGATCAACACGGATCAGGGGTATCCAACGTACAACCCTGATCCCCTTCCTCCGGAGTTCGAATACACACCGGAACTCATCGAAAAGCTCGCTGAAGCACGCGGTACTGTCGGGCAATTGGCCGGCATCGGGCAGATGGTGCAGGGCTCTCGAATGCTCTTACTGGGGCCGTTCATCCGACGCGAGGCGGTCTTTTCATCACGGATCGAAGGCACCTATGCTACGGTTTCGGCTGTCTATGCCCACGAAGCCGGGGAAGAAGACGCAATCGAAGGAACGACCCGGCATGAAGCAGCTGAGGTACTCAACTACGTGCACGCGACGCAGCGAGGGCTCGATGTCTTACCCGACGCTGCAATCACGGCTGATCTGTTGAAAGAGCTACACGAAATCCTGATGACAGATGTACGCGGCGGCGAAAAGAATCCGGGCCAGTACCGACCGGATCAACGCGCAATCGGGAGTCGAGATACGCGGGACGCCCGGTTTGTCCCACCGGCACCACATCACGTGTCCTACAAAATGGATGAACTGATCGAGTATATCCAGGACGGGCCAACCTTCGATCCACTTATTGATATCGCGTTCATCCACTATCAGTTCGAAACGATTCACCCGTTTACCGACGGTAATGGACGGATGGGTCGGTTATTGATCACGCTGTTGATGGACAAATACGGACTGCTTCCGGACCCCTTCCTCTATCTGAGTTCGTATTTCAATCAGTATCGGGATGAGTACGTTGATACGCTGTTCAATGTGAACTCGAAAGGCGAGTGGGAGGAATGGATCTCGTTTTTCCTCGATGGCGTCATCGATCAGAGCAAAGAGGTATTCATCCGTTCGAAAGAGTTGCTGGAGCTGCGTGAGGAGTACCGAGAGACATATCAGGGGCGGCAATCAGAAACGCTGCTGTCGATCCTCTATGAGCTGTTCAAAAACCCCGTCATCACGATTAAACAGGCGGAACAACGGGCGGATGTCGGGTATCAGGCGGCTCGAAACGCGATCTACGAACTCGAAAAAGAGGGTGTACTAGTGGAAGTAACCGGGAAAGAACGGTACAAAGTATATCACGCAACAGACATAATTGACGTGATAGAGAAGCCGATTGAAGACCTCGTCGCTGATGTCGATGAGGAATTCGAAAAGTATCAATCCGGGTCAGCCGCTAACGGACAGGCATCCATCGAAGACTTCAATTGATGGTGAGGGTAGGTGAATATCCGCTAACAGAGTGTCTACCGAATAGGCGTCGCATGAGCAAAGATCGGTCGCCGACGGCGATTTGACGCAAAAAAGTGAGTGTCAAGAATCATCAGTAGCCTCAAACTGCTCGACGATCTGTTCGCGGCTGGTGGTCTGATTCTGACTTCGGGTCTCAATCGCCTCCTCCATCGCGTCGGCCGTCTCCTCGGAGACGAGGCCAGCGACGATCTCGGGTCGTGGGCCGCCGGTCAGTCGAACTAATGTCTCACCCAGCGTTTCATCCTCTTTCTTGTGGGCTTCCACATACGAGTGAAACGCCTCCGAGACCTGAATCGACTTCGTTCCCATATTAGATATTCAGATGTGAATTCACAAAACCGTTTCTCCGATTTTTCGGTACTGACTACTCGAATATGTCCGAGTCTTCAATCGATCCGGATGTATTCTGTTCGGGATCGATTCCAGCCTCGCGGAGTTCGGCTTCGCTCGGCGGTTCCCCCTCGCCATGATACCCCTGTAATGCCTCATCGAGATTGTCGAGTGCTTCATGCCGGGTCTTCCCTTGGCTCGTGACACCGGTTTCGTCATCGCTTGCGACCCACCAGTCACCCTCGTAGGTGAGTGTGATAGTCGTCCCGATAGGAGGGTTATTCGTAGTGCCGGATTCGGTACTCATGGCTCTTGATTGAGTGGCTACCGCAATAATCGTTGCCCAGTATCCGACGAGAAAATCGAGATTGTCGAGGGAGCTGTCGGGGAGTAGCATCCGCGAGCGACCAACGGGAGCGAGCGCGGCTCTTTTTGATCCAGCTTTAGCCGCTCTCATAACTCTCAGCATACGTTCGCCAGTTTGATTTCAACTGTTCGACGGCGTCCCACAGCCCCCAGTCAACGCGTTCCTTCGGGTCGCCGTCGCGGTAGAGCCGATCAATGTGCGTAAATCCGTGTGCCTGATCTACGCGGACGATCTGCACGTTGGCCTCTACCTCTGGATCTTTGTAGAAGAGCACCACCGCAAAATCATCAGGTGTATCGAAGTTCGGTGTCGCTCGGACGCGGAGCAAATATTCCCGCCCATGATACGACCCGAGATCGACTGTGTAGGTTTTCGTCATCGGTGGCTATCCCGCCACGAATGCTGCTATGGCGTCGGATCTGAGTTTTTCCCGTGGCTATTTATATGTTGACGTTCTATGTCAATGTACGTCCGTCTAACAGGAATCACAATGGCTACGCACGAACAGATCGATCCGGAGATTCAGTACCTGAAGCAGTTGTCCGAGGCTGACCTCTCGGATGTGCTCACACTGCGGCGCGACACCGCCGAGAACGTACTCACCGAGAAACGAGTCGAGTTACTGCGCACAATCGAACGACAGGACGTGTCGTCGATCCGCGATCTCGCACGGCAGGTCGGCCGCGATGTGAGTATCGTGAGCCGTGATCTCGATCTGCTCTTCGAGGCCGACGTAATCGAGTTCGAACGCGACGGAAACGCAAAACGGCCGAAACTGGCACACGAGAATGTCTTCGTGACTCCCGTCGTTTTCCACAGCCGCGTGCTTGATGAGTAACCACCAGACAGGTGTCGATTCCAACATCGTACCGACCAACGTACCAGTATGAGCGAAGATAGCGACGATCAGTCTGCCCGCGAAGAGGCGCGTGAAAGCCTTCTCAGCGGCGGCGAACGTGTCGCAAAAGGCCGACAGCGCGGTAAAAACGAAGCCGAAGACGACGAAGCCTAATCAACGACGAAATCAATTTTGTTGAGAGGGTAGTCTAGAAGTAGCATCCGCGAGCGACCAACGGGAGCGAGCGGTTCACTGCCGAGCGTCAGCGAGGCAGCAGTTTTTGATCCAGCTGTTTCAAGGAGTGGTCGCCGACGGCGACCCGACACAAAAAAAGGTGGGATTGAAGCGAATCCCACAGCCACAATCACATACCAAATCGTATGCACGCCGACATCCCAGCGTTCGACCGCGAGACAGTCCGATCGCTCATCGCGGTACTGACACAGCTCAAAAACACCGACACAGCGACAGGCCACAACGACCTACTCTCGGCGGCGATCGCCCGCGTCTGGGCGTATTACGACGGCGAGTCCTTCAAGGTCGACCCGGAATCCATCACGGCCACCGATGTCGAAACAGCCCACACCGAACTCACAGCCCACAGCCCAACCCAACAAGACGCCCAAGCCTACCGCGAGGCCCACGGCACGCCACACCCAAACATGCCGCTGAAGATCGGCTTCGATTTCGTCGATACCGCCTCCCGGTACCGAACCGGCAGTCTCCCCTCGTTTCGCACCTGGAAGGCGATCTACAGCCACGACGGAACGGTGATCGCTGAGCGCGCCTACGACCACGAGGACGCGATCGCGCTCCGCCCGGTGATCGACGACGTGCGATACACGGCGACGGCGACGAAGCGAGACGGCGACGGCACCGTGCGGGTTACGCTAAAAGAACGCCCGTTCCGAACGGATATCGATGTCTACATTCACGAGAACACAGCCCAGACCGTGACGATCGAAGGCCACGATGGCCCAAACGTCCAGAGCGAAACCCATCCGATCAGCACACTCGGTGCCGCTCTCGACACCGAAAGTGGCGAGGATACCGAGGGCGCTGACGACACCGAAATCCGCGTCACCGAAGGCCTCGACGACGTGGTTTCGTTCATCGACGAGCAGGGCTGGGAGTACGACGCCGACGCCGACATCGACCTCCCGGAGTGACGGGATGCCCCTCCGTCTACTGCCAGACAGCAGCCAGTATGCAGAACGTCCGGTCGCGTCGATCGGCTGTCGCAACTGTGGCTGAATCGTGCTGCTGCTGTCACATCACACGAGCCAGCAGTGTGATCCGGTTGCAGTTCCCCGAGTATTTTATCGCTACAACCCGTATACAGATGTATGAGCACCGGCGTCGAGATCGTGCGAACGCCTGATATTCTCCACGGCAAGCCACGAATCGACGGCACGCGGATCGGTGTCTACACACTCGGGGCCGCCGTCGAATCGGGTGCAACCGTCGATGAGTTACTCGCTGAGTATCCGACGCTCGACCGCCCGCAGGTCGAGGCTGCCATCGAATACTACGAGTCCCACCCCGAATTGATGGACTACATCCGGATGCAGAAGGCAGCCACTGAGCACGCGATCACGGCCGAGGCCCACACCCCCGACACCGAGGAGTAAGTGTCGATGCGGGTACTGTGTGACAGATGGTGAAAGCGTCGTACGTTGCCGCCCTCGAATCTGAGTCCAGCCACACAGTTGCCCGCGTTCGGGATGTTCTCGAACCCACTGCGACCGATGCTGCGATCGCCGCTTACGCAGCAGCTACCGACTGGGTCGTTCTGACTGCCGACGATGACTTTTTCGACGAGACAGTTCCGCACGGGCTCTGTTATTATTCAGACAGTGACCCGCCCCCGCCGCAAATTCTGGTTGAGGCGATCGACGCCATTGATGCGGCCTACGACGACCCCGCTGCCGTCACTGCGTGGGTTCCTGACGGGTGGGTATGAGTACGAGAGATATCGCGTCTCAGCAGATGACAGTCCAGCGTTGTTTTGGGAGTGACCGTGCTCACTCACTGTCGATCTCGCCGAATGCAGCCGAAAGATCCAGCAACTGCAACGCGGCCTCATCGGTAGCGATCTGTTTTCATCCGAGGTCATTGTCGACAACCGATTCCAGCAGCACCCGAACCCTGTCGGCCGTCTCCGCCCAGTCTGGCTGGGCCTCGTACCGCCTTCGGGCTGCTTGCCCCATCGTCGACAGCCGCTCGCGGTCGGTCGCCAGCGTGGTGATCGCGTCGGCGACCGCGTCCGAATCGTCGGGGTCGACGAGAAACCCATTCTCGCCGTCGGTGACGATATCAGTCGCGCCGCCGGCCCGTGCGGCAATCGCCGGCAGCCCGAAGCCCATCCCTTCGAGATAAACGATCCCGTACCCCTCATAGCGGGACGGAACAGCCAGTACGTGGTGGTCGCGGAACACGGCGGCGAGGGACGCGTCGTCGATGCCACCGGCGAACTCGACGCAGTCGTCCAGCCCGTGGTCAGCGACGCGGTCACGGCACCGTGCGACATACCCCTCGTCGACCGGCTTGCCGACGACTGTGAGTTCGGCGTCGCCGTCGGCGGCCGCCAGTCCGTCGAGTAGCGTGTCGACGCCCTTTCGCGGGGTGATATTGCCGACGAACAGCAGGCTGAGTGGGGATTCGCGGGCACGGTCGGCGATGGCGTCGCTTTCGATCTGCGGGTCGAACCGGTCGCCGGCCGGCGGTGCGACCACCGTCCGGTCGGCGTCGACGCCGAAGCCGGTGACAACGTCGCGCGTAACGCTGCTGTTGCAGACGACGCCGTCGACGCCCCGGAGATAGCGACGTTCGACGGCCCGATACAGCGGCGTCAGTCGTCGCTGCTCGCTCGCCCGGAGGTGGTGGACGATGCTCACGATCGGCGTCGCAAGCCGGCGGTTCGTCCACGCTAAGGAGGGATGGGCGAGTTCGTCCTGCAGTAACACGTCATACTCGCCGACGAGTCGCCGCGGGAATCGGGGCGAGACGTTGTCGAGGAGTCCACGCGGGTAGGATCGCCATGGGAGTTCGATCACGTCTACTGTGTCGCCGGCCGCCCGAAGTTCGGAGACGAGTTGCCGGTCGTAGTGGAAGCCGCCCGACTGTGAGTCGAAGGTGCCGTAGACGATGAGGCCGATCCTCATGTTCGATACCCCAACGCCGCCAACTGTTCACTCTCAGTGTCATCGCCGTAGACCCGTGAGACCGGTAGCGACTCCGGCGGCTCCAGCGTCGGCGTTCGCGTTCGGCTATCCGTTGCTGTCGTTTCCGCCCACGGAACCGTAATCAGCGCGGGCACGGGCGTTTCCATCGGGTGGCCGTACAGCCCCCACTCGCCGAAGAGGTTGCCGTGGTCGGCCGTGATGGCAACCCGACCGTCGACGTTCTCGCACAGCGATCCAACCTCGCTGAGTACGTAGTCGAGATTCGCTTTGTAGGCCGCCCACACGCGGTCGACGCTGACCTCGTTTTGTCGGAGCGCGACCCACGGATTTCCCGTATTGCTGTGGCTGCCACCTCGTACCAGCCCCTCGTCGCCATCGAGCGGATTCGGGACAAAGGGATGGTGGGGTTGCATATAGTGGACGACCAGCCGATCGGGGTCGTGCTCGCGGGCGTGGCTGATCGCGCGATCGGTCACCGCCGCCGGTGGAATGGTGCCGTGATCGTCGTCCCACGCGTATTTCCAGACTTCATCGAGTGCGGCGAAAGCGTCGGCGTCGAGATAGCGATCCGTCCACGTGTTGGCTGTCACCATGACCGTCCGTGCGGTTTCGGGGTGGCCGCCGAAGGTGTTTTCCAGCCACTCCGAGGAGGAACTGCCGACCGAGCGGATCGATCCCACGTCGGTGAGGAACCCGTAGTCGTCGGCGACCGCCGCCAGCAGATCGGCCCGACAGCCGTCGAGGACGACCAACACGTCCCACGACCGGTCGTAGACGGTTGTGCCGTACGGCAGGCGACGGCCGACGGCTTGGATCGCTCGCAGATAGGCCGTCCCGAGCCGACTCATTCCCGGTTCTACCACGGGTAGCCTTCGACCGAGACTGGCAAAACCCCATCGGCGGGATCGTCGAGCTTCATTCGCCGAGGGAATTTTACCCCTCGCCCGCACGGTGAGAGTGTGCACTGTCTGTTCGTCGGTGCGGGCTCGATTGCCTCGTCGTATGCCGCTGACCTCGCCGAGTCAGAACTCACGCTCGCCGGCGTCTGTGATCTCGACAGTGACCGCGCCGAAACGCTCGCTGCGAGCCACGACTGCCCCGCTTTCGACGACCTCGATGCCGCGCTTGACGCCGTCGACGCGCCGCTGGTCGTCAATCTGACGAGCCACGCGGCCCACGCCGAGGTGACGCGAACCGCCCTCGCAGCCGACCGCCACGTCTACTCCGAAAAGCCCCTTGCTCTCGACAGCGAGACGGCCGGCGAATTAGTCGAGATGGCCCGCAAGCGGAATCTCGCGCTTGGCTGCGCACCGGCATCGGTCGCGGGGCCAACCCAACAGCGCGCCCGTCGCTTGCTCGGGGAGGGCCGACTCGGCCCCGTCCAGTTGGCCTACGCCCACGCCCACGTCGGCCGCGTCACCGACTGGCACGACCGCCCCGACTCCTTTCTCTCCATCGGGCCGCTGTACGACGGTGGTGTCTACCCCCTGTCGCTGCTGGTCGCGTGGTTCGGCCCCGTCGAGCGCGTCCGGGTCGCTAACAGCCTCGATCCGTGGCCCGAGCGAGAACCCAAACAGCCCGAAGCCGACAGCCACGTCGAGGCGACGCTAGCGTTTCGAGCCGGCCCGACGGTGCGGCTCACGGCGAGTTTCTACGCGCCGCACCGGAGCCGAGAGTTCTACGGGCTGGAACTCCACGGCGACGACGGCTCACTCTATCTCGACAACACCGGTCGGATGGAACCCGACGACGACGCCCTCCAGTACGGCGGCCTCGGTCGGTCGTACACGACCGTCCCGCCGCAGTCGCCGGCTGACGCACGCGCCTACATCGACGCCGTAGACGACCTCGCAGCGAGCGTTGCTGCCGGCGAGCCGGATCGCCGAACAGCACGCCGCGGAGCCCACGTCGTCGCCGTCTGCAACGCCATCGAGACGGCGGCCGCGGAGGGTGGCCCGGTCGACGTATCGAGCCATGGCGTGACGGTTCCGGACGAGACAGGGTCGACGCCGGCATCGGCAGCGACAGCCAGCGATGACCACCCGCTGTCGTTGCCGCCGATTGGATTCGGCTGCTCGCGCTACCGCGGTGACGAGTATGTCGACCGCAAGGCGTCGATTGCGACCGCCCTCGATGCGGGCTATCGGCTACTCGACAGCGCGGAGCTATATGGCAACGAGTTCCGTATCGGCGACTTGCTCGACGCGCCGGGATCGCCGGATCGAGACCACCTCACGATCCTCGGGAAGGTTTGGCGAACGAACCACCAGCGGGAGCACCTGCTTGCGGCCTGTGAGGGTAGCCTCGACGAACTCGGCATCGACGCCTTCGACTGCTACATGCTCCACTGGCCCGAAGCGTGGGCCCATCAGGGATCGCTGGATCGGCTGGCCGAGAAGCCAGTAGAAACACAGGAGGCACTGACGTTTCCGACTGACGCCGACGGCGAGATCGAGACGGCGTCGATTCCGCTGGCCGAGGCGTGGGCAAATCTTGAGCAGGTCGTCGACCGCGGCTGGGCCGACAGCCTCGGCGTCTGCAACGTCTCGCGGTCGCAACTGGCAACGATTCTCGATGCGGCGTCGATCCCGCCAGCCGTCGTCCAGATCGAGCGACATCCCTACCAGCCACGATCTGAGCTTATCGAGTTCTGTCACAACCACGATATCGCCGTCGTTGCCCACTCGCCGCTGTCGGCTCCGGGGCTGTTGGACGAGCCGGTGTTGGCTGAGATCGGGGAGAAATATGACCGCTCGCCGGCCGGCGTCGTATTAGCGTGGAACGCCACCCGCGGCGTCGTCCCGATCCCGTCGAGTACGACCACCGACCACATCATCGACAACGCGGCCGCCGTGGCGACGCGACTCGACGAGCGTGACTGCGAGCGGATCGACGCGCTCGAAGCCCCCGACTTCAGCCGCTAATCGTCATGTCGGCGATACGATTATGTGGATTCCGGCCGGCGTATACGTATGAGCACAGATACTGGCGGCCGCTCGCTCGACGTTGAATCGCTGAGTGGGCTCGCCTACGTCGGCATCATCGCCGCCATCGTCTCGGCGGTCATTCACCTCCGGCTCGGCGTCGGCTTCATCGACTCGCCGCTCGGAATCAGCTTCATTCTGGCTGGCCTCGGCTTTCTCGGGGCGGTCGTTCTCGTCCTCCTCAACTACCGCCGCCGGACGGTCTATGCGGTCGGGATTCCGTTTACCGCGATCCAGATCGTCCTCTGGTACGTGTTCAACTTCGCTGCCGGCGACAAGGCGTTCCCGGCCGATGTCGGCACGCTCGGCGCGATCGATAAGCTCGCACAGGTCGTGTTGATCGCCGTGTTGGTCGTCCTGCTCCGTGAGTGATCGCGTGCGACCGTGGGCGCGCGCCGCGTCCAGTTCCAGCCACGTGGCCGTCGGCCGGGTCGGCCTCCCGCTGCTCGCGGCCGCCGTGGTTGGCCTCGCGGTTGCGGGGCTGCTTCCGGCTGAGCCCGCGGCATGGTCGCCGCTGTCACCCGCCGCCGTCGCCGCCATCTTCGCCGCCGGACAGCTGTGGGTCGTCGCCCGCAATACCGCTCCCGCAGAACTCGGCGACGAACCGGTCGGCTACCTCTTCGGCCTTGCAAACACGGTGACCGGGCTGCGAAGCGGGCTCTACGGCGTCGTCGCCGGCCTCGCTGTCGCCGCGCCGACAGCGGCTGTCGCGTGGCTGCCCGGCGTCTGTTACGGCGTCGGCGTCGTCTGCGACAAACTCGACGGGACGGTCGCTCGGACGGTCGGCCGGGAGACCGACCTCGGCGAGCGGCTGGATATGACCGTCGACACCGCCGGCTTCGTCGCCGCGCCGCTTGTCGCCGTCTGCTGGGGGTTGCTGCCGTGGTGGTATCTGTCGCTGTCGGCGGCGCGATACGTCTTTCTTGGCGTGCGGTGGCTGCGGCGCGCCCGCGGCCTGCCGGTCTTTGATCGCCCCGACAGCGACCTCGGCAAATACCTCGCGGGCGTCCAGATGGGCTTTCTGACGGCTGTGTTGCTGCCAGCGGTGCCGACCGCCCTCGGCTGGCGGCTCGCGCCGGTCGTCCTCGCGCCGTCGCTGGCGGTCTTCGGCCGGGATATCCTGGCGATCAGCGGGTTCTATCCCCCGAGTCGCGGTGCTGACGCCGCCAGCTCCAGCGACGAAGCTTAACCCGCCTGCCGTCGTAGTTTTCCCGTGCTCTTCCCGACTCACCTCGTTGTCGCCGCCGGCATCGGTATCGTGAGTCGGTTCCGTGCCGTGTCGGCGACGGGTCGTGCGACCCGACCGCCGCTGTCTCTCGGCTGGCTCGTTGTCGGTGCCGCCCTGCCTGATCTCATCGACAAACCGCTGGGGATGGCCGGCGTGACGGAACTCTACCACTCGATCGGCCACAGCGCGATCCTGCTGGCGGTTGCGCTCGTCGTCGCCCTCGCCGACCGGCGTGGCGGTGCCCTCGCAAGCAGGCGGGGGCTTTCGCTCGCCATCGGCTGGGGGTCGCATCTGTTCCTTGACGCCGTTCACGTCGTCATCAACGGCCGGCCGAGCGACGCGCTGTTTCTCGGCTGGCCGGTCGTGTCGCCGCCGAATCCGCCTGCGATCCCGCCGGGCGAGTTTGTTTGGTTCTACCTCGGTAGTCCGTCGTTTTACCTCGAACTGCTGCTGTGGCTCGCGGTCGGCGTGCTCGTCGTGTGGTCGCTGCGGCGCAGGGCCAGCGACACACCGACCTGAGTCGATGACGCCGGGGCTTTGAGGCTCCAACGCGATGGTTCGCCAACCACATGACGGGACTCCTTGCCGAGGTCGGTGTCATAATCGTCGGGCTCGACCAGCTTGTCGCCGACCTGCTCGTTTCGATCCGCGACCCCGCGATCACGAAGGTGATGAACTCGGTCACCGGCCTTGGCTCGGCGACCGCGGCGGCGGTCGTCGTCGGCCTGTTCTATCTGGCTGACTGGCACGAGGAGGTCGGGACATCGGTGCTCGCCCTCGGACTCACCGGGCCTGTCGTGCTGACGTTGATGGGGCTCGTCCAGCGACCGTTCCCGCCGAACCCGGTCTGTGTCACGAGCGGCGAGATGGTCGCCCACTCGTTTCCGTCCGGCCACGCGGCCGGTGTCACCGTCTTTGCCCTGCTCGCCGCGCGCTCCGAGCGGCTGCCGCTCGTGCCGACGGTCGCCCTTGCTGCGATGGTTGCGGTCTCGCGGATGTATCTCGGGACGCACTATCTCTCGGATACCATCGTGGGCATCGGGATCGGTGCGGCCGCCTTCTTCATTGCGACGCGATGGCTAACCGACAGCCGGAAATCGATCGTAACGTATCTGCAAAATCGATAGGTGAGGTTAGTAGGTGAGGACGACCTGCAGCACCGATTCGTCGCGTGCGTCGAGCAGTTCGTAGGCATCGGCCGCCTCACTGAACGGCACGCGGTGGCTGATGAGTCGCTCGCAGTCCAGCCGGTCAAGCCACTCGACGGCGGTGTCGAACCGCCGTTTTCGATCCCAGCGGCCGCGACGAGCGGGGTCAATCGTGCTTACCTGACTGGAGACGAGTTCGATCCGATCACGGTGGAAGCTCCCGCCGAGATCGATCGGGGCGCGTTTCTCGCCGTACCATGAGCCGACGACGACACGGCCATCGTAGCCGACGGCGTCGATGGCGTCGTTGAGGACGGCCGGCTCCCCGGAGAGTTCGACCGCGAGATCGCAGTCGCCGACTTCGGCCGCAGCCGCCTCGGGCGTCAGCGTTCGATCCGCGCCCATCGCGGTCGCCGCCTCCCGGCGGGTGGCGATCGGTTCGACGACAACGAGCTCGCCAAGCGGAAACGCCGACAGCAGCCGGGTCGTACAGAGGCCGACGACACCCGCGCCGAACACGACAACCGACTCGCCGAGCCGCGGCTCGCTGTCGAGGACAAGATTGGTCGCGGTTTCGACCGTCGGCAATAGGCTACCGTGGGCGGGCGAGACGCCATCGGGCAGCGGCACGAGGTCGTCAGGATCGGCCGCGAACCGCGTCTGGTGAGGTCGAAAGGCGAAGACCGAGCGATCCAGCCACTCGTCGGCAACGTCGCTGCCGGTCTCGACGACGGTGCCGGCGGCGGCGTAGCCGTACCGTAGCGGGTATTCGAAGGTGTCGTCGAACGCTTCGATGTTCTCGTCGACCGGGAGGTCGTCGGGGGCCTCATCGCGGTAGACGAGCAGTTCCGTCCCGGCACTGATCGCCGAGGCGTCGGTGGCGACGACGACCTCGTCGGCGGCGGGGTCGACGCTAACCGGGCGATGATCGACCGTCTCCGGGGCAGTGAAGTACAGTGCGGTGTCGCTCATTGGGTGGGCGGCGATCGATCGCAGCAGGGCATCTCAGTCGTCTCCGGTCGTTGCCTGTGGGTGGTCGAATTCGACGATCGTTCCTTCGTATCGGCAGTCTTCGAGGGCGTGTTTGGCGGCGTAGCCCGCGTCGTGGGCCGTCGTCCCGCGGCCGACGCCGACCTTCAGCTCAACGCCGACATCGCGTTCGACGTGGTCGATGGCCGCTCGGTAGTCGGCCGACGAGAGATCCGGACAGACGGCGATGATGTTGTCGCCGCCGACAAAGAATGAGAGCGCGCCGTGGGCCTCCCGCAGATACTCCATCAGCGAGGCGTAGCTGCGCTCGATGTGGATAAAGGAATCAAACTCGTTGAGTTGGTCGGTGTATTTGCCCGTCGCGTCGTTGACATCGAAGTGGGCGATATGTGTCGTGGCATCGGCGTCGGCATCCAGCGGCTCGCCGGCCAGTACCTCGGTGCGCCCCTCGTCTTGGGCACTGCCGGCGGCCTGAATCTGCTCGGTCGCCGCATCGAGGGCGGCCGCCGGCGTTTCGGCGGTACCGATCCCGAGGCTGACGGTGACCGGATACCGGTTGCGGACGCTTTCCTGGAGGGCGGTGTGGCCGGCGCGGCCGATGCCGTTGGTGACGGCGATCATGTTGTCGAACCGGCTGAAGAAGACGTAGCCGCCGCGGCTGCCGATGAACTGCGCGAGGTCGGCAAACAGCCGGGACTGCATGGTTTGGAGATCCATCTCCCGGCGCGGCTCGGGGGTAACCGTCCAGGGGCCGTAGTTGTCGATCTGAATGAGAGTCAGCTGGGTCGTCACGCCGATTCATACGTGACGCTACAGTTAGTGTCTTTCCGTTAGCGGGTGTGGCGAACCGAGCGTTTCAATTCGGTACGGCGGCGAGACCCTCCATGAGCTACGAGGGGATCGTCCTCGATGTCGACGGCACGGTTGTCCGGGAGTCAGCACCGATCGACGGCGCGGCCGAGGGGCTGGCGGCCGTCGAGGATGCAGGGCTTCGTCGGGTATTTTGTTCGAACAACCCGATCGAACGATCGGCGGCCTACGAGGCGCGGTTCGCCGAGGCTGGATTTACCATCTCGGCCGAGGAAGTGTTCACCGCCGGGACGATCACCACCGACTACCTCCAAGCCGAACACGCCGACGAGCAGGTGTTTCTCGTCGGCGAGGCTGGCCTCCGTGACCAACTCGTCGACGCCGGGCTCTCGGTGACAACCGATCCGCGAGCAGCGGATGTCGTCGTCGGCTCACTCTCCCGGGAGTTCGGCTACGAAACGCTCTGTGAGACGATCATCGCGCTCGACGACGACACGACCTTCGTCGGCACTGACCCGGATACAGTCATCCCACAGGATGGCCCCAACCGCCCGGGGTCAGGGGCGATCATTCACGCGATGGAGGGCGTCACCGACCGCTCGGTCGACGTGATCTGTGGGAAACCGTCGGCGTACGCCCGCAAAACGGTAGTTGACTACCTTGGTGTCCCCGGCGAGAAGTGTCTCGTCGTCGGCGACCGACTCAACACCGACATTCAACTCGGCGCGGCCGCCGGAATGACGACGGTGTTGGTGACAACCGGGATCATGAACCGATCGGCTGTGGCGGACTCGGCAGTCACGCCGGACTACGTTATCGACTCGCTGGCTGATCTTGCTGCCGTCATCGACGGGACGGCCGAGCCGTATCCCGCCTGAGATCGTGTGTGGTACTGTCTGACAAAGGTTTATATTAGTCGGTCGCATGGTATCGGCTATGGTACAGAGCGATTCACCGTACGTCTTCGGTGCTGCACCGCCGACACCGGCCCGTCACGATCCCGAAGGTCGTGATCTTGTGATTATCGATGGGACGGCGATGACCTACCGACACCACCGCGTTCGACAGCAAGCGTAGGTCGCTCCGAACGGGGCTCTCGTGGCCGCAGCACCGTCGTTAGTCGAGAGCGACCGATTCCTCACCGTCGAGGATGTGTGTCTCCGCGCCGCTGCCGGTCGCCCGCACCTCCCGTTCCCACTCGTCGGTATCGACTTCGATCGGCGGGAAGGTGTCGTAATGCATCGGGAAGGCGTGCTCCACGTCAAGCCAGTCGACGGCGACAGCCGCCTGCATGGGCCCCATCGTGAAGTGATCGCCGATCGGAACGGCCGCGGCGTCGGGGTCGAGATACGGCCCGATCACGTCTTTCATCTCGCTCATCAGGCTGGTGTCGCCGGCGTGGTAGAACGTCGTCGACTCGCTGTCTTCGAGCTGGCTTGGTTTGGTGTCGCTGACGACGAAGCCGGCGGGCATCCCGCCCTCATACTCGTGGTCGGTGTTGATCCCGTTGGTGTGGTCGGCCCGCACCATCGACACGACGGCATCGCCGCATTCGACGGTGCCGCCGAGGTTCATCCCGATGCCGCCGACGGCGTCCTCAAAGCCGAGTTCGCTTGTGGCGTAGCTGACGATCTCGGGGGTCGCCACCAGCGTCGCGTCCGCGAAGTGTTCGGCGTGGCCGATGTGGTCGGCGTGGCCGTGGGTGAGCAGGAGGTAATCAGGCGTCTCGACATCCTCGGGTTCCAACGTGGTGTGGGCGTTGTCGAAGAAGGGGTCGATCAGCAGCGTTGTGTCGTCGACCGTGAGGTGCCATGCGGAGTGCCCGTGATAGGTGAGTTCAAACGTCATAGTCAGTGTACATTACCGCCAGCAGCCATATAAAAGTCGGCCGCGGTGACCACAACACGTTTTTATCCACCACGACGACGCGTGGTATGCATCTCGTCCGCTTCCGCGATCCCGCCGGCACCGTTCGACAGGGCACCGCCACCGACAACACCGTCGCCTTCGGCGACCAAGAGTACGCCCGCGACAGCGTCGACATCCTCCCGCCCTGTGAGCCGACGAAGATCATCTGTGTCGGCCGCAACTACGCCGACCACGCCGCCGAGCGCGATTCGGATGTACCGGATCGCCCGCTGTTGTTCCTCAAACCACCGAACGCCGTCGCCGCCCCGGGGTCGACGGTGACGCTACCAGCGGGCAAGGAGCGGATCGACTGGGAGGCCGAGTTTGCGGTCGTCATCGACGAGCAGTGTCGAAACGTTGACGAAGCTGATGCTCTCGATGTCGTCAGGGGCTACACCTGTCTCAACGATCTCTCCAACCGCGACGATCAAGACCGCGAACAGAACTGGGTGCGCGGGAAGGCCTTCGACAACGCCGCGCCGCTCGGCCCGGTGATAGCGACGCCCGAGGAGGTGCCCGACGACGCCAGCATCGAACTTCGAGTCAACGGCGAGACCAAGCAGGACGCCACAATCGACCAGTTTTACTTCTCAGTCTCGGAGCTGATCGCCGAAATCACCGAGTACATGACATTGGAGCCGGGCGACGTGATCTCAACGGGGACACCCGCGGGTGTCGGCGCGCTTGCCGATTGCGATCACGTCGAAGTCGAGATCGAAGGGATCGGCACGCTGGAGCATGACGTGGTGATCCCGAATAGCGACTGATCGGCCCCGAAGCGTTTTGAGTCATGCCGAGCTACGGAGTTGTATGGCACGAGCCGATTCGACCGATGCGGACGCTCCAACCCGGGAAATCCGCCTACTGAAAAATCCGGACGGTCGGTGGACCGCTCGTGATCTCCGTGTCGGGGTGACCGCACAAGGCGAGAGCCGGCAAGACGTGCTCGACAATCTCGACGCTGTCGTCGCGGCGGTCGACGGCGACGGTGGGGAGCCGCCAACCGACGAAGAAATTCGTGCTCTGGGTGTTGATCCTGCGGTTGCTCGTTCGCAACGCAACGCGCACCGATAGGCAAGCACAGTCACCGCACTGACCAACCGACAACCACCCAACCGACCCCGTGTAAGCACGCTTAAGGCCCGCGGACTGCTCCCACTGAGTATGCAACCACGGGATCTCTCCGCGACCAGCCCGTACGTCCCAGGGCGGGGGATCGAGGAAGTCGCCCGCGATCTCGGGCTCGATCCGACCGACCTCATCAAACTCTCCTCCAACGAGAACCCACACGGCTCCAGTCCGAAGGCCGTCGAGGCAGTCCACCAGCAGGCCGACGACGGCCTCCACGTCTACCCGAAGGCGTCCCACACCGATCTGACCGAGAAACTCGCCGCGAAGTGGGGCGTCGCCGACGAGCAGATCTGGGTCTCTCCCGGCGCGGACGGCGCGATCGATTACCTCTCCCGGGCGATGCTGGAACCGGGCCAGTCGGTGCTCGTCCCCGATCCAGGCTTCTCGTACTACCGGATGAGCACACGACACCACCACGGTGAGATCAGCGAGTACGAGCTCTCGAAGGCCGACAGCTTCGAACAGACGGCCGAGCTCGTCCTCGATGTCTACGACGGCGAGCGCATCATCCACATCACCTCGCCACACAACCCGACCGGCAGCGAGTGGACGCGCGAAGAGATCCGGGCGCTCCTCGACGAGGTCGACGACCAGACGCTCGTCGTTGTCGATGAGGCCTACGGCGAATACTCCGAGGAGCCGAGCAGTATCGACCTCCTGTCGGAGTTCGAGAACCTCGCCGTCCTGCGAACCTTCTCGAAGGCTTACGGTCTCGCCGGGCTGCGGATCGGCTACGCGGCCGTCCCCGAGTCATGGGCTGACGCCTACGCCCGTGTCAACACACCCTTTGCGGCCAACGAGGTCGCCTGTCGAGCCGCGCTGGCCGCGCTCGATGACGACGACCACGTCGAGCAGTCGGTCGACTCCGCCCAGTGGGCCCGCGAGTACATGCAGGAGAATCTCGATGTATCGACCTTCGACAGCGCGGCCAACTTCGTGTTGGCTGACGTGGGCGATGCCAGCCGTGTCGCCGCGGCCAGCCAGCGCGCTGGCGTCATCATCAGAGACTGCAGCAGCTTCGGGTTGCCGGGCTGTGTCCGGATCTCCTGTGGCACCCGCGAGCAGACCAAAACTGCTGTCGAAACGCTCAACGAGATCGTCGCTGAGGTGACGCCGACGTGACAGAGGAGCCGGCGACGACCGACAACCCGATGATGACCGACGACGCGACGACGACCGACGACGCAACGACAAGTGAATCGACAGTCAGCGACGACGTAGCCCAAAAACTGGTCGTCACCGGCACACCCGGCACCGGCAAGACGACCGCAACCGAACAGCTTGCCGACGATACCGACGCGGAGATCATCCATCTCAACGACGCAATACGGGAGTTCGGTCTTTACAGCGAGCGCGACGCCGAGCGTGAGTCGCTGGTGACCGATCTCGACGCCGTCAGGAAACACCTCGGTGAGTGGCGTGGAATCCTCGAATCACATCTTGCTCACCATGTTGAGGCCGACCGCGTTGTCGTCCTTCGGTGTGAGCCGAGCGTGTTGGAAGACCGACTGCGTGATCGGGGTGACAGCGACGCGAAGGCCCGCGAAAACGCCGAAAGCGAGGCCCTTGATGTCGTGCTCTCGGAGTCGGTCGACCAACAGGGCGAGGATGCCGTCTATGAGATCGATACCACCGACCGCGAACCGAGCGAAGTGGCCAGCGAGATCGCCGCCGTTCGCAACGGCGACCGCGAGCCCGGTGTCGGCGCGGTCGATTTCACGGGGTATCTCGTCGGATGACGCTTGATCGCCTCCGCCCGGTCGCCGATCGGCTGCTGACGCCGTTTGTCACCGGGGCCGACAAAGTTGGGTTGACACCGAACAGCGTCAGCGTCATCTCGCTTGGCGTCGCCGTCGCCGCGGCCGCCGCCTTTGTCGTCGCCGAGCCGCTGTTCTACGTCGCTGGGGCTGTCTTCGTCTTCGCCAACGGCTGGCTGGATCTGATCGACGGCGCGCTCGCCCGCCGCCAGGAGACGGCCTCTGCCGGCGGCGACCTCTTGGATCACGTGATCGACCGGTATGCCGATCTGACGATCATCGGCGGGTTGGCGGCCGGCGTCGGCAACTTTGCGCTGGGCTTTCTCGCCGTAACCGGCGTGTTGATGACCTCCTATCTTGGCACGCAGATCCAGGCAGTCGGCCTTGGGCGGGCCTACGGCGGGCTCGTCGGGCGGGCCGATCGGCTGGCGTTGATCGGGCTCACCGGCGTCGCCGAAGCCGTCGTCTCCGGCCCGATCGTCGCGGACTACGGGGTCGTCGAACTGCTGTTGGCCTTCTTTGCGGTCATCGGCCATATCACCGCCGGCCAGCGGTTCTGGGGCGCGTGGAACGATCTCTGAGTCGCCGGCGGCGCATGCTTTATACCGGGCCGTCTGGTATCGATGCGTATGGCCCAATGTGAGATGTGTGGTGCCGAGCAGTCGTCGCTCACCACCACGAAAGTCGAAGGGGCGAAACTGGATCTCTGTGATGAGTGTACGGAGTTCGGAACGGAAGTCCAGACGGAGTCGTCGTCCTCGGGGTCGAGCAAGTATTCGACATCGAGCAGTAGCTCCGGCTCGTCGGGCGGGAGCAGCGGCTCCACAACAACGGGATCAACGGGCGGCTCGGGTGGCTCTTCGAACCAACGCCGCAAGGACATGTTCGACGATATGGACGAGATCGCCGGCGATTACGACGACCGTATCCGGGAGGCACGCGAGGGCGAGAGCCTCACCCAGGAGGAACTGGCCAACGATCTCAACGAGAAGGCCAGCCTCATCCGCAAACTCGAACGCGGCGACGTGCTCCCCAGCGACGATGTCCGCAAGAAGCTCGAATCCAAATTTGACATCTCGCTGACCGAGGGTGCCGACGTGGAAGACACCGAGTGGTCGGGGAGTTCTAGCGGCTCGATGACACTCGGTGACGTAGTCGAGCGCAAGGAGTAGGGGTTAGACGGTGTGAGAATCGCCGTCGGCGTCGATATCGGCTGCCGGCTCAACGCTGCCGTAGTTGGTTTTCAGGTAGCCGATCAGATACTCGACAGTTTTTGGATCGTATGTCCAGAAGCCGTAGAACTCGCGGTCGCCGCGCTCCTCGGCCAACAGCGCGCACATGTTTTCGTCGACGCCGTCGCCGTCGTAGGCGACAAACCAGGTCTTCTGGATCTCCTCGTCATGTTCGATATGGAGGGTGAAGTGGTCGTGATCCGGCACGACCGGGCTGTCGCTGACCGGGGCGGCGTAGGTGTGAACCGACAGTGAGGTGTGTTCACCAAGCTGATTGTAGGCGTCGGTTTGGCCTCCCAACACCTCAAGGGTCTGGAAGCCAGCATGCAGTTCGCCACTACCGTTCCGCCAGGCGCGATCCTCGATTTCCCGGGAGGCCATGAACATCTCCTCGATCGAGTAGGAGGTAAACAGCGTCTCATCGAGATGGTCGAGGATCGGACTTCGCGCAACCCCCGTTTCGGTGGCCGGCTCTGCATCCGGCGGCTGGTAGATGTCGTCCAGCGACACCGCCGTCACGAAGGCATCCTCCCGGCTGAGGATCGCAAACTGCTCGGGTTCCTCCGGCAGCGATCGGCTCTCAACCGTGAGATGCCGATCCTCGTATTGGTCGCGGAGATCCTCGACGATAGACTCCGGCGTGTTGACGGCTGTTAGCGTCATAGTGCGGGCTTCGATATCCGCGATGAGACCTCGCAACGACATCCCTACTATCACGCACGTTCTCGGGGGAGGTATTTGATGGTTTGTAAACATATCTGACAGGTAAGGGCCACACCGCCGACCGAAAGATGAAGCTATATGATGCCGGCCACAAACAGTGAGGTATGTTCATCTTGGTGAACCTGAAAGCGTACCCGTGTGATCCGATCGAAGTCGCCACCGCGGCCCGCGATGTCGCCGAGGATGCCGGCGTCCGCATCGCCGTCTCGCCGCAGGCCGCCCACCTCGAATCCGTCGCCGACACCGGCGTCGAAACGTGGGCCCAACACGTCTCGCCGAACGGCTACGGCAGCTTCACCGGCAGCACGCTCGCCGAAGCCGTCGCCGAGGCCGGCGCGGAGGGGACGCTGCTCAACCACTCGGAGAACCGCCGAAAGCTCGCCGACATCGACGCCGCGGTACGGGCTGCCGAACGCGCCGGGCTGGAAACCTGTGTCTGTGCGAACAACCCGGATCAGATCGCCGCCGCCGCCGCGCTCCAACCTGATTCCGTCGCCGTCGAGCCGCCGGAGCTCATCGGCGGCGATGTGTCGGTCGCCACGGCCGATCCGGATATCGTCACCGACGCCGTCGACGCCGCCGGCGACGTTGACGATGATGTCGATGTCTACTGTGGCGCGGGCATCTCGACGGGTGACGATGTGGTGACCGCCGAGGAGCTCGGTGCCTCGGGGATCCTGCTGGCCAGCGGGGTTGCCAAGGCCGACGATCCGCGGGCCGCCCTCGAAGATCTCGTCTCCGGACTGTAACTGACGCCCGCCCTATTTTGGTTCGGCAACGTCGTCCAGAAAGCTGGCTTCGACTGCTTGTACCATCGTCGACACTTCGCTGTCGGTGAGTGTATCGGCGTAGGCCTCCTGGATCAGCTCCGGGATCGCATACCGATAGCGACCCTCGCCGAGGTGGCGAATCAACCCTGACTGCCGGAGCGGCCGGTTGCGGCTGTAGGCGAGTTGGTGATCGTCGTCGCCGCCGGCCGCGAGATGCGCCGACATCGGGTCGCTGTCGCCAACCTCCCGATAGTGTTCCAACATCTTCACCGACCGCAGCGGCAGGTCAGCGATCCGATCGGTGAGCTCCGTGACAACCGCCTCGCGGGTGTCATGTTCGACCGCCTCGACGAACTCCATGGCCTCCTCGGCGATATCGGTGCGGGCGACGGTGCCAAACCCTTGTGAGCCGTTGGTCGCCCGTTCGCTCGACTCCGACGAGTCCTCGGGGCCGGTCACCTCCGATGGGTCGACCGGCTCCGGATCGATCGGGGCCGCGTCGTCGGCGACCGTTGGATCAGTGCCCTCGGCGTCGTCGGTGTCATCACCGAGTGTCGCTGCCGGGATATCGTCGGTTCCGGTGACTGCATCGGCGAAGTCAGCCGGGGTGAGATCGTCGCCGAAGACGCCGTCGGCTGTTGTTTCGGCACCACCCGTGTCGGCAGCGTGGCTCTCGGCGGCGGCTGAGCGGTCGGCAGCGTGGCTCTCGGCGGCGGCTGAGCGGTCGGCAGCGTGGCCGTTGGCACCAGCGGCTGAGCGATCGGTGGTGGGGCTGTCGGCACCGCCGGCCGTGGTCTCGGCGGTCGCATCGGCGGCGGTCGCTTCGTCCTCGGCTGGTGGTGTTGTCTGGCGGTAGGCGGCCTCGGATCGCTGCAACATCGCCTGGGCGAACTGGTCAGCCATCCGGCTCAGATCACGGGCGTCCGCAAGCTCCTGTTCGAGCTGTGTGATCCGAGCCTCCTTTTTATCGAGTTCCTGCCGGAGGTCGGCCAGCTCGCTTTCCCGCCGTGCTTTCTCGTCGGAGATCTCGGTGAGCTCGGAGACCAGATCGTCGCTGACGGATTTGAGCTCCGGCTGTTCGATATCCTCCAACCCGGGGGTTGCGCCGGCGTCGAAGGTTTCCTTGCGGTGGAACTGCACTCGGCGAATGTCGTCCGACCAGTCAGCGACGAGAAAGCCCTCGCCGTCGCCTAACTCCTCGACGGCATCGGCGTACTCCGAGCCGAGGATGCGGCCGACGACCTTGGTATCGTTGCGCCAGGTCAGCCGGTGCCAGACGAGCCAGTCACACTGGGTGATGAAATCCTTCTTTACATCTGCCGGGCGTTGGCTGATGCCGACGACGCCCAGCCCGTGTTTCCGGCCGCGCTTGCCGATCTTGATCAGCATCTTGCCGGCCTCGCCCATCCCGCCCTGTTCGGGGATATACTCGTGGCACTCCTCGACAACAAGGAGGAAGGGCTTTTTGAGCTTTTTTTCCTTGGCAAAGAGGTGCCGGGCTGTTTCAAGCAGCAGCTCGTTGGCGTCCTCGTCGTCGAGATAGCCCGACACGTCGAGGATGATCGGGATGTTTTCTTCGAGCGCGAGCGACGCGATCTTCTCGGCGTGGTCGGCGGTGACCTGGATGTCGCATTCCTCGTCGGCACCGACGTGGAGGATTTCGTAGGCCTCCTTGAGCCCGTAATACTCCCCGTCGCTGTCGACGATCAGAACAGGAAAATTGTTGTCAAGGAGGTTTTCGAGGATGACCGATGCTGTGTTTGATTTCCCGCTGCCGCTTTTGCCCGTGATGAAGCCGCGGCCGGTGAGCAGATCGACGACCGGCAACTCGACAGGGGTGCCGGCGTTGATCTCGTTGGTGCCGCCGGGGCCGGCGCTCACGTCCGCGACCGTGATGGTTTCCTCGCTACTCATTCACATTCGCCAACTGTGCGTGCCCACATAGTTCCTGTGTCGGTTCGCTCGCCGTCGTCAGCCGGCTGTCAGACGTTAGTCGTACCGGCCGAGCGATGACTGGCCGTCGGTGGTGTGGGTGTCGCTCTCACTATCGTCGTCGACAGCGCGGTCGCCGTCGTCATCAACCCAGTCGGTGAGCTGTGCGTCGGTGTCGCCAGCCTCACGGGCGATGTCGGCCGTGGCGTTCCAGTCGCCGCCCTCGCCGCCATCGTCGTCGCCCTCAGCCTCCGCCGCCGACGCGGCATCGAACCCATCGAGACGGGCCTGCTCTTGGGCCCCAAAGCTGAGCTTTGAGACCCGGACGCCGAGCTTGCGAACCGGATCGTCGTCGAACTCTTCGAGGAGATCGAGTGCGATCGATTCAACGAGATCGGGCTCATCGACCGGCCCCGACAGCGAGGTGGCGCGGGTGTTGACATCGAACGGCGGGGTGACGACCTTGATCCCGACGGTCTGATACATCGCGTCGCGGCTCCGCGCCCGGGCGGCGACATCGGCCGCGAGCGCACTCACCCGCTCGCGTTTGGCCTTGGTTTCCTCGGTTGCTTCGGTAAACGCCGACTCCCGCGAGAGGCTTTTCGGGCGACCGGTCGGCGTCACCTCCCGATCGTCGTCGCCGCGAGCGCGGGCGTACAGTTCTCGGCCGCGCTCGCCGAAACGGTCGGCGAGATCGGTTGGGTCGGCCGCCGCGAGGTCGCCGGCGGTGTCGATCCCAAGCTCGGTGAGCTCTCGCTCGGTCACCGGCCCGACACCGTGGATCGCCGCCACCGGCAGCGGCGCGAGAAAGTCGGTGACCTCGCTGGGACGGACGACGGTCAGCCCGTCGGGTTTGTCGTGATCGCTGGCGACCTTCGCGGTCGCCATGTTCGGGGCGACGCCGACGCTGGCCGGCACGCCGACCTCGCGGTCGATCCGCTGTTTGATGTAGCGGGCGTACCCCTCAGCGATCGTTCGATCCTCGCTCCCGTCGGCATCGATGACCTCCCAACTCGTGCGATCGGTGACATCGAGATACGCCTCGTCGATGCTGACCTCCCGGACAACATCGGCGCAGTCGTGGAGGATCGCCTTCACATCGCTGGCGACCTCCTCGTAGAAATCGAGATCGACAGGGCGGTAGTAGCCAGCGGGCTCGGCGTCGGTCTCGGCTGCCCGCGGGAGGGCATCGAGAGCCTGGCTGATCGGCTGGGCGCTGTCGATCCCGTACTCGCGGGCCTCGTAGCTCGCGGTGGCGACCGCGCCGTGGGGTTCGCCGGCCTCGTAGCCCATGCCGACGACGACGGGCTCGCCGCGGAGCGCGGGCTCACGGAGGCGTTCACACGACGCGTAGAAGCAGTCCATATCCACGTGGAGGATGATCCGTGGATCATCGTCGCTCGTCGCCTCGGTAAAGTCGGCAAACGTCATCCCCGATCACCGCCGCAGCGGGATCGACACATCTTGGTCACCGCTGTCTGGGGTATTGTGTGCCACCGATAAGACAGTGCCGCCCGACAGCTCAGCCAGGACAGCGACTCACTCGTACAGTGGGTGGGCCGTACAGAGCTCTTCGATGCGTTCGCTCACGTCGTCGATGACGCTTTGATCGTCGTGGTTGTCGACGACACGGTAGATCAGCTCGCCGACCTCCTCGGTTGCAGCCTCATCGAAGCCACGCGTCGTCAGGCCGGGGGTACCGGCGCGGATCCCGCTGGGGTTGAACGGCGAGCGCGTCTCGCCGGGCACGGTGTTTGCGTTGAGCACGATCCCCGCATCGGCGAGGGCCTCCTCCGCCTCGCCACCTGGCAGGTCGGGATGGGATTCCCGCAGGTCGACAAGGACGAGGTGGGTGTCGGTGCCGCCGGAGACGAGTTCGAAGCCGTGATCCGCGAAGGTCTCGGCCAACACGTCGGCGTTGTCGACGACCTGTTGGGCGTATTCTTCGAACTCCGGTTCGAGGGCTTCCTTGAAGCCGACGGCTTTGCCGGCGATGTTGTGCATCAGGGGGCCACCCTGGCCGCCGGGGAAGACGGCGTTGTCGATGTCGTCGGCGTGTTCCTCACTCGTCATCACGATCCCACCCCGGCCGGCCCGGATCGTTTTGTGCGTCGACCCCGTAACAAAGTCGGTAACGCCGACCGGCGACTGGTGGACGCCCGCGGCGACGAGCCCGGTGATGTGAGCGATGTCGGCGAGATGGTAGGCACCCACCTCGTCGGCAACATCCTGAATCCGTTGCCACTCGACCTCCCGGGGATAGGCGGAGTACCCCGAGACGATCATATCCGGTTCGAACTCCTCTGCCATCTCGGCGAGCCCCTCGTAATCAAGATAGCCGGTCTCAGGGTCGACCTCGTACTGTTCAACCTCGTAGAACTGCCCGACAAAGTTCGCGGGGTGGCCGTGGCTGAGGTGGCCGCCGTGAGTCAAATCGAGCGAGAGGATCTTATCGCCCGGTTCGAGCGTCGCAAAGTAGACGGCCTGATTCGCTTGGGTGCCTGAGTGGGGCTGGACGTTGACGTGTTCGGCTCCCCAGAGCTCCTTCGCGCGGTCGATCGCCAGCTGTTCGATCTCGTCGGCGTACTCACAGCCGGCGTAGTAGCGTTTGCCCGGATACCCTTCGGCGTACTTGTTGGTCAGCGCGCTGCCCTGGGCTTCGAGGACGGCTTTGCTGACGTGGTTTTCGCTGGCGATCATCGCCAGCGTCTCCTCCTGTCTGTCGTCCTCGCCGGCAAGGGCATCTGCGACCGCGGGATCGACCGCACGAACCTGCTCGTAGTCCATACCAAAAGCCGGCTGCTCAGGCCAATAAGTGTGTCTGTCCGCGGTCACCGACCCGGCTTCTGCGGGGACGCCCATCGGCGACGACGGTATTTTATTACGGCTATTGTGACGTTAATTTAGCGCAAAGTTAACTAATGCACGCGGTGTGCGTCGATAATATTAAGTGTGTGTTCGACGCTTATTCAGCAAGTGAGATGGCGACAAATACACTGGCGGCCGACCGCCACGAGCTGCTGACGACGACACTGGCCGGGGCGACCGAGCCCTGTTGGATCGTCGATCCAACCCCGGAGATGATCGAGGCGGTCGTCGATGTTGCCAGCGACGGCGACACGACCGGCCAGCTCCGGCTGGTGGCCGCCGAGGACACCCTCAAAACTGCCTTTGAGGGGTTTCTGGTTGCCAGCCGCACCGCGGATCTGGTCGCCGACAACGAGATCGCCGTGCGGACGGGTGCGGCGACAAACACAAACTCGCTGGTGATCACTGAGGACGCGGTGACGGCGGTTGTTGCCGCCGGCGAGCAGGTCGCTGGGCTGCGTACCGACGACCCCGAGTTCGTCGCGACGACACGTGAGGAGATCGCCGACCACTGGGCCGACGCCGAGCCGTTCCGGCTGCGCACACCCGCGATCTCAGAGATCCGGGCCACACTGCGCGACGATATCGGCCCGGCTGTCCGCGAGGATTTCGATACCGTCCTGCGGTCGATTGAGACAGCCGGCGACGACATCGCTCTCGACGAGGTGGCGATCTCGCTGGTGATCGCCGCGAAAAACGAGGTGCTGTTGTACGATATCTCGAAGTGGGGCGAGGATGTCGGGATCGCCAGCAAGGCCACCTTCTCACGAACGAAAAGCCGGCTTGAGGATGCCAACGTCATCACGACCGAGAAGGTGCCGATCGATGTGGGTCGCCCGCGGCTCCGGCTCCAACTCGGCGACGACCAGCTCAAGGCGGCCGCGACGACCGATCTTGCGGCTGTTGCCGACGAGCGACTCCGATAACAGGCGACCCGAAGCCGACCCGTTTTTGCGGCGGGCCGTTGTGGGCGACGTATGGAACTCGCGGTCTGTGGCGGCGGCCCCGCTGCCGAGGCGGTCATCGCCGCCACCGAGGATATCGACGCGACTGTGCGCCGTATTGCGCCCGACGCCCTCACCGACGGCGCGACACCACCCACAACCGGTGCGGTTGTCGCTCCGACGGGCGCGGCTGTGTTCCGGGCCGCAACCGAGCAGTTCGATCGGTGGGTTGCCGTCGAGATCGGTGGGATCGGCGGCTACCCGATCGAGACGCTGGATGCGGCGGTGACGACATTCGGCCCCGACACCGCCTGTTATCGGTGTCTCAACCAACGGGTTGGCACCCACGAGACCGCCACCGGGGACGACCCCCACGGCGATCGCAGCAGGGTGCGGCTGGCCGGCGCGGTCGCCGGCAACCGGCTCGTAGCGTTGTTGACCGGCGCAAGCGGTGGCGGAGAGATCACCGAACTGCCGGGCCCAGAGCGGCGGCTCTTCGCAGTGCCGAACTGTTCCTGTGAGACCGACACAGATCCCGCCCGACAACTGCCACTGACCCACCGCACCGTCGGCGTCGACGACGCGTTGACGCGGGCTGAGCAGGCTGTCGACGACCGGGTTGGCCTCGTGGCGAACGTCGGCGAACGCGAGTCGTTTCCGGTTCCGTACTACATCGCCGAGATCGCCGATACGACCGGGTTCAGCGACACAGCAGCCGCTGACTTCGCCGCTGGCGTCGATGTCGACTGGGATCGCGCCTACATGAAGGCGATCGGCGAAGCGTTAGAACGGTACAGTGCCGGCGTTTATCGGACACAGCAGGCGACCCGCGGGTCGGAGCGAACGCTGTCGGCCCCGGTGTCGCCGGCGGCATTTGTTCGCCCCGATGGGTTCGAACAGCCCGATCCCGAACAGCGGATCGACTGGATCGAGGGGCGATCGCTGCCGGACGGTGAGGCGGTGTCGCTGCCGGCGGAGTTCGTCTGGTTTCCGCCGCCGAACCAACGGTATCGGCCGGCGATCACGACCGGCCTCGGGCTCGGGAACGCGCCGATTGCGGCGGTTCTCGCCGGGCTGTATGAGGTGATCGAGCGCGACGCGACGATGCTGGCGTGGTACTCGACGTTCGAGCCACTGGGGCTGGCGATCGAAGATGATGAGGTTGTCGCGGAGTTGCGGAAGCGAGCGCGGGCCGAGTCGCTGACGGTCACGCCGCTGCTTATCACGCAGGATATCGACGTGCCCGTTGTTGCCGCGGCCGTCCACCGCGAGGGTGAGTGGCCGCGGTTTGCCGTCGGCTCGGGGGCAAACCTTGATCCGGTCGCGGCCGCTCGGTCGGCGATCGCCGAGGCGCTCCAAAACTGGATGGAGCTACGGTCGATGGGCCCCGAGACGGCCGCCGAGCAGGGGGGAGCGATCGCCGAGTACGCCGACCTGCCGGCGGCCGCCGAAGCGTTTGTCGACCTCGACAGTCGGATTCCAATCGATGGGCTCGGCGACCCCGATTTGACGGGCGAGGCGGAGCTGCGGGCCGTCTGTGAGCGGCTGGCGGCGGTCGATCTCGATGCCTACGCCGCCCGGCTGACGCCCCGGGATGTCGACGCCCTTGGGTTTGAGGCGGTTCGAGCCGTGGTGCCGGAAGCCCAGCCGCTGTTTACCGGCGAGCCGTATTTCGGCGAGCGCGCCCGATCGGTGCCGGAATCGATGGGGTTCGAGCCGCGGCTAGATCGGTCGTATCATCCCTATCCGTAGCGGTGGACTCACTCGCCGCTGTCGGTCGATAGGTCGTCGCCGGATGGGTCAGCGGATCCCGTCGTGTCGGCGGCGGCTGTCGGGTCAGCGGCCGACTGGGGGGCCTCATCTGCCGGCGAGCCGCCGGAACGGATCGCCTCCCCAAGGGAGTCATCAGCCACCAGCTGTCGGTGCGGGTAGGCCATCTCAAGCTCGGCGTCGGCGTCGATGAACCGCTGGCGGATCGCGGTGCGAACCGCTGATTCGACGGTGGCGATCTTGTAGGGTTTTGTCACCCAGTAGCGCAGCCGGAGCAACACGCCGCTGTCGGCGAAATCGGCGATGAAACAGCCGGGGCTGGCAGGGTATCGCGCGCTCCCAACGCGGATATCCGGCCCGCCGTTGATCACGTCGTCGGTATCCCGGGCGGCCAACTCCATCTGGCGGCGGGCCTCCGGAATCTCGGAGTCGTAGGTCACCAACACGTCCAGCGAGAGCCGGGTGCGTTCGTCCTCCGCGGAGTAGTTGGTCACATCCCGATCGCGGACGTTGCCGTTTGGAATCACCAAGAAGGTGTTGTCGAGGGTGAAGATCTTGGTGTAGCGGATCGTGATATCGTCGACGAACCCGCGGGTACCCTCATCAAGTTCGATCATATCGCCGATCTCGAAGGGTTGGTCGGCCAACACGAAGATCCCGTTGAGGACGTTGCCGACGATCGGCGCGAGGATGATCCCGACGACCGCCGAGAAGACGGTCACCGAGAGGACGATGTTGCCGAGCTGGAGGCCGACAAGCGAGCCCGCGATGATGAGTGCGATAGCGATGGTGCCACCGCGAACGCCGCCCAACACGATCTGGGCGACGCTTTGGCGTTCGAACCGGCGGGCGATCGGCCGACCCAACAGGCTGACAAGCAGCTTCGACAGCGAGACACCGAGAGCGACAACGAGCAGGGCGGCACCGATCCGGTAGCCAGGGAACTGTAGCCACGCTGGTAGCAGGCTGCGAACCACCTCGGCGGCTGCGGCCTCCGTCGTTCCAGCCGGCTGGGTGGAGGTCATTGGCTGCACCTCTTCGCCAGCGCGAAAAAGGCTTGTCCTCCGGGCTGCCGGGGGCGATCGGTGGCTCGGTCGAAACATACAATCTTCCGAAACAGGGTGCAACTCGGCGGAGAGTAAATTACATACAGACGGGCTCGAAGAGGGTGGTATGGCAGACGACCTCCGGACGACGCTCGAAGGCGTCGGCGAGCGGTTCAACCTCGGCGAGTACGAGATCGACGCCTACCTCGCCGTCCTCGAACACGGCGAGCTCACCGCCAGCGAGATCGCCGACCGCACCGATATCCCCCAGCCACGCGTCTACGATACGGTGCGCAGCCTCTCGGATCGCTCACTCGTTGAGTTGCGGGAGTCCCGCCCGATGCAGGTCGTCGCCATCGACCCCGAGACGGCGTTTGGCGATCTCCAGTCGTCGTTTACCGAGTTGGTCGACGAGCTAACCGCGCGGTACACCGCGCCGGCACGGGACACCGAGGCGGTGTCGCTGGTCAAATCCCAGGCGACGATCATCCGGTATCTCACCGAGATCATCGAGGGCGCGGCATACGAGCTCACGCTGTCGCTGACGCCGACCTTACTGGCGGAGTTTGAGGACACATTGCGGAGCCAGATCGACGCCGGGGTCAGCATCGAACTCCTCCTCACCCCTGCTCGTGAGGCGCCCGATCCCGACGCCTTCGACTACCAGGCGGTGGCGACGACCGTGCGGGCCCGCCGGGGGATCACGACGCCGGTACTCGCGGTCGCCGATGGAACGGATTCGATCTATGCGACCCAGGATGCCCTGCGGGATGATCGGGATCGCTACGGCGTCATCTTCAGCCGCTCCGCGCTGGGCTTTCTTGTCTCGGGCTTTTTCGAGACGGTGTTGTGGACGACCGCCGAGACGCTGTCGACGACGCCGACCGAGCGGGCGTTTCCGCGGCGGTATGCCTCGATCCGCCGGGCGGTCAAGGATATCCGGGCTCTCGGCGGCGACTTCTATGCGACCGTCGAAGGCCGGGCGACCGAAACCGGCGAACCGGTCGTGATCAGCGGGGCCGTCGAAGAGATCGAGTTCCGCGAAAACGAATCGGTCGCCGCCCTGCTTGTCGACACCGGCGACGAGCAGATCCGGGTCGGCGGCCTTGTCGCCGCCTACGAGGCGATCGAGGGACAGGCGATCCATATCGGTCGGGAGTCGCCACCTGAGGTGTAGTCAACGACGGCGGTGAGCCGGGCCGGGCGGCCAGCGAACAGGAGTACCTCAGCAACAGCAGGCACAGACCAGTGCTGACTCGATTCCTACCCTCACGTTGCGGCGACATCGTACCCGGTCACGGTGTGTCGTCGCCGCTCACAGAATCGCTCTCCTCGCTCGGATCGCCAAGGCTGACGCGCTCCGACTGTTGCAGATGAACAAGCGAGGAGATCAGATACGCCACCAGCAACACCGCCGCAACGACCCCCATCGAGACCGCCTCGGGCAGCCAGCCGAGATAACTAAACCCAAGCACGACGCCGCCCAGCACAGTCAACCCGAGATAGTACACCGACCACGGCACCGTCTCCTCGGGGACGACCTCAAGATAGACATCGAGGTTTCGGGCTTTCGCTGTTGAGGACAACCGGTCGCCGTCGACGGTGATCAGCCCGGCATCTTCCAGCTTCGAAAGATGGTGCTGTTGGATCGACGTGTAGACACGCTTTCGCTCGGCTGAGGTGATCTCGGCGATCGGCTTGTCGTACTCCCAGGCGGCGACCTGTTCGGCGACATCCGACAGCGTCGTCTCGCCGTCGGCCTGATTGCAGGCGTACAACACGTACCGACGGCGGTGGCTGCTCAACACACTAAACAGCGTATTCTTCGTTTCCCGGGCCTCCGGGGAGATGATCGAACTCATCAGTTGGGTGCCGATACGTCGGCTCTGTGGGAGAGCACAAACTGGAGCTACTTAACCGTAGGATATCCGTCCCACCGAGCGGATCGCTATCCGTCGTCGACATCGTGGCCGGCCGACCGCAGCAGCTCGACGCATTGCTCTCGGGGATAGTCGACATCGTAGGTGTCGGCCAAATACGCCTGCAGCGTCGCCGGCGTCCACGCCTCGGCGTCGTAGTCGGCGGCCGACGGTGGGTCGTTGAGCGCGGTGATCACCGCCATATACTGTTCGTCGCTGAGGCCGTCACCGCCGCCCAGCGACGCGAAGTCGTCGGCAGCCGTTGCGGTATCGGGCTCGTCGGTGTCGCTGTCGGGCACCTCATCGGGTGAATCGGGCGGTGACGGCGGGGATGTATCGCCGGCAGCCGGCGGATCCCACAGGGTGTCTTCACCGCCCGACTCCGCGGTGAAATCCGCGTCGTCGGCATCGGTGGCTGTCCCCTCCGCTGCGGTGGCAGGCTTGTGACCGTTGTCATCAGCTGTGTCGTCGCCACCATCGTCAGGGTCGCTCCCGTGAGCATCGTCGCTTGCGGCCCCCGGTTCGGGCTCGAAAGCGGATTCAAATGCCGCCCGCAGCTCCGGATCGACGACCGGGGCATCGGCGTCAAGGGGGGGATCGGCGGCCCTGTCAGTGCCGGCGTCGCCGCTCGGTGGCTCTGACCCTGCCGCATCGTCGGATAGGTGACCAGCCCGTCGGAGGAGTCGCTTACAGTCCTCTCGTGGGTAGTCGACCCCATACGCTTCGAAGAGGTGCCGCTGTAACAGCGGCAGCGACCACGCGTCGGCATCAATCCCGGCGTCGGCGGGCGGTGCCTCAAGGGCATTGTGAACCTCGACGAGTTCCGAATCGGTGAGCGTTCGGCGTGGGTCGTCGTCGGTTGGCTGCGACGCCGGTGTCGACGCGTCGCTCGCGGCGTCCGGCGTCGGCGTGGGCCCGAACGCCTCAGGGCTGTCATCGGAGCCAAACCAGTTTCGGCGACGGGCGGAACCGCCACCAGGCGGGGGTGGCGGACTCGATCCCAAACCACGCAGGAGGAACGCCGGCATGATCCGGCGGAGCTCCTCGCCGAGTTCCAGTTCTCGTTTCCGGGAGCGCAGCCGCAGCCGATCGGTGCCGATCGTCGCCACCGACACTCCGACGACGATCCCCCCAACAAAGAGGTTGATCGCCGCGATGGCGACAACCGGGTGGATCGCATGCAGGCTGGCGATCAGCGACGGCGGTAACACGACCAGATACCGATATTCGCGGACAAACCGCAGGTAACTCCCCGTCTGATCGGGGGCCTGCATCGTGATAGATGTCTCTACGGTGCTGCGTCTCGGGACGTACATCTGTGAGTCACTGACCGCGACGCCGTCGCTTGCGGCCTCCAAAAACACCACCACCGGCAGGTAGCCGCTGTTCTGCATCGCGTATGTCACCTCGCTTTCGCCGCCGACGGGAATGATCTGTTCGTTGTCGGTTGGCGACTCCGAGCTGAGGATCTCATACTGGTAGACACCGGAGGGCAACAGCATCGAGATGTTCAGCGGGATGATGACAACCAACGCCAGCACCGCGATCACGATGATCGCATTGTCGAAGGTTCCACCACGGGAGCGGCTCCGCTGGCGTTTGTCGGTCGCGCCGGTGATCGTCCCGTACACAAACAGCACGAGACCGGCGACCATCGCGGCCGTCGACAGCGTCGTCACCTCGATATCGAAGCCGAGTGGCACGAGCACAAACTCCTGTATCCCGGTACCGACCGACCGCACCGCACTAACGGAGGCTCCAAGCCCCGGGATGGTAACGATCCCATCACCGATCGTCAACGCGACCGCCCGGATCTGGCCCTCCGAAACGGGGGGTTCATCGCCGTCCTGATCGGTAAACGGGTTGGCGTCACCCTGCGTGATATACCCCTCGTCGGTGATATCGACGACCCGGTGGGTCGTCAGCTCACCCCCGCCGAGATTCTGGGATTGAAACAGGATCACGTCGCCGACTTCGGGGTCATCCGCGATGGCCGCCGGCACCGCGAGATAGCCGTCGTTGGGATCCAGCGTCGGGGCCATGCTCCCTGTTTCGACAAACACGATCGCCGGCTGGCCGACCAGTTGGCTGACCAACAACAGGATGATCGCTCCGACCACCAGCCCGCCGACGACGTACTGCAGGAATTCCGAGGGTTTCATCGGTCGTCTCCCTCCAGATCAGAACTCATACTCATCGAACTCATCGATGGTCGTATCCGCGTAGCTGATCAGCCAGTCGCGGGCCGGCGAGTCCGGCTGGATGTAGATGTAGATGTAGGTGTCGTCCAACACGGTGCTGACACCCAGCTGCTCGTCTTCGATCACGCGTTTGTTGGTGTCGATCGCCACGTCGACCAACCCCTCTAAGCTGTCGACGAGGACGGTCTGTTCGTACTCCCGCTCGGAGGGGAACTCGCCGGTGGTGATCCACTCGGAGAACCGCTCGCGGGCCTGCTCGATCTCGATGAGCTCCTGTTCCTCGTCGGTGAGCTCGGTGTAGCCGGAGTACCGGAGCCCGAGCACGACGACCAACAGCATGACGACGACGCCGAAGGCGATGATCGAGCCGTAGGCCGACAGCGGCGACGGCTCGGCCAACACCTCGACGGTCTCGAAGGATTCGTGTGTCTCATCGACGGTCACGGGATCGTTGACGCGGAACGTCGACGGCGAGACAACGATCGGAAGCTCGCTGCGATAGGTCGTCTCGACGCTGTCGCTTTCGACCTCGCCGGCAAGCTCCGAGACCGAGACGACCCGAACGTCAACGATCCCTTCCGTTGAATCAAGCTGCTGTTCGACGGTGCCGATCGTCCGCAACACCTCACGGATGTCGACGGTGAACTCAACCCGGTGGGACTCACCCGGATCGATCGTCTCGCTGTCGGCGGCCAGCGGCTCGGAAAGCTCCCAGTAGGTTTCGGTCATATTGCCGTTTTCGATCCGGCCGCCGCGGATCAGCAGATAGGTGTCGGTGGTTACCTCGACGCTGCCGCTGTCGGCGGTGTACGCATACCGGTAGCTGCCCTCTAGCCGATCTGAGAGCGCGGTGTAGTACAGCGGCCGATTGCGTGCGCGTTCACCGGCGGCAAACGGCAGGCTATCGTTGGTGATCGGCGCGCTGTGGCTGAACGCCGTCGACTCCGACCACTGTTCGGTCAGCCGCTGTTCGGTCTCGACGCTGGGTTCGAGATTGATCTGGTAGGCCCACCAGCCGACGCCGGCGGCCGCAAGGAGCAACACGACGATGAGGACGAGTGCCCACTCGTTGAGAAACGAGCGAAGCTTGAGCGAGCGGTCGATCTCCGCCATCTATCGACCCCGGCGGCCGACCGCTATCGTTCGACAGCGATCGAGCACCCGCTCCGGCCGGTAGGGGCATCCTGATCGCTGACATCGCTGCATACCGCCACAGAGCACGCCAACCGGGATAAGTGCAGTGCCTACGGAGGTGGCCCTACAGCCGGTCGTCGTCGATACGCTCGGTGATTGCTCGCCACGGGGAGGCTACCGAGGCTCCGGATCGATCGGGCAAAAGTATCAGGGGTTTCCCGACAGCCGCCACCGGTGCCGACTCGGCAGGGGGCTTTTTATCTGCTGGCGTGGAAGCCTGAGGTGCAATGGTACACAAGAAGGTCACACTGATCGGCACCAGCACGGATAGCTTCGATGCGGCCGTCGACGACGCCATCGCCCGCGCCCGCGACACCTTAGAGAACCTCCATTGGGTCGAAGTCGAGGAGTTGGGCGTCGAACTCGCCACCGCCGACGACAAGGAGTATCAGGCGGAGGTCGAGGTCGCCTTCGAGCTCGAATAGTCGCTACAGCAACTATCCGCCCCAAAGTGATTTTACACCTGCTGCTCGTGGTACACCCATGAACGACAGCGGGCCACTCGGCACCACCGGTGCGTCCACAGCCTTCCGCGACGCCGCGGCTCTCCTTGCGGAGCCGTGGCCACCGGTCGTTCTCCGACTGTTAGCCGACAGCGACGGGCTGACGTTCGGGGAACTCGACGAGGCGTTGCCGGAGATCACCGAGGATCTACTGGCCGAAACGCTGTCAACGCTGGAAGCCACCGGTGGGCTCGAACAGGTCAAGATCAGCAACCATCCGCCGGAGTTTGCCTACGTGCTAACGGATCGCGGCGCGGAGTTGGAGGCGATCTGTCGGCGGCTCGCAGACTGGGTTGACACCGCCCCTGCGGAGGAGCGGATCATCGTCGTCGCCGACGACGACCGGCGTGTCGCCACCATGCACACCGCCTGGCTCTCCGGGGAGTATGCGGTACGCACCGCCCACGACGGCGATGAGACGATCGAGGAGCTTGGCCCCGAGGTCGACGTGCTCGTCCTTGATCGTCGGATGCCAGGGCGATCCGGTGACGAGGTGTTGGCGTGGCTCCGCGAACAGGGGTACGACACCCGTGTGGTGATGATCACCGCCGAGGAACCGACCGAGGAGCTCTTCGATCTCGATTTCGATGAGTATCTCACCAAGCCGGTCTCGGAAGCCGAGTTCAAATCCGTCGTCGCCGAACTGATCGAACGAAGCGAGTACGACAGCCAACTCCAGGCGTATCTCGCCCGGCAGTCGACGGTCGACGCTCTCCAGACGGCCGACGGTGACGACGACGCCGATGAGGCCGGTGGAAGCGACAGCAACGAGGCGGTCGGCGATGACACAGCCCGCCACCCCACCGACGAAACCCAAGAACAACCAGACGGTGGTTCCGAGGAGACCGATCCCGGCAGGTTCGTGCGGTCAGAGGAGGGGAACTGATACTCCAATGGTCGCCGATGATAGCGTCGCGCTGGACGATGACGCGTCGGTCGCGGCGGTGCTCGGTCGCATCGACGATGCCGTCTACGCGCTTGACACCGACTGGCGGTTCACCTTCTGTAATGAGCACGCCGCCGAACTGCTTGATTCCGATCCGGACGAGCTGCTCGGCCAACCGCTGTGGGAGGCGTTTCCGGAAGCCGCCGAGGGGGTCGTCGGCGAGGAACTTCACACCGCGATGGAGACCGGCGAGGCGACCCGCTTTGACATCTACTACGAGCCGCTGTCGCGGTGGTTTGCGGTGCGCGCCCACCCAAGCGACACCGGGCTGACCGTGCTCTTTCGTGATCTCGCCGACGAAGACGGCCACGACCTCGATTTACAGCGCAAACAACGGCTCTTCGAGGCGGTGTTCGAGCAGACCGCAGACGCTCTGATCGTCGCCGACGGCGACCGGCAGATCACGGATCTCAACCCAACCGCGGAATCGCTGTTCGGCTATACAACCGAGGAGGTAGCCGGCCAGCCGGTGTCAACGCTGTACGGCGAGCCAATCGGTGCGGACGACGACCCTCCCCCATCCGGCGACCAGCCATACGTCCTCACCTACGAGCGGGCCGACGGCACAACCTTTGAGGGTGAGACGCTCACCACGACGCTGACCGGGCCAAACGGGGCGGCGTTGGCAACGCTGGCGTCGATCCGTGACGTGAGCAGCCGGATGGCCTACGAGCGACAGATCGAGGCCAGAAACGATGCCCTCCGACGGTTTCACGCGATTACGACCGACGAAGAGCGATCCTTCGAGGCGACAGTCGAGTCGATGTTGGGGCTGGGTGTCGACTACCTCGATGTCGATATCGGGTTCTTTGCCAGCATCGACGGCGATCAGTATACGGTCGAAGCCGTCGAGCCGGACAGCGCGCCGATCGACGCCGGCGAAAGCTTCGATCTGGCGGCGACCTACTGCAAACAGGTAGTCGCTGCCGGCGAGCCGGTCACATTCACCGGCGGCCCGGACGACGAAGCCACCGACACGGCGGCGTATGGAACCGACGGCCTCCAGACGTATCTCGGCGTGCCGGTTGTCGTCGACGACGCGCCGTACGGGACGCTCTGTTTTGCCGCCCAAGACAGCCGACGCGAGGGGTTCACTGACGGCGACACCGCCTTCGCTCAGATCGCCGCCCAGTGGCTGGGCTCGGAGCTTTCGAGCAACGCCTTCGAGGCCAAACTCACCGCGCTCAACGAAACCGCCAGACAGCTCATCGCGGCGGAATCCCGGGATGCCATCGCCGAGATCACAGCCGAGCGGGCGGCGGCGGTGCTCGACCTGCCGCTCACCGGGATCTGGTGGTACGACGCCGACCGTGAGGCCCTCGTGCCGGCGACCCAGACGGCAGCAGCAGCCGAACTGATCGACGACCAGCCGACATTCCACCACGGCGATTCCGTTGCCTGGGAGGTATTCACCGACGGCGAGACCCGTGTGTACGGCGACCTCACCGCCGCCGAGGAGCTACACAACGAGGAGACGGTCTTCGGCTCGGAGGTGTTGGTGCCGCTCGGCGATCACGGCGTGCTCGTTACCGGCGCGACGACACAACATGCCTTCTCGGAGACCGATCGCACGCTGATCGACGTGTTGGCAGCGACGGTCACCGCCGCCCTCGATCAGACCGAACGCGAGGCGGTGCTACGGGAGACCCAGACCGAACTCGAAGCCGCAAACGAGGAGCTCGCGCTGTTGAATCAGGTCGTCCGCCATGACATCAAAAACGATGTGGCGGTGATCCTAGGCCACGGCAAAAGCCTCGCCGACCGCCTCGATGACGACAGCGCGGACGCCCTCCAGCCGATGTTGCGAGCGGCGAGCCATATCACCGACATCACCGAGACGGTCGGTGAGTTTCTTGATGTGCTCGGTGGCGACGCCGAACCGACACTGGAGCCGATCGATCTCACCGCGGTGGTGACCGACGAATGCCGGAAAGCACGCGATACCTACGACCACGCCGACATCCGGATCGATGACGGGTTTCCGACCAGAGTCGAGGTTGCGGCGACGGAACTGCTCTCGTCGGTGTTCCGAAACCTGCTCACCAACGCCGTCACCCACAACGACAAACCGACCCCCGAGGTGACGATCAGCGGCGAGGAGCGCGGCGACAGCGTCGTCGTCCACGTCGCCGACAACGGCCCCGGCATCCCCGAGGATCGCCGCGATGAGATCTTTGGCCGCGGGGAACAGGGCCTGGAGAGCCCCGGCTCGGGGATCGGGTTGTACCTCGTCGACACCCTCATCGACATCTACGACGGCGACATCGAGATCAGGGACAACGACCCTGAGGGAAGTGTATTCACACTCACCCTCCAGAAAGCTGAGTCGTCGTCGTAACCCGCGATGCAGGCTGTTGCCGGCGATCATCTTCGTGGTTGAACGCAGCTACACGGCTAAGTGTGCGGGCCTGCTACCGGGTGTATGCAACAGCCGATCGTCGGCGACCCGCCAGACTACGCCCTCAACGACACCGACGTACCATGGGTGCTCGGAACACAGCTCACCACACGATCCGGACCGATTGCGCGAGCCCCCGAGGGGTCGACGGTGCTGATGATCGAGGCCCACGACTTTGCAGCCCGAAAACCGTACCATCACCACAAGCTGACGCTGGTCTTTGCTGCGATGCGACAGTTTCGGGATCACCTGCGCAACGCCGGCTACGAGGTCATCTACATCACGGCCGACAGCTTCGCCGACGGCTTTGCGGCGTTTTTCGACGACCACCCCGACGCACGGCTGGTGGCGATGCGGTCGCCAAGCTACGGCTCAGAACGCCGGTTTCGGGAGTTAATCGCGGCCGGCGGCGGCGACGTGCGGTTCGTTGACAACGAGCTGTTTGTGAGCACCCGGCAGGCCTTCGACGAGTGGGCTAACGCCGACCCCGACGACGAGACGCCGACGTTCAAACACGAGTCGATGTATCGGTGGCTGCGCCGTGAAACCGGCGTGTTGATGAACGGCGACGAACCGACCGGCGGGGAGTGGAACTACGACGACGAGAACCGTGAGGTTCCCGACGAGACGTGGACAGCCCCGCCGGCACCGTCGTACGAACCCGACGAGCTAACGGCCGAGACGGCCGCCTGGGTCGAAGATACCTTCGAGACATGGGGCGACACGTCGGTTGACAGCTTCCCGTGGCCCGTGACCCGCACGCAGGCGATTGAGGCCCTCGATCGGTTTCTCGATGAGCGGCTTGAGGAGTTCGGTCAGTATCAGGATGCGATGCGGGCCGACGACTGGGCGATGGCCCACTCGCTGTTGGGATCGTCGATCAATCTCGGACTGTTGCATCCGGTAGAGGTCATCGACGCGATTACTGACGCTTACGAGTCTCGTGACCTTCCGCTCAATGCGGTTGAAGGCTGTATTCGCCAGATCCTCGGCTGGCGAGAGTTTATGCGACACGTCTATCGGCACGCGATGCCGGCCCTCGCGGAGGCCAACCAGCTTGATGCGACCGCGTCGCTGCCGGCGTTCTACTGGGATGGCGACACCGAGATGGAGTGTCTCTCAGAGACGATCGGTGCTGTCCACGACCGCGGGTATTCCCATCACATCCAGCGGCTGATGGTGTTGGCCAACTTTGCGACGCTGTGGGGTGTCGAACCGAGCGAACTCAACGACTGGTTTCACGCAACCTACGTTGACGCCTACCACTGGGTGACAACCCCGAATGTCATCGAGATGGGCCAGTACGGTCACGGCGTCTTCGCCACAAAACCGTACGTCTCCTCGGCGAACTACATCGACAAGATGTCCGATTACTGTGGCGACTGTCAGTACTACAAGACAAAGACGACCGGCGAGCAGGCCTGTCCGTTCAACGCCTTGTACTGGGACTTTCTCGACCGAAACGAGGACAAACTGCGGAGCAACCACCGCATGGGGCTGATGTATAGCCACGTCGACGACAAACAGGAAACCGACGAGCTGGCGGCGATCCGCGAGCGTGTTGCCGAGCTTCGAACGAAGGCTGCTGAGGGGCGGCTCTGACCGGCGTACCCGAAATAAGCGATATATGATGTAGCTAACATATCAGACACACATTTATTTACATCCGTTTCGAGCGTGAAATGGATGTATATATGATTATAATCGACCTTTTCTCAGTTTCAGCAGAAACTAACATACAAAAATAAACATGATATATCCTAAAGGATCATGTTTATACTGGTGGTTTCTGTATACTCAGTATGGCTCGGGTGCTACTGGCGAGAGCGCGATTCGACCAGGAGTGCCAGCACTGTCGCCACGACGCCCGCCATACTACCAGGTGATATCTATGACAGACACATACGTTGGGTCAATCGACCAAGGGACGACCGGTACCCGCTTTATGGTCTTCGACCATGACGGGAACGTCGTATCGCAAGCCTACGAAAAACACGAGCAGATCTATCCGGAGCCCGGCTGGGTCGAACACGACCCGATGGAAATCTGGGAGAACACGAAGCTCGTCATCAACGAGGCCCTCGACAAGCAAGGCCTTGACGCTGACCAGCTTGAATCGATCGGGATTACCAACCAGCGCGAGACTACAATTATCTGGGACGCCGAAACCGGCAAACCAGTACACAACGCTCTCGTCTGGCAGGATCGACGTACCACCGACCGCGTCGAAGAAATCCAGGAAGCCGGCAAAGTAGAGGAGATCCGCGAGAAAACGGGTCTCGAATGTGATGCGTACTTCTCGGCGACGAAAGCTGAATGGATTCTCGACAACGCCGATCCGATCAAGCTCCAGCGATCGCGGCCAGAGGATGTCCGCGACCGCGCCGAAGACGGCGAGCTCATGATGGGTACCCCGGACACGTGGGTCATCTACAACCTTACTGGGAATCACATCACCGACGTGTCCAACGCATCCCGGACGATGCTCTACGACATCAACGAGCTCGAATGGGACGACGAACTCCTCGATGAGTTCAACGTCCCCGAGGAAATCCTGCCCGAGGTTCGTCCGTCCTCCGACGACGAGACCTACGGTTCCACGGACGCCGATGGCTTCCTCGGTGCCGAGGTGCCCGTTGCAGGCGCGCTCGGCGACCAGCAGGCCGCGCTGTTCGGCCAGACCTGCTTCGACGCTGGCGACGCCAAGAACACCTACGGTACCGGCTCGTTCATGCTGATGAACACCGGCAACGAGGCCGTCAGCTCCGATCACGGCCTCCTCACCACCATCGGCTTCCAGAAATCCGGTGGCGACGTGCAGTACGCCCTTGAGGGGTCGATCTTTATCACCGGTGCCGCGATCGAGTGGCTCGAAGACATGACGCTCATCGAGGACGCTGCGGAGTCCGAAGAACTCGCCCGCAGCATCGACTCGACTGACGGCGTCTATGTTGTCCCTGCGTTCACTGGCCTCGGTGCCCCGCACTGGGATCAGCGCGCACGTGGTACCATCGTCGGCATGACGCGAGGGACGCGACGCGAACACATCGTTCGCGCGACGCTGGAATCCATCGCCTACCAGACCAAAGACGTGGCTGAAGCGATGGTCTCCGACGCCGACATCGACCTCTCCAGTCTGCGTGTCGACGGCGGAGCGGTCAAAAACAACTTCCTCTGTCAGCTTCAGTCGAACATCATCGGCACGGAGATCGTTCGGCCGGTCGTCGACGAGACGACCGCCCTCGGTGCCGCCTACGCCGCCGGCCTCGCCGTCGGCTACTGGGACACGGTTGACGAACTCCGCGACAACTGGCAGGTCGACCGACGCTTCCCCGTCGACGAAGACGCCGACATCGAAGTCAACTACGACCGCTGGAAGGACGCCGTCGAGCGCTCCGAAGACTGGGCACAGGACGAGTAAGCCGTCCCAAGCTTTGGTATTTTTTGCCGCGGTGTCGACGAAACGCTCATACAGCAGCGCGCCGACCATCGCGTATGCGCTGGAAGCTGTTTGCGGATCTTGCCGAGCGTGTCGGCGACGACGAGATCGATGTCTTTGTCGACGACAGCGAACCGACCGCCGGCGACGCCCTCGACGCGCTGGTGGCCGACTACCCCGAGTTAGAAGAGCGGGTGTTTACAGCCGACGGCGAGCTCGAATCACATCTCAATCTGCTGCGGAACGGCGAGAACGTCAGCGACACCGGCCTCGCCACGCCCGTCAGCGATGACGACGAACTCGCGCTATTCCCCCCGGTCAGCGGTGGGTAACCGAACGCTGCCGCACCACGACCCACAGACTCAACACGGGACACCGAGACAACGAAAACATGTACGCGGTTGTCGGCTGCACCAACTGCAGCATGCTGTGGCTCCTCTCTGATCCCGACAGTGCGGACTCCGCGACGTGCCCGCGATGTGAACGAACTCACCAAACGAGCAAGCTAAAACGCTTGTTCGAATCCGAAGATCGATCGGCAGCCAGAGAAGCCCGATCGGCGTTGCTGGCGAAAAAACAGGGCGACTCCGAAACCTTCGCGGATGTCGCGCATGTCTCCGAACTTGAACAGCAGGCCGACGAGGCCGGCATCGACGACCGCGAGTATCTGGAGGAATCTGGAATCGACGCCGACAGTGTCGCTGCCGCGAGCGAGACGACGCGCGAGACGGCTGGGTCACACGATGAAATCGTTCGGGAAGCCGTCCGCGAGGCCGGCGACGATGGCCGCCCGACAGAAGGCGAGATCGTCGACTATGCTACCGATCGTGGCGTGCCGGAAGAAAAAACGAGCAAACTTCTCGAAAAACTCTGTCGGGCGGGTGACGCCTCCGAAAGTCGCGGTCGGTATCGACTGCTGTAACTCGCGGCAGCGACTGGCACCACCTTGCCGTCAGCGACCCAGCGATTCGTGCGCACTCGACAGATGCCGCGAGCCGAGTGCGGCGAGCAGTGAGAGTTCGCCCGCCAACGCGCCGACAGCGATCGCCTCCGCGAGCGCGTCGGCGTTGCTGCCGGCCGGCTCGCCGCCGCCAGCGACGCCGAGAATCTCGAGGGCTTCCGACTGGGTCGGCAGCTTCGTCCCACCGCCGACGGTGCCGACTTCGAGACTCGCCAGCGACACCGACATGTAGAGATCGCCGTCGTCGGTTTCCTCGGCAGTCGTGATTGCGTTCGCGCCCTCGACGACCTGGGCTTCATCCTGGCCGGTCGCTAGGAACATCGCCGCGACCGGATTAGCGACGTGCGCGTTAAATCCGAGCGCGCCGGCTTTCGCCGAGCCGAGCAGATTCTTTCGAGTATTGATTTCGGCGATGGCTTCGGGCGTGGTATCGAGCGTGTCGACGACTTCGCTCGGGACGACGACATCCGCGGTCACCGAGCGGCCGCGACCCTCGACAGCGTTGATCGCGGCGGGTTTCTTGTCGGTACAGAGGTTCCCCGACAGCGCGACCAAGGAGGCGGCCGTTTCCGATTCGACGACCTCGCAGGCCGCTTTCGTGGCGATGGTGACCATGTTCATCCCCATCGCGTCTTTTGTATCGTACTGGAATCGAAGATAGACGTTGTTGCCGACGACGTAGGGCGTCACGTCCTGTAGCTCGCCGTGACTGGTCGTCTCCTCGGCAGCCTCCCGCAACGCGGTTTCGTTGTCCCGCACCCACTCGACGAGCGCGAGGGCTTCGGCCACGTCGGTGACGCTGAACACCGGTGCGCGCGTCATCCCGGCCTTCGTCACGCGAGCGGTCGCGCCGCCGGCCTTGTTGATGACCGAACAGCCCCGATTCACGGAGGCCAGCAGCGCGCCCTCGGTCGTCGCCAACGGGAGGTAGCGTTTGTCGTCCAGTGCGCCCCCATTGATATCGACCGGGCCGACAACGCCCAGCGGCACCTGCACGGTGCCGATCATATTTTCGATGTTTGGTTCAGCGACCTCCGCCGGGAAGCCGTAGTCGCCGATCGCCTCGCAGTCGGCGTCGCTGGCGGTTGCGACGACCTGCCGGCGGACGGCGGCGGCTGTGTCGGAATCAGTGTGGTCGGCCAGTTCGTGGAGGCGGAGCTCGCCGGCCTCGACGTGCTCGACGAGATCGGCCACGCGGTCGGCGTCTGCGGTCATAGCAGGGCCTGCGGGCGGCGGTTGCTAAGGGTTGTCGGTTGTCGCTGTCGACGGCAGCAGCCAGTCGCCGCGCGATCACTGCCGATGGTCGACTGTCGACTGAAGGAACGTGAGCTGGTGACCGACGACCGTCTCGAAATCCGCATCGAAGACGCTCATGTGGTCTGCCGGGAGTTCGATGTACGTCGATTCCGGAATCCGGTCGGCGGCGGCTGCCGGCCCCTCGGCGGGAACGATCTGATCCTGACTGCCACCGATAACGAGTGCGGGACAGCGGATTTCGTCGGCGGTCGTGATCGGTCGATAGCCGGGTAGTGTGAGAAAGATCCGTGCCGGCAGTCGATTGACCCAGTCGGAATCGCGGTCGACCGCATCGAGGATCGCTCGCCGCGCGCCGGGAGCGGTCAACACCGCGAACTCGCCGGGCTCGTCGACAAGTTGTACGTCGTGGCCCCGGCCGATCTTCGAGCCAACGGCGTCCCGCAGGCCAGCAAGCGTTGATTTGAGAAACCGCTTTGGCTGTCGGAGCGACCGCCGGAGTTCCTGTCGGCCGTCAACGAATGGAGCTGTTGCGATCACGCCAGCGATCCGGAACTCGTCGGCAGCGACCGAGAGGACATGGCCGCCTGAAAACGAGTACCCCCAGAGGACGAGCCGGTTGCTGTCGACGGCGTCGGTGTCGATCATCGCCTCAATTGCGGCCTCGTAATCAGCGATCTGTTTCTCTGGCTCGGCGAGTTGCCGAGGCTCACCCTCGCTGTCGCCGTGATGTCGGAAGTCGAAAACGAACGCGGCGAAGCCGCCGGTCGCGAATCGCTCGGCAACCGCCGGGAGGACGAAGGATCGCCACATGCCGAGGCCGGGTGCCATCACCACGACCGGTGGCGTGTCGATGTCGGCAGGGAGATACAGCGTCCCCACGCAGGTCTCACCGTCGCTGTCGAACTCGATGGTGCGGGTCGAGTAGGTCTCCGGCGTCGGGCGGCGAAGCGTCTGCTGGGCTCGTGCGTTCGGGCGGCGACGGCCACGAGGGCGAGCTGATTCGCTCATGGGGCCTCCGAAGTGGGTGTCGCTGCGTTGATCATACAGTTCCTCTGTCGGCTGGGAACTAAACCGTTGACCTGCCGGTTCGGGTGGGAGCGATTCGAGACAGTCGTTTGTGAGTGATCGGAGAAAACCACCCATAAGCTCATAAGCCGGCTGATTTCAGCGTGGCTGACGCTCACCCGTGTTTCGGGGCTTTTATACTGGATAGGAACAACGTGGTTGGATAGCATCCCGTTATGAAAGCCGCCCTGAAAGCACAGCTCATGCGTGCGTTCGAAACCCTCGGATGGGCCGGCACCGCCCTCCTGTTGGTGGGTGTCGGCCTCTATCAGGGGATCCAACAGACAGTGCTTACCGTCGAGCTGCTGTGGCTCTCGCTTGAAGTCGTCTGGCTCGATGCCATCTCGGCCAGCCTCGTGTTTACTGGCTTCCTGCTCTTTACCGGACTCCTATTGATTCACGAAGTTGCGACACCCGCGAGTAACGTGACTGAGATCACTGACGGCCCCACGCTGACGGCCATCATCCCGGTGTACCGCGACGGCAGCGTCCTCGGCCGCAGCGTCGAGAGCCTCCGGGAGTCGAGCTACGAGAACCTCGAGATCGTTGTCGCCTGCGAACCTGACGACGAGGCGACGATCACGACCGCCGAATCCATGACCGACGATGTCGTGTCAGTCATGATCAACGAGTATCCGGGCTCGAAAGCCGGCGCGATTCAGACGGTCGTCGAGCGATCCGCAAGCGACGCATTCGCCGTCTTCGACGCCGACGAGATCGTTGACGAGTCGTTCCTCGCCAGCGGGATGGGCGCGCTCCACGTCGAGGGCTACGACGTGTTTCAGGGTCGCCGTATCCCCGAGCCGACCGGGCTCGTCGAGACGCTGGCGTACTGCGAGCGGGTCACGTTCCACGCCAGCTACAAGCTGGTCGAACTCACCGGATTCCGCAACTGCCGGAGCTCCTCGACCGTTTTCACCAGAGACGCCTACGAGACGGTCGGCGGCTACGACGACCTGCTGACCGAGGATTTGGCCTTTGCCCACAAATGCTATCGCCACGATCTGTCGGTTCGACAGGCCCGAAACTACACCAGTCTGATGGAAGCCCCGCATACGCTCGCGGATTTCTGGGGCCAGCGCAAGCGGTGGCGGATCGGACAGGTCGAGGTGCTGCACGCGACGCTGACCGGACGGCTCACCGACGGGATCCGACACCGCCGCTGGATTTCGATGTCGCGGATGATCACGAGCATCGGCGGGAGCATCTTCCTGTTGGTGTTGCTCTCGAAGCTGTTCGTCCTAGTGTTGCTCAACGCCACACTGTACTACCTGCTGCCGATCGTCGCCACCGCGCTTGTCGCCGCCGGTGTCGGCTGGGCCGACTCACGGGCCGGCGATATCGGCTCTGTTGTCCCGATCGCGCTCGTCGCACCGCTGGTCTACCCGGTCTTCGGCGTGTTGATGCTCCGGTCGGTTCTGGAGTACGCCCTCAGCTGGGATGGCACGTGGTACCACGTCGAGAAGACGGGTGCCTGACCGGTATCCGCGTCACTTATTGAACTCGCCGACCCACCGCAGGTATGTCCCGACTGCTGCGTGACCGGCAGTCCCTCCCCGCCCGTGATGACCTGCCGTGGTGGCTGTCGCCGGTGCCAACGACGCTGGAGAACCTCGGCTTCCGGCTCGTCTGGCTCGTCGTCGCCATCAACCTCGCGGGCACCGCCTTCGGATTTTGGTACTACCGGGCGCAGTTCGCCGCGACGCCAGCCGAGATGTGGCTGTTCGTCCCCGACAGCCCGATGGCGACGCTGTTTATCGCCGGCGCGTTCGCGCTGTGGGCACTCGGACGGCAACACGATACGCTGACCGCGTTGGCCTTCTTTGGGAATATCAAACTCGGGCTCTGGACGCCGTGGGTGCTCGTTGTCTTCGCCGAGGAGTTCCTTGCGTTCACTCCACTGCCGCTGTATGCGTTTCTCCTTGTGAGCCATCTTGCCATGGTCGTCCAAGCGTTTGTGCTCCACCGAATAACCGACTTCCCGGTTCGGGCGGTCGGCCTTGCGGTGTTGTGGTATACGGTCGATCTCACGGTTGATTACTTTATTCCGATTATCGGCGAGCCGCATCACACAGTGATCCCGCTGGCCCGCGAGACGCCGGTCGCGCTGGAAGCGACAGCGTTCCAGCTGGCGGCGTGGGGGGCAGTTGTCCTGACCATTATCCCGCTGTTTTGGGCGTTGGCAACGCGGGTGCGGAAGCACAACAGCGAGCGGCCACGCGATAGCTAACCGAGCGGCGACGAGAGGTTTTACCGGCTGGCACGCCACCGATCAGTATGTCCACAGACGACGAGAATCGACTCTGTATCGTGGGTGCCGGACTCGCCGCAGCGGGGATGGCCGACGCGCTCAGCGACAAGCCGGTGTCGGTCACGGTGCTCGAAAAGAGCCGCGGCGTCGGCGGCCGCGCGGCCACCCGCCGCCGCAACGGCTGTCGGTACGACCATGGCGCGAACTACATCAAAGACAGCGACGAGCGAACCCGCGAGCTGTTGGAGTCGCTCGGCACAGACGGTCTCGTCGATATCGACGCGCCGGTGTGGCCCTTCGATTCCGACGGCACGATCTCCGAAAGCGAGCGGCCGGAGGCCCACAAATGGACGTGGGAGGCCGGCATCACCCAACTCGCAAAGCGGTTGTTCGGGCGGACTGACGCTGAGATCCGAAAGGAAACCCGTGTCGACGCGCTTCGAGAAGAACCAGCAGGCTGGACACTCAGTGATACAGACGGGACAACACACGGCCCCTTTGACGCGGTCGTGTTGACACCGCCAGCCCCCCAGACGGCCGATCTCCTCCGGGCGACGGAACTTATCGACGGCGACGGCGATCTCGCTGCGGCCACCGACGCCGTCGATCAGGTACCGTATCGGACAATTCGGTCGCTCCTGTTGCACTACCCCTTCGAGATCGACCGCCCCTACTATGCGCTGGTCAACAACGACCGCGACCACGACATCGGCTGGCTGGCACGGGAATCCTGCAAGCCCGGCCACATACCGACTGGTGAGGAACTACTGGTCGTCCAGATGGCTCCCGACTGGTCGACAGCAAACTACGATATGCCGCTCGACGACGCCGCAACTGAGATTGCTGCGAAGGCCGCTCAGCTGCTCGATGATGACCGCCTCACGGAGCCGGACTGGGTCGACGATCAGGGGTGGCGGTACGCACTCCCGGATGCTGGCGTCGACGGCGAGGCCATCGAGCCGCTGGAAGCACACGGCCTCTACGTCGCCGGCGACTGGGTTGTCGGCGAGCCACGGGCCCACGAAGCCCTGTGGTGTGGGGTCGACGTTGGCGAACGACTCGCGGCGGCGTTATTCGACTAGCGAGTACAGAGCTTTTTGTCCGTGTAGGGCATCGTGATTTGTATGGCAACCCTCCAGATCGATTTCCATGTTCACTCGGAGGGCTCCTACGATGGCCACGAGCCGGTCGAGCTTATCCTCGAACACGCCGCCGATATCGATCTCGACGCCGTCGTCATCACCGACCACGACGTGATCCACGAATCCAAGCGTGCAGCCGATCTCGCTGCCGACTACGGCCTCATTGGGATTCCCGGCGTTGAGGTTTCGACCGCCCACGGCCACCTGCTTGCGATCGGTGTCGACGAGATGCCACCACGCCGTGCCCCTTACGAGGAGACGGTCGCCTGGATCCGCGACCACGGCGGCGTCGCCATCGTCCCCCACCCATTCCAGCGCACCCGCCACGGCGTCCGCAAGAAGAACATCCCCGATGTCGATGCGATCGAGACGTTCAACGCCTGGCTGTTTACGGGCTACAAAAATCAGCGCGCCCGGCGGTACGCCGAGGCCTACGGCTATCCGACGGTCGCCGCCAGCGACGCTCACACGCTGCCGTACGTCGGCCGCGCATACACCGAGATCACGATCCCGGGGGTCGACCGCCAGGCGGTCAGAAGCGAGGACGTGCTGACGGCGATCCGCGAGGGTTCGACGGCGGTACAGGGACGACGTGCGCCCGTGCCGATGGCGGCCAGACACTACGCGATCGGCGCGGCGCGAAAAAGCGGCTACTACGCGAAGGTTGGGACGCTACAGACGGCCTCCTATGCCAGATTCGGGACGCTCAAAAGCGGGTCGCTGCTCAAAACGGGGCTTGAAAAGGGAACGATCGGCCTTAAAAACCTCGTCGCAGCACTCCGGTAACTGGCGGGAAGCTACCGTGTTACCGGGAAATCAAGCACATCGTCGAACTCCTCGCGGAGCGCTTCGGTGTCGACCGGTTTTGTCACGTAGCCGTCGGCACCGGCACGGGCGGCCTCCCGCATCTTTTCATTCTGTGAGACGCTGGTGACCATCACGATGGTTGTCTCCGGAGAACGAGATTTGATCCGCCGGAGCGATTCGATCCCGTTGAGCTTCGGCATCATGATATCCATCGTGATGACATCCGGTCGCTTGGCTTCGAACACCTCGATGGCCTCCTTCCCGTTTTCAGCCGTGCCCACGACATCGAACCAGTTGCCGATCGTGTTCGAAACGATGTTCCGCTGGAACGAGGAGTCGTCGACGACGATCGCCCGCTGGGTCATAGCAACACGTTACCAGGTGAGTATATAATGGTTGCTCATCATGGTACCGGGTGCGATCAGTAACGGTCTGCAGCCGCCGAGATGGTGCAGGTCACTCCCGCGGAGACACTGAGAGTGTCGTGAGGTCGACACGCCAGCCGCGGAGAAACCGCCCCAGCACCCACAGTCCAGCACCAAACGAGATGAGGTACAGATACCACAGCTCCCAGGCGGCTTGCAGAAGGGTACGCTCGACGGCGATCCGATCAGCTGACCGCAACGTCCCGTGGGCACCAACCGCGGTTCCGATGGTTGCGTCAGCAACCTGTTTGCCGGTGAGCGTGAACCGAACCGGCTCGCCACGGGGTTCGGTTTCGATGATGACCGGGTCGGTTGCAACCACGGTTCCCCACACCGTTACGGCGTCGCCGGCGGCTACATCACCGTCGATGGCGATGGCTTCAGGGCCGGGATATCGCCCGTCTGCCGCATTTGGCGCGAGTGTGCCATGCCACACTGAGAGGCCGGCCAACAGCCCAACAAGGAGTGCAACAGCGAGCAGTCGGCGGCCGCGGGGCGTCATTGGATCAGTATGTCGATAGTAGGCTGAAAGCTATTGGGATCACGGGATGGCACAGAGAGAGTCAGAGGCGAGAATCGAACCTTCCGAGAACAAGTACGAAAACACCTGTAACCAAATGACGCCCGAGTTCTTCATCGGAGCTTCTGAAGGTAGTCGGTGATCTGGTTGATAACTGTGTCAAAGTCTGGTTTGTCAGTGACAAGCCTGTCGAGTGCTTTGTTCCAGTACTGTCGTACGTCTTCGATGTCTTCAGGCGGTACTCCGTTTCCAAGGTCGAGTTGAACGTTTTGTTGCTCGGCTTTGGTTTTGAGGGCAGCTGCTATCTCTTCTTCAGCGAATTCTCGCTGATTCAGCAACCGGTAGATATCGTAGTAGTCTCGTGCACGGGCACGTTGGTATAAGCTTCGAAGCTTCTCTACCAGTATTTCCTCAACCGAGTATGCTTGAAGCTTGAACTCGGGAACATCTTCGAAGTCATGCGTATGAGTAGTCGAAGTGAAAAACATGGATTCGTCCAAGGTGAGATCTAACTGTGTCGTGTTTTTGTGCCCGAGAACCGCTTCGTACTGGATGTCCACTTGGATGTACTCGGGTGGGTCGCCAGCAGTGTAGAAGTTCGTGATCTCAAACTCGATCCCGGATTCGGACTCAGCCTTGTCCAGTGCTTCCCTAAGCGTTGGCTTTACACTTGAAACTGGTTGTGTGGCAGTGAAATCTAAGTCTTCGGAAAACCGCCAGACCTCGGGAAAATACAGTTTGCTGAGTGCAGTACCGCCTTTGAACACCAGTTCTTCACTGAGACTTGATTGGTAGATTGCGTAGAGAATCCATGAGTTGACGTAGTTTTTCTCCGCAAGGCCTGCGGTAACACTGTCTTGACGTGCCAAGGTTCGAACCCGTGCATCTGAAATCATCGTCGTTCACCCGCCTCCAGCACTTCGTCCTCAGGGATATTCAGGAGAAGTCGGTACTTGCTGGAATAACTTCCTTCGTCCCCTCTTGTAGAATCAAGCTTAGAGTAACCCTTGGTAAACCCTTCCTCCAGCTCATCTCTACGAGGTAGATTAATATCGAAGCGGTCTGTGAGGTAAACGAGGCGTTTGATCGCCGCTCCATTCCCTATTTCAAGCAAGTGGGCAGATACCACTTCCCAGTCGATACTTCTCTGTTCGGCTCTGGACACCGCCTTAGCAAGCTCAGTAATCCCACCGCAGTATTCAGGATGGTCAGCACAGTCAACCAACGTCTTCTCTACTGTAGCCACGTTTACCGGTTTCTGGGTGTTGATCAATTTTGTTCCATACCCGAAGAACTTGTCTTCCGGCAGAGTAACGAACTTGTATTCAACATTGTGGATTTCCTGAGTTGGAACCCGACTCGTCGTGGCTGCATACACTGTCAACGGAACCTGTTCTGTTAGATTGTGGTGGTTGAGTGCCGTCCAGTAACCGATATACATCTCGTCAGCAAGGTGAGAAGAAATAATATACTCATGCTCGGTGTACTTAGCTTTCTCACCGGCTTCTAAAGGAACAATGAGGTAGACACCGCGTTTCAATCTGTCCAGCCACTTCTTGTTCGCCAAATTGTAGGCGATCTTCTTAGCCTTCTCACTGGATACATCCAACACCTCCTCAATATCTGCTATCGTGATAACGGTCTTATTCTTCGCAGCTAACCGAGTCAACGCCAACGCCTCTCGCTTCGACAAACCACTCTTTATACTTTCTTCACTATTAGTACTCATATCAAGTACTTCAACAACATAGAATATAATATTGGCTGTTTAAAAACCTATCTCCGAATTCCTGATTCTCTTTTGTTTGAACTTCTCCTCACAGTGTTCTATTCGCGGTGCTCTAACGGAGCACACGCTCACAAGGAGAGAAGTTCGGAGAAGGTTCAGGGGCGAGAATCGAACCGAAGCCAGACGTGCTCGCTGACGCTGCGCGCGACTGGCAGGGTTCGATCTCTTCAGATGGACTTGTAGCTCCTCGCGTAAGTGCTCGGAGCAAAAAGGTCCAGGGGCGAGAATCGAACCTCAGTCGTTTCGCTCACTGCGTTCGCTTCACTCCCTGCTTCGATTCTCTTTTGCTTGACCTTCTCCTCACAGAAGTCTATTCGCGGTGCTCCCTGCGGAGCACACGCTCACAAGGAGAGAAGTTCGGAGAAGGTCCAGGGGCGAGAATCGAACCCGCGTCTCAGCCTCCACAAGGCTGAAGGATAGTCCACTACCCTACCCCGGACACGCATCCCATCGTATTCCACTCGGGAAGATATACGTTACGACTCGGGGACTCCGCGGGAACCGCTGGCATCCGACGATCGACCGCCGAGCGCGACGTTTTTGTCATCGCCGCCGCTATCGTGGGGTAGCTGTGGCCATCACGGACAAGATCTACGTCAAAAACCATCGCCAACTCGCCTCGCAGTTGGATACGAGCTTCCCGAAAAGCGCGTTCGCGGGAGCAACGCTTGATCTATTGTTTACCGGCGATAGCCTCGCCAAACTCGATAGCACGACCCGTGATCGCGTCCTCGATTTCTCGGAGGATTTCCTCGACTGTAGCTGTGAGTCCCATCCCTACTGTGGCTGTGCCGAACGGAAATTTATCAACTACCTGCTGGAGCTCCGCGCAGAGGGGTTCGGCCCCGACGCCATCGTCGACGTGATGGGCGACGACTACATGCTGTATGCCTACTCCGGCGATATCCTCTCATTTCTCGATCAGTCAGTCCGAACGCTGGAGGCCGCCGAAGCACTGGCTGATATCGAAGACACGGGTCGGAGCAAAGAGATCCGCACCGCAAAACGAGACCTCACGGGCTAAGCGAGCCGGCCGATTCAGCCGAGTCGGAAGGTCGGTTCCTCTTCCTCGTCGGCCCCGACCTCCGAATCGAGATCCTCAAGCCGGACGATATCCTCTTCATCTTCGGTCTGCTCGTCAAGCCGGTCGTGGAGATACGTCACGTACTGCTTGTGCTCCTCCAACTGTTCGCGGAGGTGGTCGGCTTCGAGTTCGAGCCGTTCGTGCTCGCGGACGAAGCTTTTCGGCACCTCAACCTTCGGCGGGAAGGCGTCGGTGTCGTCGGCCTCGTCGATGCGTGACTCGGGGACGACCTCGACCTGTCCGTCGTGGGCAACGAGGGTTTCGACGTACTCACGAAACACCGCCGACAGCGAGATGTCGCGCTGTTCGGCGATCTCCCGCAGTTTCTCGAAGGAATCCTCGTTGACGCGAAACGAGATCGTCTTGTTTTTGTTTCCCATGGTGATTCCTCAGTTAGTTTCTAGTGAGCGGTGTGAATACTTAATGATTCGTCAGACGCGACGAGGCCGCTTACAGTGCGTACGTCGAAAACCGAAAGGCGAGTGGGTATATCGCTCCCGACCCCGATTACGCCTGTGGGCTCGGATCGGCGGCGTCGGCTGTTTCGGTGCCGTCGGCATCGGTGCCAGTGTCCGCGTCGTCGAGTTCATCGGTGGTTTCGAGACTTTCGAGCCCATCGATGACGGTGTCGGTGTATCCCGACACGTCGTCGCCGTACTCCTCGCTGGCCATCCGGGCGTACTCGTTGCCCGCCTCATCGAAGGCATCGATCCGGTCGAGCGTCCGGTCGGCCGTTTCGACGACCCATCGGTCGCGGGTGGCGGCGTCGACCTCGGTGATCGATTCGGGACGGACGGAGACGTTGATCTCGCCGTCGTCGGTTTCGTAGGTGCGTGGTTTGCCAACAACCGCGACGTAGGCCGGCGGTTCGGCCTCACGCAGCGCGCTGGCGGCGTCAGGCTGGTACTGACCGGCGTAGACGAAAAACGTCCCCGTCGGATCGACGATCCGGCCGCGCCAGTACTCGTTGTCCTCGCCGACATCCTCGGTTTCGGTGAGCGTGCCGACGATGAACACGCGGTTGGCGCGCTCACCGGTCGGCAACAGCAGGTAGACCGGCGCGCGGTCGTCGTCGCTCTCCTTGAATGTGTAGCTGGCGTCGTTGAACTCACCGGCGAACACACGCTGTGCGACCTCGCGGCTGACAGACTCAGAGTCGGATTCGGATTCGCTCATCTTAGATCGACCTCGCTTTGATCAGCACGCTCTCGGCATCTGCTGGCCCGTCGTGTTGTTCGAACTCGTTTGCGAGCACGTAGCGACCGAGTGTCGGCCCGGTGACGGTGTAATACCGGCCGAGGATATCGGCACGCATCTCGTCGGCAACGACTGTGGTGTCGAGGGCATCCTTGGCGAGCTGTTTGGCCTCCTCCAGCTCAATACCGGTCAGTTTCTCGGTCGCCTCGCGGTTGAAGATCACGTCCTGTACCGCGTGGCCGTCGTCGAGCACGGCCTTGATCCGGAGGTCGAACTCGCCGTCGACCTCGCCGTGTTCGGCACACCGGCCGTTCTGGAGGACGCGCGTACAGCCGTCCGCCGGACAGCGTTTGATCAGCCCGCTGCCCGACTGGACGTCGACCAGCGCGCCCTCGACCGTCTCGCTGTTGTCGCCGACCTCGATCTCCTCGTCGATCTCGGTGATCGTCGTGGTGCGGTTGAGTTTGACGGAGTAGGTGCCCTGGTACTCGTCGGTGACGACGTTTGAGAGCTCGTAGCACTGGCCTTCCTCGATTTTTTCGAGCTCGCTCGTCTCGAAGGCGACGAACTTGATCGTTCCCGACTCATCGCCAAGCAGGCCGACCTGAGAGATGGAGTCGCTGCGGGGATCCCAGAGATCGACCAGCTTCACGCGCAGGTCGACCCACTGCTCGTCTTGGTCGATATCGTTGACCAGCACCTGATCGCTGCCGCCCTGGCTGATCTCATCGCGTTCGAGGCCGGCTTCTTCGAGGTAGCTGTTTCTGACGCTCCGTGTGGCCTCATCAAGGGGAACTTGGTACTCCTCGACAAGCTGTTGGAGCTTCGTTTCGACCTCGTCTTCGGTGACATCGACGTGGTCTGAGAACTGTGCTGCAATCTCGGCTGCGTGTGTTCGCAGTTCGGTCATGGTGGTTGCCTCCGCGGTGTTTTCAATGGGAGACATACGGTGGTTGGTTCCGGATCGTATAAAAGGTATTGGGAGGGGAGTGAATGTGAAATTCGACAGCAAGCGATCGGGTGGATCGGTAGCGGGTCGGGATCGATAATGGGGTGATCTCGACGATGGGTAGCGTCGCTCGATCGGTCACACCAAGCTGCTCACCCGGATGGACGGCTCTCGGCAACGAACCCAAACTGACTCACTGGCAACGAACCTAAGCCACCGCTCGCCGAAAGGAGGCTATGGACGAGAGCGTTGAAGGCTTCCTGCGGGAGCGACTCCGGGCAGCCGGCCGAACCTACGAGCGCACACGCGCCGCCATCCAGGAGGGCCAAGCCGCCGTCAACGACAGCGAGGCGTTGCCAACCGACGCGGAGGGTCGTGCAAAGCTTGTCTGTCGTCGCCACGCAACGAAGCGGGCGGTCGCACTCGACGCGGAGGGCCGGCCCGTCTGTTTCGACGCCGACCACACCGACTGCGTCGGCTGTATCGAGGACATCGAGGCCGGGCGGATCGAAACCTGGTAGGCCGCAAACAGCCGCGGTTGACTACTGCGTTGCCTGTCGGACACGGATCGCACCCTCGGTTGTCAGGCTGACGAGGAGCCGCCGTTTGACGTTCCGCCCCTCGACCGCCGTGGAGGCCCCGTCACTGATTCGTTTCATCAGATCCGGGGCGGTGTAGGAGACCTTGATCCCCGCCTCGTCGGCGGCATCGAAGATCAGATTTGGCACGTCGTAGAGATCGGTCTCCGGCGGGATCTCGACGCGAACAGGGGCCGAAAGCGCCTCGGCAAACCCGACTGTCTCGGTCGCCTTGGCGACGTTTTCGCGGGCACTGCTCTCGATATTCGAGACGTTGGCCCGTGAGGTGCCGAGCCGGTCGGCGATATCCCGCTGGCGGAGGCCGTGTTCCCGAAGCGCGAGCACCTCGGCTTGCCGACGCGTGAGCACGTTTGTCTCGGAATCAAAGCCGATCCGGTCGAGGAGCGCGGCGACATCGAGCGTCTCACCGTCCGCCTCGGGGATCGTCGCGGGTGGCGTGCGATCACTGTCGGTCATTACTCAGAGATTGTCAGCGCGTCGCAAAAAGCTACAGATTTGACTGTCCATGGCAGGCGCAACCAACATCGAGGGTCAGCCGCCCCAGAAGTTCTCACGGCTGCCGAGGCGATCGCGGTCGGGGCGATCCTGCCCATCGCCCTCATCGGAGTCACCACCGTCCTCTTCGGCTGATTCCTCGGCGTCGTCGTCGGACTCGTCGTCGACACCAGCCTCGTCGCCGTCCGACTCCTCCGCGTCATCGCCCTCGTCGTCTTCGAGCGGCAGGCGTTCGACGATCTTTTTCGCACGAGCGTGGCTTCCCTTGACACGATCGATCCGAACCTTCGCGCGGGCCGGCGGCAGCAGCCCATCGACGAACACGATAAATCCATCCTGGGTGCTGCCGACGCCGGCCCCGCTTTCGTGGATGTCGTCGATATCGACGATGACCTCCTCGCCGGGGGTGACCGGCTGCTGTTTGAGCTCGCTGATCGGCATCCCGTAGTGCTGACACCACTCCGCGCCGCCGCGGTTCTCCTCGTAGTGTTGACATCCCATGCCCTGCACCCGCTCGGAGAAGCTGGGGCAGTCATCCGCCAGTGGACAGTTCGCCATACACCGTCGTAGCAAAGCCCCCGTCTAAACGCTTCCGCTGCCGCTATCAGCAAACGGGTGACTCTTTGGCATCCGGTGTGAGTCGCCTGTATGAACCGGTATGCCCCGGAGTTGGCGCTGATCGCCGGCGCGATCCTCGGGGTCGCGGCTGGGGGGTTCGTCCTGTTTTCGCTCGGTGAGCCGGCCTCAGCGATCGTCGCAACAGCCGTCTGCTGGTATCCGTTCGCCGCCTATGCGGTGGCCACAAGCGAGTCGCCGACAGCGGTGTTACCCCCGCGGCTCGTCACGGTCGTTGCCGGCGCTGCGGCGCTCATCGTCTGGGGTGGGATCGTGACACAGCGGTCGGCAACGATCGAGGCGGGTGTGGGTGGGTTGCTGTTGGGGCTCTGTGTCTTTCTTCCGGTGGCCGGCTACGCCTGTCGCTACGGAACCCCACCAGCACGCCAGCGGTCGGGAGCCATCTTTGTCGCAACAACCCTCGTCGCGGCTGGATTACTCGCTGTCGGTGGTCTCGCCGCGACCGGGGCTGCGGCCGTCAGCGCGCTGTTAGTCTATCTGGCCGGCTGGCTGTTCTATGCTGCCTACGGCAACCCGACACAGCAACGACGCCGACACACACTCCTCGGTGGGATGGGGCTGGCCGCCGGGTTGGTTGTCGTGGCTGGCCTCACCGCGGGGCCATCGGAACCGCTTGTCGCGGCGGCACTGGTCGCCGCCTTCGGCCCGCTGTTCGGCTACGTGTTGACAACCGACCGTCACTGAGCGGTCGCTGAGTGCTCACATGAAGTCGTGTACGTCGGAGTACCACATGTCGTGGTGGTCGACCGCATCGATTCGCTCGGCGATCTCAACGGCCAACGCGTGCCAACACTGTTCGTCCGCATCGAGGTTGTACTGGCTGTCCTTGCAGGTGCAGCCGCCGTCTTCGATCACATACTCGGATTCGTAACCGACGACGACGGTGAAATCGCGGTACCGCTTGACCCGTTGTTCGGCGACCGCATCGATCGCCCGGCCTCCGCGGTCGCCGTGGGCCGACAGGATCGCTGTCACGATCGCCGGCCGGAGCTCACCGGCCTCCGCGAGTGCCGCCCGCCAGTCGTCGACCTCGGTCACAGCCGGGGTATGCGGACGCCACCCTAATCAGGTTCGGTGTTCTTTTTGTCGTCCCGCCGCCGACCGTCGCTATGGAACTCAGCGAGGGCGGCGTCGAGATCGCCGTCGACCAGCCTCGGGACGGAACACGGGAGGGCAGCGGCGACGGCGTCTTCTTCAACCCGACGATGGAGCTGAATCGGGATATCACGGTCGCCGTGTTGCGCGCCTATCAGGAGCGGGAACCCCGCGTCGCAACCTATCTCGACGCGATGGCAGCGTCGGGGATTCGCGGCGTTCGCGCGGCCAACGAGGGGTACGACGTGACCTGCTGTGACACCGACAGCGAGGCTGTCGACCTCGCCAGCGAGAACCTCGCGCGCAACGATCTCGACGGAGAGACCGTCGAACGCAACGTCAACGCCCTGCTGCACGAGGAGATGTTCGATATCGTGGATCTCGACCCCTTCGGCACGCCGATCCCCTTCGCCGACGCTGCCTTCGCCCAAACTCGCAATATGGTCTGTGTGACCGCCACCGACACCGCACCGCTCTGTGGGGCACATCTCAACAGCGGCAAGCGAAAGTACAGCGCCGTACCGCGCAACACCGACTACCATCCCGAGATGGGGTTGCGAACGCTCATCTCCGCGCTGGTTCGGACGGCCGCACGCTACGATGTCGCCGCCGTCCCGATCTGCTCGCACGTCAGCCGCCACTACGCCCGAACGTATCTCGAATGCGACCACAGCGCGAGCCGCGCCGACGACCTGCTTGACTCGCTGGGGTTTGTCCACCACTGCGAGGACTGCCTCGCCCGCGAGCATGAGTTTGGGTGGTATCCCGCATCGTCGCCGGAGACCTGTCCAAACTGCGGAAGCAACCGCGTTGTGACCGCGGGGCCGATCTGGCTCGGCACGGTCGCCGACAGCGAGTTTACCGAACTGGTTCGCCAACAACTCAGCCCCGAGTTGGGCGAACGAAAACAGGCTGACAAGCTGCTGGCGACGGTCGCCGCTGAACTCGACACGCCGACACACTACGACCAACATCGTCTCTGCAAGCAGTGGGGCGTCCCGGCCAACGCGATGGACGACTTTCTCGACGATCTGCGAGCCGCGGGCTACGAGGCGACCCCCTCCCAGTACAGCGGGACGGCGTTCAAAACCGACGCGGATGTGACCGAGATCCGTGAGGCGGCCGCTCCAGCCGCCGACAGCTGAGTTAATAGGGCGAATCAGTAAGCGTTGATTACCGACAGCGAGGCCCGACCTCCACCGACTACTTTTCGGCGACTCCCCACAACAGAGAGTCGTGAACGCTCGAATCCGGGCGGCCGTCTCGACGACGAAGGCGGTCGTGGCGACGGCCAGAGACAAGGAGATCACCTTTCTGGCCGCCGCCGTCGCCTACTATGCCTTCGCCTCGTTGCTGCCGGCGTTGCTGTTGTTGCTCGTCGTGGCGACAACGGTCGGCGGCGCGAGCTTTGCCGAGCGACTCGTCACCCAGACCAGCGGGTTTCTGACGCCGGCCGGCCAGGAGGCCATCACGGGTGCGATCGCCGACGCCCCCGGAGCCGGCGGCGCGACCGTTATCGGGATCGTCCTGCTTACGTGGAGTACGCTGAAGGTCTTTCGCGCGCTTGATACCGCCTTTCTCACCGTCTACGGGCAGACCGACACCGTGGGCTTCGGTGATCAGCTTCGGGACGCGGTGCTCGTCCTCGTCGGAATCGGTGTCGGAATCCTCATCATGGTTGTCCTCGGGGTCGTGTTGGCCGCGCTGCCGCTTGGGCCGCTCGGCTGGCTTGTCGGGGTTCTTGGGCTGCCGGGCGTGTTGGCGCTTGCCTTACTGCCCGTCTACCGGCAGTTTCCGAACCCACCGATCTCCGTCCGGCAGGCGCTGCCGGGCACGGTGTTCGCGGCAGTCGGTTGGACACTGCTACAGGCCGGCTTTCAGATCTATGCCGCAAGCGCATCCCAGTACGCCGCCTACGGCGTCGTCGGCGGTGTCCTGCTGTTGGTGACGTGGCTGTATCTCGCGGCGAACATCGTGATCCTGGGTGCGATCATCAACGCAGTGTTGGCTGGCGTCAACAACGTGGAGTCACCACAATGAGGGAGATCATCGACGCCAGTCTCGATTTCGGATCGGCAGTTACAACACCCCGGCAGCCGAGGTGTCGGATACATGTCGCCTGAGCGAACCGGCGAGGGATCGAGTGCTGACGATGGGTCGAGCGGCGGCGATGCCGGCGCGGATGCGACAGCGCCCGACGACGGCGACCGCGTCGAGCCGCGCGGAGCCGCGGATATCGGCGAGCTTGAAGACCGGCTTGCGGAACTCCGTGCTGAGTTCGACGACTTCGAGGATGATATCGAGGAGCGAACCGTCGACAAATCGGCCGTCGAATCCGACCTCAAACGGTACGTCCGCCGGAAGCTGCGCCGCGGCCACGCCCGCGGCTGGGGGCCGTATCTCGTCTTGCTGTACGGCACCGTGATGACCCTCGGCGCGTTCTACTGGCTCAGCAACGACTGGCTGGCGATCCTCGCCATGCTGATCATCTTTCTGTCGACGCTCGGCCTCTACACGCTGTTCGTTATCGTCGGCGTCGGATTCAACGTCCTTGGCGCGCCCGGCAAAGCACTCGATCTCGTCCGCGATCGACGAGACTGATCTCGGCGTTCTTGCCGACAGCGGCGGCTGACAGGCGTCAGACGCTGGGATAGGCTTAGGTGGCTGCCGCCCGATACAACGATCAAATGGTCAAATCCACGGTTCGGTTCTCCGAGACGGTGATGGATCGTGTCGAGGAGCTCGTCTCCGGCGATCAGTTCTCCAGCAAATCGGAGTTCCAGCGGTTTGCTGTCGAGTACGTCCTGTCTGAAATCGACGATTACGAGCCAGAGATGCTTGATTTCGATGATGTCCGCGATGAGGTGTTTCCGGAACGTGCGCTGGGCCGCGAAGACCCCGACGGCGAAGGCGACGGCGAGTTCTATCAGGTCGCCGCCCGCGTCCGACAGTTCGCCCTCCGCGGGGAGATCGACACAGCCCGCGAGCTGATCGACACGCAGTACCCCGCGACCGACCCGCGAGCGATGGTGCTCGACGACATCATCGAAACCTACCGCACCGGCGAATCGGTCGGAAACCGCGTTGTCACCGAGTGATCGACCGGCCAATGAGTGATCCACACGTCCTCGCGCTTGTCGGGAGTCTCCGCGAGCACAGCTACACCCGACTGGCGACCGCCCACGCGCTTCGCGGCGCGGAGGCCGCCGGCGCGACGACCGAACTGCTCGATCTCCGCGAGTATGACCTGCCGCCGTTGAACCCCGACGCGGACGAACAGGGCGACAGCGCGACCGTCATCAATCGTGTCGACAATGCCGATGCCGTGATCCTCGGCAGTCCGATGTATCACGGTTCGTACTCCGGCGTGCTGAAAAACGCACTCGACTACTGCGGGTTCGACGAGTTCGAAGGAAAAACTGTTGGCCTGCTGGCCGTTTCCGGCGGCGCGTTCCCGGTGACGACGCTGGAGCATCTCCGGTCGGTCTGTCGCGCGCTCAACGCGTGGGTGCTCCCGCATCAGGCCGCTGTTCCAAAGGCCCACAGCGCGTTCGAAAACGGCGAGTTCGTCGACAGCGACACCGCCGATCGGGTGGCGACACTCGGCGAGCGTGTCGTTCGGTATGCGGATATCGAGCGTGAACCGCCGACATTCGAAAGCGATCAGAATCAGGGAGCCGACGATTGACAGGGTCGCACACCTCACTCAGCGTTCGACAGCCCCGGTCGACATGTTGTCGAGCATTCGACAGCCCCGGTCGACCCGCTGTGTTCCCCAAATAACCTGAAGCAGACCGATTATAGTTATCCAGCCGTTGGGAGCAACCATGAGCGAAGATCCACTGGAGACGGTACAGACGCTGCTTGAATCGGTGATCGAGGAAACCGACGACGCCGAGGTACACTACAAGCTGCGCTCGGCACTCCAGATCCTGGAAGCCAGCAAGGAGGAGGTCTCGACGCTGAAGGAAGCCGTCGCGGATCATCCCGAGCTCGAAGACCGGCTCAGCGATCTCGGCTACCTGTAGTTACGCCGGCCGGAGGTGCTCACAGTCGCCGGCGTGGACGATCTGTTCGCCGCTGTCGGTGTCGACGACGAGCGCGCCAGGGAATTGTACGTCGACGGCCTCGCCCTTGATCTGTTCTCGGCCCGTGTCAACACAGACTGTTCGACCAAGCGTGCTGCTGTAGGCCCGCCACCGATCGAGGACTGTGTCGGGGTCAGCCACCAGCGTCGACAGCGATTCGAGGATCGTCTGAAGCACCGCCCGGCGATCGACCGGGCCGACTTGTTCCTGTAGACTGGTTGCACCGTCCGGCAGCGCGTCGCCAGCGATGTTGGCGTTGAGCCCGATGCCGACGAGCAGCCACGAGACCCGATCGGCCTCGCCTTCCATCTCGGTGAGAATTCCCGAGAGCTTTCGGCCGCCGCGGTCGGCGGCGTCGCTATCGGCAGTTGCGTCCGCGTCGCCGTGCTCGCTGTCGTCGTCGCCGACGAGCACGTCGTTGGGCCATTTGAGCGTCGCGTCGACGCCGACAGCGCGACAGGCGTCGACAACGGCGACACCGGCAGCCAGCGTCACCAGCGGGACATGGGCTGCCGGCAGCGACGGATCGAGCACTGTTGAGGCCCAGATCCCGCCGGGTGGGGAGTCCCACGATCGCTCAAGTCGCCCCCGTCCGCCGGTCTGTTCGTCGGCAACGACGACGACATCGCGGTCGCTGTCGGCCGCCCGCTCGCGGGCGCGATCGTTCGTGCTCCCGATCGAGTCGTGGTACTCGACAGTGTAGGGGGCGTCCAACTCGTATTCGATCGCGGCCGCGCCGTAGTCGGGTACCGCTGTGATCGCGTAGCCGTCGTCGGTGCTTTCGATCGCAAAGCCGTCGTCCCGCAGGGCTTCGACCTGTTTCCAGACGGCGGCCCGCGAGACACCCAGTCTCTCGGCGAGTGCCGGCCCCGATATCGGCCCCTCTGCGAAGGCCGCGAGCAGTTCCCGGCGCGTCTCGTTCATACGACCGGCTTCGACGCCGACGACAAAGAGCCGTCGGATACAAGCAGGGCCGGGCCGAACCGGAGGTATGCTCACGCTGCTCGCCGGCGGGACGGGGACGCCGAAGCTGCTGGCCGGCGCGAAAGCGCGGGTTGGTTCCGCCACGCTGACCGTCGTCGGCAACACCGGCGACGACATCGAGATTGGCGGCCTGCTTGTCTGTCCGGATCTCGATACCGTGTTGTTCCACGAGGGTGGCGTTCTCGACACCGACCGCTGGTGGGGGATCGACGGCGACACCCACGAAACAAACAGCGAACTCCACCGGCTGGCCGACGCCGCCGGTCTCGACGGTGGCCCGCGATACCTTCCCGACGATCAGCAGACGGCCGGCCGCGAGCTCGCTCGCTGGCGACGTTTCTCGGCGGTTGCGGAGTTTCTGACCATCGGCGACCGCGACCGAGCCGTTCACATCACCCGAACGAGCCTCATCGACGAGGGTCGCTCACTTACCGAGACGACCGCGATCCTCGCCGACGCCTTCGATGTCGACCTGACGTTGCTCCCGATGAGCGACGATCCCGTCGCGTCGTTGATCCACACGCCCGACGGGATCATGCACTTTCAGGAGTACTGGGTCGGCCACCGTGGCGACGTTGCCGTCGACGATGTGGAATTTCGCGGTGCCGACGACGCCGAACCGAGCGACGAAGTGCTGGACGCATTCGACGATCCGGTCGTGATCGGCCCCTCAAACCCCGTAACGAGTATCGGGCCGATGCTCGCACTCGACGGCGTCGAAGCCGCACTCGATGCGACAGACGTTGTCGCCGTCTCGCCGTTCGTAGAATACCAGGTCTTCTCGGGGCCCGCGGCCGACCTGATGGCTGCAACCGGCCGGGAACCAAGCACGCAGGGCGTCGCCGATGCCTACCCCTTTGTCGACGCCTTCGTCCTCGACAGGGACGACAGCACCGACCTCGATCGCCCGGTCGTCCGCACCGATACAGAGATCAATACCGCCGCCGACAGCGAACGCGTCTTCGGGGCCGTCATGGAGGCGTTGAACCGTGTTTGAGCCGCGGCTCGCACTCGCCAGCCTGAGCGGCGAGGCCGACGCCGCGTGGGCACTGGCCGCGGCTGACTACGCCGGCGCGGCGTTTCTCGGCGGGATCGCTCTCGACGAGCCCGCCCGTGAGGCCGCTCGCAAACTCGTTGCCCGCGACCGCGAGGAGTTTCTGCCTCCCGATCCGCTGGCGTTTATCGACGCACAGCTTGCGGCGGTTGCCAACGCCGACGCGACGATCCGACCCGGAATGAACGTGCGAAGCACCACGGCCGCGCCGATCCGCGAGGCGGCGTCGATCTGTGCCGAGTACGACGCAATCATAGAAATCAACGCTCACTGTCGACAGGACGAGCTTTGTGCGGTTGGCTGCGGCGAGTCACTGCTGGCCGACAGCGATCGACTGGCCGAGTACGTCGCTGTCGCCGCCGAGACCGGTGCGGCCGTCAGCGTCAAGGTCAGAGCCGAAGTCGACGGCGTCGACCTTGTCGGGGTCGCCGAGCAGATCGAGGCGGCCGGAGCCGATGCGATTCACATCGATGCGATGGATTCCGAATCGGTCGTCGGCGACATTGCCGCCGCGACCGATCTGTTTGTCATCGCCAACAACGAGGTCAGGGACGCCGCAAGCGTCCGCGAGTATCTCGGCTACGGGGCCGACGCTGTCAGCATCGGGCGACCGAGCCGCGATCCCGATGGAGCGGTCTTCGGCCGCGTTGCGGCCGCCGTCGCCGAGTGCGAGCCGGAGGTGCCGCCGTGAGCGACTACCTCAACGGCTCCGCACCGAACCGCACAGCCGCCGACAACGCCCAGCTTGCCCTCCTGCTTGAGGTGAGCGCAACGCCGAAACCAGGCAACGTCGACCGCCACCGTGATCTCAACGAGCTCCGGTTTGAGCAGTTCATGGCCGGTGCGGTCGGCGCGGGCGCGGGGTTGCGGCGGGTGGCCGACGGCGACGAGATCGGCCCCGCCTTCGAGCGCGCGGTCGCCGGCATGGCCGAGCTGGCCGGCGAGAACACGCAGTTCGGCTGTCTGCTGTTGCTCGTGCCGCTTGTTCGGGCCGCCGCAAACGACGCACTCACACCCGACGGCGTCACCGAACTCGTCGAGGCGACGACCGTCGAGGATGCGATCAATTTCTACCGCGCGTTCGAACACGTCGATGTCGCCGTCGACGATCCACCCGAGGACGCCGACGAACTCGACGTGCGCCGCGGAAGCGACGCCGCCGAAACGCTCCGCGAGCGGGAGCTGACGCTCTACGACATCATGGCACTCTCGGCCGATCCCGACAAGGGGATTCCCGACGGCAACGCCCGCGAGTGGGTGACCGGCTTCAAGCGCGCCTTCGATGCCGCCGACCGGCTGCTGGCCGCCGAGGGGCCGATCGGCGATCGCACGGCCCGCGTCTTTCTTACCCTGTTGGCTGAGGAGCCGGACACGCTCGTGGCGATCACCCACGACGAGGCGACAGCCCGCAACGTCTCCGATCGCGCCGCCGCAGTCGCCGCTGACATCGCTGGCAGCGACGATCTTTCGGCCGCCGAGGAGCTGGCCGAGGAGTTCGTCGACGTCGGCTACAACCCCGGGACGACGGCCGATCTGACCGCCGCCGCGCTGTTTATTGCGCTTGAGCGTGGGCTGTCGGTATGACCAGCGACGACTGGCCGGTCGCGCTCCGGGGTGTTACCGAGTCGATCGTCGCCACGCTCGGCCCGAACGACCGCTGGAACATGGCCGCCCTCGGCCTACACGCGCCCGACGAACCCGGCGAGCCGGTCGAAGCGACAACGTGGGGCAACACCCGCACCAAGCGCAACTTCCACCGGCAGGGCGGCGGCGTCGTCCAGTTCACCGCCGATCCCCGCGAGTTCGTCGACGCCGCGGTGACGATCCGTGAGGCGGATCATCCCGTGCTGCCGAACGCCGACGCCTGGGTCGAGGTTGCCGCCGAGTCAGTCGAAACGGGAACCGAGGGCGACACCGAGTGGGAGCGATGGGAGCTTCGGCCGACTGAACCCGGCACCGTCGCCGACGAGCGGCCGCTGACGATCAACCGCGGGTTCGGGGCCGTGATCGACGCCACGGTCGCCGCCTCACGGTTGGACGTGCCGGCCTACGAGACAGCAACGTTGCTTGATCGGTTGTCGTACTTCGCGGAAACGGTCGAGAAATGCGGCGGGCCGCGGGAGCGGGCGGCCTTCGAGACGCTCAGCGAGGCGACCGAGTGGCGGTCACGCGTCGCTGACGACGGCTGAGGAGCCATCGCGGAACGAATCGTTTTAGTGTCGCTCCGGACAATCGCGGGTATGGCAATCAAACCGAAGTACGTCAAGCAGCTCGGTCGGACGCTGCTTGAGGATTATCCGGAAGCGTTCAACACGGATTTCGAGACCAACAAGGATCATGTCGCCAAGCTCACCACCGTCGAATCGAAGGGCGTCCGCAACCGCGTCGCCGGCTACATCACCCGGAAAAAGGCCGCCAAAGTCTGATCGCTGTTTTTACTCCTCTCAGCAGCCCGCCGAGTCAGTAGACGTATTCGTCGGCGGTCAGTTGGACGTAGCCATCTCGCTTGAACTGTCGTTTCCGCTTTTTGTAACGGTAGTACACCTTTGCGCCAGCGAACCCGGATTTCAGCGCGCTCGGCGTGAACAGCGTCGGCCCCTTCGCGGTCAGCATCTCCCGGACGGTTGCAAACGTCCGATCCCAATCGTCGGGGCCGTACTCCCGACAGAGGTCGGCAAAGGTGACGTTTCGCAGTAGCTCGTCGCCGATGGCGTCCTGCCAGCGGTCGTTGTACGCCGAAAGGTCGCCCGCGGCTGCCAACTCGCCGGCGATCGCGCCCGTGCGGACGGCGACGTGATCGCCGCCCTCGTGGAACGCCGAGGTCGTCCCCATCGCGCCGCCGGCGACAGCAATGCCGGCATCGACAGGCGATTCGATCGGCCGCGTCGAGGAGATGCTGTAGGTTTCGGTGCCGCCGCGCTTGCCGCGATCCTCGACGAGCGGGAAGTCGGTCTCGATGTCGTACTCGTCTCCCCAGACGCGTTCGAGCAGTCGGCGGATGTAGGTCGCGCCGTCGGGGATCGACTCGTCGTCAGGATGGATCAGCGGGTACTCCTCGCGGTCGTCGATGGCGTCGAGATCGAGGCCGATCGGCATCGTGAGGCCGACCCGGCAGACATTGTTGTCGTTTGGGAATACCCACGGATAGGCGGTGTGGCCGGGCATATGGCCCCACCAGAATTTGATCGCCGTGTTGAGCTCCGCGAAGACCTCTTCGGGGAAGCGGCGGTACTCCTGATAGGCGATATGGTTGGCTGTTGGTGCGGCGAGTCGCTCGGAGGCCGCCGTCTCGTCAGGTAGATAGTCGTCGAGGACGGCGTTCGTGACCGTTCGCTGGGGGCCGTCGGCGAGCACGAGGAAGTCGGCACCGATGTCGTCGCCGTCGGCGGTGTGGATCGTATGTCGTGGCTCGTCGCTGGCGGCCGGGTCGCTGTCGACGCCGCGGACGCGGACGCCGACGCGGTACTCGGCTCCGGCGGCTTCGGCGCGCTCCCGCAGCCAGTCGTCGAAGCGTGCGCGATTGAACGTGTAGCCGAAATGCTCGTAGTCGGAGTCGATGCCGGTGCTTGTCAGCGTGCAGGATTCAGTCGGGCCGATGAATTCGGCGCGGTCGAGATGCTGGACGAGAACGCCGTCGGGAAACTCGTCGGGGTGGATATCCATGATCTCCACCCAGTAGTCGAGGATGCCCGCCGCGTCCGTGGAGTCGGGACCGAGTGTCTCGCGGTCGGCCCGCGGGACGCCCTTCTCCAACACGAGGGCCTCGGCACCGTCGCTGGCGGCGGCGTGGGCGGCAGCCATCCCGGCGGGGCCGCCGCCGACGATGGCAACGTCTACGCGTTCCATACCGTTCACCCGGCCGGTTCGAGTATTAAACCCACGGAACGCGAACGGAAACTCAACCGATAACTGGTTTCGGTGCCGAACGCCGGTATGACCGCGAGCACGGAGTTGGCCGAACTGCTCGACGCTCGGCATGCGGCCGCCGAGCCGACGATCCCCTCGCCGGCGGTCGCCGAGTCGGTTGCGGCTCACGTTGGCGAGATTCGGGCGGCCGCACCACCAGCCACCCACGGCGGTGGCGACGAGCCAGCCATCGACTGGGCAACCGAAGCGATGGATGAGACACCGGTCAGCATGGTGATCTCCGGGCCAGCCTACGCCGACAACCCGATCTGGTATGTCAATGACGCCTTCGAGACGCTGACCGGCTACGACGAGCGCGACGTACTTGGCGAGAATCTGCGGCTATTGCAGGGCGAGACAACAGACGCCGACGCGGTCGCTGATCTTCGAGAGGCGGTCGACATCTGGGAAGCGGCGGTCGTCGAACTTGATAACTATCGGGCCGACGGGAGCCGGTTTCGGAACCGGGTTGCGATCGCGCCGATCCCTGACGAAACGGGGACGATCAGCAACTGGGTCGGGCTGCAGGAAGCCGTCGACAACGCGTAGGGTTGGCTGTCGTCACGGAGCCTTGACTACCCGTTTCGATCACGGTTGTCGGCATCCTGTTGGATCTCCTCGATGGCGGCTTCCTGTTCACCGCGGGCCAGCCCGCCGGATTCGACATGCCGGCCGTCGTACTGCCGGCGGGGGATCGCGTTCCACACCGATCCGTCGCGCTCGTCGTCGCTGCCGGCGACACGAATGTAGAGGAGAATCGAGAGCCCACCCACGACAAGCCCGGCCGCGGGCGGCGGCAACAGCGACGCCGGCGCGGCGATCACCGGCGCGAGCAGCAGGAGGGCAGCAAGCACCGTTACCATCCCTTTGGCGAGCGAGGAGAGCCCACGGGCGGAGGCCATATCAGAGCTGTTCAGATACAGTAACAAATCGGTTCGGTCAACGAGAGGGTTCGACATCGATGCCCGTAGACTCAAGCCGCTGGCAGCAAACAGGAGGAATATGTCCACGCCACAGATCGCTGTCCTGCGACAGAAGATCCACGGGCTTTCAGCCGATGACTACGCGGCGGCGTTGCGAGACGCACTTCCTGACGCCGAGATCGCCGTCGCGGCGACCCCACGCGAGGAACGCGAGCTTGTGGGATCGGCACCGATCGTCACCGGCTACGATCTGGATGCGGAGCTGATCGAAACCGCCGACGATCTTGATCTCTTCGCCGGCGTCTACGCGGGCGTCGACCATCTTCCGTTGGAGACCTTCGAGGAAAACGACGTGGCGGTGACCAACGCCTCCGGCGTCCACGGGCCAAACATCGCGGAGTACGTGATCGGTGCAATCCTGAGCCACGTCCGGGGCTTTCCGCGGGCACGCCGCCAGCAGGACAACCGCGTCTGGCAGTCGTATCCCGCCCGCGAACTCCAGGGAAGCACGGTGACCGTCGTCGGCCTTGGGGCGATCGGCTCGGCGGTCATCGACCGGCTCGACCCCTTCGGCGTCGAGACGCTTGGCGTTCGCTACACCCCCGAGAAGGGTGGCCCGACCGACGAGGTGTTTGGCTTCGATGAGATACATACAGCCCTCGCCCGCACAGACTATCTTGTGTTGGCCTGTCCGCTGACGGATGCGACCCGCGGGCTGATCGACAGCGACGCGCTGTTGACGCTGCCGACCGAGGCGTTTCTCGTCAACATCGCCCGCGGCGGCGTCGTCGACACCGACGATCTCGTGAGCGCGCTGCAGGCCAACCGGATCGCCGGCGCGGCCCTTGATGTGACCGATCCCGAGCCGCTGCCGGCCGACCACCCGCTGTGGGGATTCGACACTGTTTCGATCACGCCACACAACGCCGGCCACACGCCGCGGTACTACGAGCGCACCGCCGAGATCCTCGCCGACAACGTCGAGCGATACCGCAACGGCGAGACCGACTTCGAGAATCGGGTGGTGTAACCCGGCTCAGCCGGCCACCGACACCACGATCGCCGGCGCGACCACCAACACCGTCGCCCCATAGACGAGCGCCGAGCGAAGCCACTGGCCGCGAACCGCTGTCGCCTGCTCCTCGTAGGGGCGACCGCCGGCCCGCGGAAGTACCAGATGCGCGAAAAAGGCGTAGATGAACCCCACGACGACGCCAACGCCGAGCAGATGCGCCGGGAGTGAGACACCGAACGCCGCCCCCAGGGTCGGCATCGCCCGGTCGACGCCGATGGCGACAAGCCCGTACAACAGCCCGGCCAGCCCGCCGGCGAGATGGTGGGCGATCATCGCCGTCCGAAACCGAACGTCCGCCGGCGGCGAGCGCGTCAGAACCCCGGCAGCGATGTAGGCCGGCGTGAACCCCTCGGGCTGGCGGCTCATCGGCCAATCCATCACGAGGGCGGCGACCACGCCGGCGACAACACCCACAGCGAGAAACAGCGGCTCCGGTACCGCTCCCGGCAGTAGTCCACCCATCAGCGATCCCATACCCGAGGTCACCGGGGCGATCCGTAAATAAGCTCGTCAGACGCGGCGTGCGACGCGATAGCGTTCCGGGCGAGTAGCTGTCCGACTGGAGAATACCGACCGATAGTTCCTCGCAGGAGGTCAGATCGGATCGGGTTGTGCTGACGACACCACCAGCACTCGGCGTATGCACAGCGAGTCGTTCGCGGCGGGAGCGGGGGTTCTCTCATCTGTTCGCGGCTGCGTCGACAAATACGATCCGCTCAACCGCCAACAACCGTAAACAACAGCAGATTGTGGGCGCCTGGGCCGAGCCCGACGGCGGCAACAAACCCCAACAGCGCGTACCCCTCAGTTGGCTCGGCGTCGACATACTCCCGAAAGAGCACGACGACCCCGGCGGCAACGCCGATCTTGACGAGAACGAACAGCCAGCCGACACCGATGGTCTCAGCGGTCGGCAGGGCTGCTGCCGCGTCAAGGATCAGTTGGGAGAGCGGCGTGCGCTCGCCGAACCCCAACACATCGACGCCGATCGCCGTCGAGACGCCATCCAGCGTGTGGCCGAAGAGGGCAAGCAGCCCGACCGCGCCGGTTGTCGCCGTCGCCGCCGGTCGGAGCCGCCGGAGCCCTAGCCAGCCGACGGCGGTCAGCGCGACCGTCACCAGCAGCCCGGCGGCCGGCCACGCCGGCGCGAGCGTCCCCCGAGCCGCTCCGACGCGTAGCGCGACGACGACCGTCAGAAGAACCGCGACGACCCCCCCGCCAGCAAGCAGCGAGGGAACCCGTGTCGGGCGAACGGCGTCGACGACGAGCCAGCCCGCCCCCGCCAGGATCGCGGTTGTGAGATACACCGCCGCCGTCCCGCCGAACGGGGCGACGGTCGCCGGCAGGCCATCGATCCCGTAGAGAACGTGCAGCGTCGAGCCGAGGGCCATCCACGGCGTCAGCGAGAGGATGTGGCGGGCCGCAACCGGCGGCCGTCGCCGGGCGAAGCCGACGCCGACGACGGCAACACCAGCAAGCAACACGAACGCGTAGGGCAGCGGCGGGAGGCTAAAGCCAGCCGGAAGCAACACCATACCCTCGGTTTTGGTGAGTCGGTAGAAAGGGTTGTGGTCGCCGGCGTCGTGTGTTGCTCACTGGTGGGGAGCTTTTTGCCGCTAGGTGGTCTCCGGAGCGTATGAAGCGCGCCGACCTTGCGGCGATGATCGACCACACCGTTCTGGGGCCAACGACGACGGCTGACGACGTTTCGGGTGTAGTGAGCGAGGCCACCGCGGCTGGCATGAACGTCTGCATCCCACCCTGCTACGTCGATAGTGTCGCCAGCGACGCCCCGGATGCTCTCACCGTCGCCACCGTCATCGGCTTCCCACAGGGCCAAGCCGATCCCGAGATCAAACGCGAGGCTGGCTCGGTCGCCTGGAAAGCCGGCGCGGACGAACTCGACGTGGTGCTCAATGTCGGTCGCCTGAAAGCCGGCGCGGATGACGCCGTCGCCGACGAACTCGGCGCGGTCGTCGCCTCGGTGCCGATCCCGGTGAAGGTCATCATCGAAGCCGGGCTGCTTACCGACGAGGAGAAACATCGTGCCTGCGAGGCCGCCGTCGACGCCGACGCCGATATGGTGAAAACCTCAACCGGCTTTGCCGACAGCGAGCCGAGCGGGACGACCGTGGCCGATGTCGAACTGATGGCCGACTACCTGCCGGTCAAGGCCAGCGGTGGGATCGCTGACTACGAGACGGCGATGGCAATGATCGAGGCGGGAGCCGCGCGGATCGGGGCCTCCAGCGGGCCTGCGATCCTCGATGGCGCGCCCGAATAGCGGCGAGGGGGTCGAAACAGCAACCTCTTAGGGTGCCGCCCGAATTGCCTTCGGCAATGAGCGACTCCCCCTCCGATCCCGAGGACTCCGTCCGGGAGGCGGTTGAGCGATCCCGCAGCGGCGCGCCGGCGGTCGGCGAAGTCCTCCGCGATCGGTTTTCCGCCGACGAAGTGTTTCAGCGGGTGGTGGCCGCCGCCGACGAGGAGATCACCTCCGGTGTTCGGGAGCTGTTTTTCAGTGCGGTCGCCGCCGGCTTTGCGATCACGATCACGTTTCTGCTGTATGCCTCGCTGTCGGCGGCCAGCGACAACCCCGTTATCGGCGTCATGCTGTACCCGCTTGGTTTCATCTACATTATCATCGGTGGCTACCAGCTGTACACCGAAAACACGCTGCCACCGGTCGCGCTGACCATCGAGCGACTGGCCAGTCTTCCGACGCTGCTGCGCCACTGGCTAATCGTCCTGACAGGAAATTTCACCGGCGGCGCGATCGGTGCGGTCGCCTTGGCCTACGGCGGTGTCTTCGATGCGAAAACGTCGACCAAAGCCATCGAGCTGGCCGAAAAGGGTGCGTTCGAAACCGGCTGGTGGTCGCTGTTTTTCAAAGCGGTGTTCGCCGGGCTGATCGTCGCCGGCGTCGTCTGGGTTGTCTTTTCGGCAACCGATACGGTCTCCCGGCTGCTCGTCGTCTACATCGCCTTTCTGGCGATCCCACTGGGGAATCTGTTCCACGTCGTCGTCTCCTTTACCGAGGTCATCTATCTCGTCTTGCTCGACCGACTGGCCCTCCTGCCGGGACTCACCGGCTTCGTGCTCCCAGTCTTACTCGGGAACACGCTTGGCGGCGTCGTGTTAGTCACCGTCGTCAACTACTTCCAGACGAGCGAACGGCGGCTGGAAAACGCCCGGTTCGAGGGGCTGAGTCGACGGCTCACACTTCCTGAGTGGGTGTTCGGTCGGTTCGCCGGCCGGTCGTACGTGCCGATTCTTGATTCGGTTGAGGCGACGCTGGTCGGCGAGGATCGCTACCGGGTGATGGTACCGATCACGAACCCGCGAACCGATACGGAGCTCGTCGAACTTGCCGCCCGGATCGCCGGCCAGCAGGAGAACGCCACCGTCCACGTTGTCCACATCATTCAGGCCCCCGAACAGCTCTCCTTGGTCAGCGGTGGCAACATCGAACGGATCGAGGCCGAATCCAGCAAGCGGATGCAGGACATCTACGCGCTCGGCGAGAAATGCGATGTCGACATCACCGTCACCTCGCTGGCGAGTCATCACGCCTTCGAGGAGATCTTCGATATGGCGCGCCGAACCCAACCGGAACTGGTCGCCATGGAGTGGGGCGACCATCAGCTGTGGCATGCGGCCCGTGCTGAACGCCCGTTGGATGAGATCACCAATCAGCTCCCCTGTGACTTTGCGATCTTCAAGGATCGCGGCCTTGACCCCTCAGATATCCTGATCCCGACAGCCGGCGGCCCCGACTCGGGGCTGAGTGCGGAGATCGCCGCCGCGCTGCAGTCGGCGGTCGGGGCATCGGTGACGCTGCTCCACGTTGTCGACGATCCAAGCGAAACGGCTGCTGGCGAGGCGTTCCTCGACAGCTGGGCCGCCGAACACGATCTTGCGGATGCCGAGCAGATCGTCGACACCGGCGGCGATATCGAGGCGGCGATCAAGCGGGCGGCCGACAACGCGACACTCGTCGCCATCGGCGCGACCGAGCGCGGCCTGATCTCCCGGCTCGCAAGCGACTCCCTCCATCTCGACGTTGTCAACGAGGTTGAGTGCTCGGTGCTGTTGGCCGAACGCCCCTCCTCGCGGTCGCTCCTGAAGCGGCTGTTCGGCAGCGGGCAGCGCGATAAAGATCGGTCAGATATCACCCCGGGCAGCCACAACGCCAAAACCGGTGGCGACGACACGGTGGCAGATCCAGAGGAGTGAGCGACCGTCAGTCGTCGCCTCGGGGCAGGGCGATGACGGGTCGGTCAGCGTGGGTGACGAGTTTGACCGAGAGATCACCGGAGAGAAACTGCACGAGTCGGTTGCCGCCCCGGGAGCGGTAGGCGATCGCGCTGGCGTCGATCGCGCTGGCAACGTCGAAGATCGCGTCGACGACGTTCCGGCTGTAGGCTTTCTGTAGCTCTGCATCGGGGAACTCCGCTCTGACGGCCTCGGCGGCGTTTTTGGCGATTTCTTCGGACTGTTCGACCGGCGTTTTGTCGGGCGAGCCGCCGCCTTTCTCGATGACGTGGAGGACGGTCACCCGCCTCGGATCATAGGGTGCGAGCGCGCGCGCCGTCTTGCGAGCGTCGGTCTCGGTGGCGACCGGGAGGAGGACGTGGGCAAGCATGTCGTCTGCGTCGTGATCGACCGAATCGTCCATACTGGGTTCACCGAGAGCGGTCGCATAAGGGTTGTGTCGAGCGATGGCTCGCAGCCGAACCCATTAAGAGCGACGACCGCAACCACCCGGTATGTTCGGTCGCTGCTGTCTCATCACAACCGTTTCGCCACCGGGCTGTCGGCAGCACCATACCGTATGCCGAAATAACTCCTCCGTACCGGAGGATCACGGATGAGCGAGGAAGAACTTGCTAAGGATCTGACGCTCACCTCGGCGTTGACCATCGGTATCGGGACGATGATCGGCGCGGGCATCTTCGTCCTACCGGGCACCGCCGTCGAGATGGCAGGACCGCTGTCGGCCGGCGCGTTCATCCTCGGCGGCACTATCGCCATCTTCACCGCACTCTCGGCCAGCGAACTCGGAACGGCGATGCCGAAATCCGGCGGCGCGTACTTCTACGTCAACCGCGGGCTGGGGCCGCTGTTCGGCTCGATCGCCGGCTGGGGCAACTGGATCGGGCTCACCTTCGCCTCGGCGTTCTACATGTTCGGCCTCGGCGAGTACGTCAACGCCTTCGTCACCGTGCCGGGGCTCGCACTCGGCCCGCTGTCGCTGTCGGGCGCGAAGATCGTTGCGCTGCTCGGCGGCGCGTTTTTCGTCTCGGTCAACTACGTCGGCGCGAAGGAGACCGGCAAACTGCAGAACGCGATCGTTTTCATTCTGCTCGGGATTCTGACCGTCTTTACGCTGTTTGGCCTGCTGAACGCCGACATCCAGACGCTCCGGCCGTTCGCACCCGAGGGCGTGGATCCGTTGCTGCCGCTGACAGGGATCATCTTCGTCTCCTATCTCGGCTTCGTTCAGATCACCTCCGTCGCCGAGGAGATCCAAGATCCGGGCCGGAATCTCCCGATTGCGATCATCGGCAGCGTCGTCATCGTCACCGCGATCTACGCGCTCGTCCTGTTGGCGGTGCTTGCGGCCGTGCCCAACGAGGTCGTCGCCGGCAACGACACCGCTGTCGTCGAGGTTGCCCGGATACTGATCGGCCCGATCGGCGCGGCCGCCCTACTCTTTGGGGGGTTGCTGGCGACCGCCTCCTCTGCGAACGCGTCGATTCTGGCGTCCTCGCGGATCAACTTCGCGATGGGCCGCGATAAGATCGTCTCGCCGTCGCTCAACGAGGTTCACGAGCGGTTCGGCACGCCGTACAAATCGATCGCCCTCACCGGCGCGCTAATCTTGCTGTTCATCGTTGTCGGCAACCTCGAACTGCTGGCGACCGCGGGCAGCGTCCTCCATCTGGTCGTCTACGGGCTGCTCAACATCGCGTTGATCGTCTTCCGGGAGGGCGACCCAGCCGAGTACGACCCCGAGTTCACGGTTCCATTCTACCCGTTCACGCCGATCCTCGGGGCGGTGTTGTCGTTCGCGCTGATCGTCTTCATCGAGCCGTTCGTCATCGCGCTCTGTGGGCTGTTCGTCGCCCTCGCTGTGGCGTGGTATCTGCTCTATGCGCGCTCCCGAACCACACAGGAGGGCGTCCTCTCGGAGTACGTCCTCTCGCGGCCCGAAGAGATGCCTGACGCCGCGGTGTCGGCGGCCGAATCGGTCGCCCCCGACGGCGGCGAGTATCGGGTGATGGTGCCGCTGTCGAACCCCCGCACCGAACGCGATCTGATCGAGCTGGCGAGCCTGTTGGCGAAGGCCAACGGCGGCACCGTCGTCGCCACCCACATCGTGCAGGTGCCCGACCAGACGCCGCTGTACGCCGACAGCGAGCAGCTCAACCGGATCGATGCCGAATCCGAGAAGCTGCTCCGGGCGGCCCGCGACGACGCCGAAACCTTTGGCGCTGATGTGGAAACAAAAACGATCGTCTCCCATCGCTCCTTCGAGGAGGTCTTTGATGCTGCTCGAACCGACAACGCGGATCTGGTTGTGATGGGCTGGGGCGGCGACTCGCCGATGACCGCCGGCCGCGTCGAGAGCCCGCTGGACGAGTTGACGAGCAATCTGCCGTGTGACTTCCTCGTGATGAAGGATCGCGGCTTCGATCCCTCCGACGTGTTGGTGCCGACCGCCGGTGGTTACAGCTCCGATCTCAGCGCGGAGGTCGCCGAGGTGCTGCTGGCAAACGGCAACGACGTGTCGCTGCTGTACGTCGTCGACGACGAGTCCGAGCAGGCTGACGGCGAAGAGTTCCTCAGCGAGTGGGCCGAGGAACGTGGGCTTGACGACGCCGAGCGGATCGTCGACACCTCCGGCGATGTCGAGGATTCCATCGCGCGCCACGCCGAGGATCGCTCGATGGTCATCATCGGCGCGACACGCGAGGGGCTGCTCTCACGGCTCGTGCGTGGCTCGCTGGCCTTCGAGGTGCTCAACGATGTGGACTGTTCGGTGCTGCTGGCCGAGCGGCCACAGAAACGGTCGCTGACCGAGCGGCTCTTCGGCCGGTAAGCCGCCTCAGCCCCGGTCTTCCAGCCCGCCGACAAACAGTGCGAGGACAGGAACGATCTCCAGGCGGCCGATCCACATCAGGCAGATCATCACTAGCTTCGAGACCGGCGAGAACTCCAGATAGCTGCCGAACGGGCCCAACGAGCCGAAGCCTGGCCCGATGTTGCCGAGGGTCGCCAGCGACGCGCTCAGGGCTTCAAGCACCGAGAGTTCGTAGCCGATCCGGGCGGAATCCAGGCTCAGGAAGACGGCTGCGAGAAAGAACAACAGGATGTAGAGCACGGTGAAGACGACGATCCCGCGGATGGCGTCCTCGTCGACGACGCGGCCACCGAGGCGCACCGGTTCGACCGCGCTCGGATGCAACGTCGTGTACAGCTCCCGCCGGAGCGATTTGATGACGACCAGCCAGCGCACCACCTTGATCCCGCCGCCGGTCGAGCCGGCCGAGCCGCCGATAAACATCGCAAACAGGAGGACGATCTGGGCGTGGGGAGCCCACTGCGCGAAGTTGCTGGTGGCGTAGCCCGTCGAGTTCAGCAGCGAGCCGATCTGGAAGGCTGCCTGCCGGATCGTGTTTTCCGTGAGGCCGCCCGTCACACCGCCGCGGTCGAGCGGCGGGACCGCGCCGCCGACAAGGACGACCGCCAGCACGGCGATCAGGGCGGCGATGGCACCGGCGTAGACGCGGAACTCAACGTTGTCTGTGAGCGCGCGCCACTCGCCGTGGAGCACCTGCCAAAACAGCGCGAAGTTGACGCCGGCGACGACCATGAACGGGATGATCACCCACTGGACGACCGCGCTGAACGCCGCGATGCTGTCGGCTTTCGTCGAGAAGCCGCCGGTCGGCAGCGTCGAAAAGCCGTGGGCGACGGCGTTATACAGGTTCATCTCGGGGGCCAGCCCGCCGAGGTGGAGCCCGTAGAGGACGACCATCAACAGCAGCGTGAACCCGAAGTAGAGCAGCCACAGCGCGCGAGCGGTTTCGGCGATCCGCGGCGTGAGCTTCTGGAGATCCGGCCCCGGTGCCTCGGATTTCATCAGCTCCGCGCCGTTGACCGCGAGCTCCGGGAGAATGGCGATCATCAGCACGATGATCCCCATCCCGCCGAGCCACTGGGTGAGCTGTCGCCACAGCATGATCGCATGTGAGTGGTTGTCGACGCTGATACTGCCGAGAACGGTTGCCCCGGTCGTCGTAAACCCACTCATCGACTCAAAGAGCGCGTTGATGATCGATCCGATGAGCGCGCCGGTCGATGAGGGATCGAGGCCGATCGTTGATCCCGTCCCGTAGCCGGCAAGCAGATACGGCACCGCACCGACAACGGCGACCGCAAGCCATGAGAGCGATACCAACAGTAGTGCCTCAGTCGGGCCAAGGTCGGGATCGGCCGCAAGCTGTTCAAGCGCGACGCCGACCACGAGCGCGATCACCAGCGAGGCCGCAAACACCCAGATGTCTTCGCCGTAGCTGACCGCAACAACCAGCGGCACCACCATCGTCAACGCGAGATATTTCACGACCGTGCCGAGCAAACTCACGCTCGCCCGCCAGTCGAGATAAAACGTCATCGGGTGGCCACCATCACGTTGTCGATGGACTGAGCGGTGACTCAATAAGACTTCTGGGCTCGCTCCGCGCTGTCCGGCACTCACCGACTGCATCCTCGCTTTCAGCTACCCCACACTGCAACAGCTGGCAGCTGACACGAAGTGGTTTGCGTCCGACCGCGCTTCGAATAGCTAACCCGCCGGAGACACCGCTGATCGCCGGCTCTCGACGCTGTGTACGGGCCGCCGCCGTGGTCGCCATCACCGAGCTCGCGCCACCAGCGTTAGTCCCAAAACGACTGTGTACGGGCATACTGCCGCTCCTCGGCCAGAATATCCCGATAAAAGTCCGCCTCGTCCTCACGGAAGTTGTTGATAATTCGAGCCGCCGTATCCGGGCCGACGCCGCGGGCGGCCAAGGCGATGACGGCCTGTTTGCCGTGACTTTGGACGAGGTTGGCCGCTCGGTAGGCGCGCTTTGTCTGTCGCTCCTGTTCGCTGTCCTTTTCGTCGGCTCGCACCGCAGTGACGACCGCCTCGGCCCACGGATTCAGCGCGGCGATCCGCGTCGAGCCACAGTCCGGACATTCGGGCTGTTCGCGGACGCGCCGCACCTTGGTGGTGTGATCCCAGTCCTTGCAATGACAACAACACAGCAGGATCCGATCGTTTCGCAGTCGCTTTTTCAGCGTCTCGATGACGCTGGCGTCGGCGTTTTCCGGCACCAGGAGCTCCTGGCCGTGCGTTGTGCCCGCGCTCCCGAGCGGCGTCGCCTCGCCGACGAGTGCGAGATCGATCTCACCCTGCTGCAACTGCCGGAGCACGTCGCTCGCGGCGTCGACCGCGAGATCACGATGAAACACCTCCCGCAGGGCTTCCTCGTAGATGGGCGTGTCTTCGAGCGCGTCTAACAGGCGATCACCGCCGAAGCGACTGCGGCCCTGGTACCGCTTGAGCGCGCCGAACTTCGCGGCGACCTGCGCCAACATGAATTTGAGCGTTTCCGACCCCTTCAGCGCGAGTTCCAGATAGCTTTCCAGATGGTCTGGATCGGTCGACAGCAACACCTCCCGGAACGCCGCGAGCCCAACGCCCGATGGAACTTCGAACTCGACCCTGTAGGGGTCGACGCTCATGCCGACCGACGATCCGGTGCGCTGGCCGACCAACGCCGCCAGCAGCCGCCCCAGCGTCTCGTTGATCTCGTGGCCGAAGGTGCTGTTGAGCCGTACCGTATTGGCCTGTTGTTCGAGTACAAGACGGTCGGCTGTCGGAAGTGGGTGGTCGCTGTCGACGTGTTGCTCGATCGGATCGAGCGCGGGTTCGATCGTCGCGCGCTCGGCGGGATACCGCGCGGCCAGATCGCGGGCGACGCCGGCCGCGTCGGCTCCGCGCGCGAACTGCTCGCCGGCAACACCACGTATCTCGCCGGCCTCGGCGGCGACCGCCCGCGGCACCGGGATCTCGTTGCCGACCCACGATGGTACTTCGCCGCCGGGATCGGCGATCGGCGAGACGTTGACGCGGGTTTCCTCCTCGTCGATGTCGTTGATCCGCCACATCTCGCCGCGCTGGATGAACGTCTCGCCGGGCGCGGCGAAGTTGACGACGAACCGCTCGTCGAGCGTCCCGATCTGGGTTCGAGAGGACATGTCGTGGACTTCGTAATGCTCCTCGTCGGGGATCATCGAGAGATTTTGGTAAAAATACTGCCACGTCCCGCCGGCGGTGTCGATGGTGTCGCGCTCCTCATCGAGCCAGCAGAGTCGGGTGGTGTCAAGCTCGCGGACGACCGCGCGGAACCGCGACTCCGAAAGGTCGTGAAACGGCGCGGCGCGACGACACACCTCGTAGGCCTCGCGCGCACTCACCTCGCCGACATCCATCAACAGCCCCACCAGTTGGTTGGCGAGCACGTCGAGACTGCCGTCGTGGATGTCGGTCGCCTCGACCAACCCCTCGCTTGCGCGGCGGGCGATAGCGAGCGATTCGACCGTGTCGTCGGCGTCGGTGGCGATGATCGTCCCCCGCGAGACCTGATCGTGGCGGTGGCCGGCGCGGCCGACCCGCTGGAGCAGCCGGGCGACCTCCCGTGGGCTGCCGTACTGGACGACGTGATCGACCCGGCCAACGTCGATGCCGAGTTCCATCGATGACGTACAGACCAGTCCCGAGAGCTCGCCGCTTTTGAACTGATCCTCGACATCGATTCGCACGTCACGAGCCAGCGAGCCGTGGTGAACTTCGAGCGACACGTCCAGCTTCTTGAGCCGCGAGCCGAGGGCTTCGGCGGTCTGACGTGTGTTGACAAAGACGAGCGTCGACTCGTTGGCGGCGACAGCATCGCGGATCACTCGGACGTGACTCGCCATCTCCTCGGTCGTCGCCAACTCGCCGGCCAGTCGCTCGTCTTCCGGCGTGATCTCGGGCCGCGTCACGGTGAACGCGACGCGGCTACCGACATCGACCGAGACGATCTCGAAATCCCGGTCGACGCTGGCTGGCGACTGGCTGTCGAGACTTGTTTTGACGGCCGGCGGGGCGTCGGTGTCGCCGCCGCTGTTGCTGTCGTCGCTATCGCTCCCGTCGCGCTTGCCGGTCAAAAACCGACCAACAGCCTCTGGATCGCCGACGGTCGCCGAGAGGCCGATCCGCTGGAACTCCCCCGAGAGCAACTGCAGGCGTTCGAGACCGACAGTCAACTGCGCGCCACGTTTCGACGCGGCGAGTTCGTGTACCTCGTCGATGATGACGTGCCGCACGTCGGTCAGTGCGTCCCGAAGCTTTGAGCCTGTCAGCATCGCCTGCAGGGTTTCGGGGGTTGTCACCAACACGTCTGGCGGGTCGTCGGCCTGCTGCTGTCGCTGGTAGTCGGTCGTATCGCCGTGTCGCACGTCGATCTCCAGATCGAGGGTGTCGCCCCACCAGTCGAGTCGCTCCCGCATATCGCGGTTCAGCGCGCGCAGCGGCGTGATGTAGAGCGTTGCGAACCCCGCGGTTGGCCCGTGTTGCTCGCGGTGAGCGACGAGCGAATCGAAGACCGGGAGCATCGCGGTCTCGGTTTTGCCGGTGCCGGTCGGCGCGAGGACAAGGGCGTTGTCGCCGGCGGCCAGCGGTGGGATCGCCCGCCGCTGTGGCTCGGTAGGCGTCGAAAAACCGCGCTCGGAGAGGGCTGCCCGAACGGTCTCGCCGAGGTGGGTGAAGGCATCGGCCCCTGCCTGCGACCCGGAACTCATTGACGGGTTCAGTGCCGCAACGGGATTAAGCCCACTGCTTGTGGCTGTGGCCGCGCTGGCAGCGACTCAGACCCCGCGATAGGGGCCCAGTCGCGTCCCATCAAGCAGGTAACAGTCGGCGTCGACGAACGCGTCAGGGAGGAACGGCGCGAGGAATTCCTGGCCCGCAACGTTGACCCACGTCCCGCCCGAGCGATCGTTGAACGCCGGAAACACGACCAGTTCCGGGGGCTCGACAGTTGCTGGTGGGTCGCCGTCGATGAGCGTTGCTGGATCGACACGGCCCCGCATCCACGCCTGTTCGACGCGGTAGCCACCGACGCTATCTTCGAGTTTGACCTGCGGGTGTTCGTGGCCCACGCAGATCGTCGACGCCGACAGCAGTTCCGGATCGGGCCAGGTATGCCCGTGAACGACGCCAACGGCTCCTGACTCGCCGAGCAGACCCCCCGACGGGGACAGGATCCTCACGCCCTCGCGGTCGCCGAACAGCGCGTCAAGGTCGCCGTCGTGGTTACCGGGCGCGACCGTGATCTCGATCCCGCGGTCGTCGACGACCGCCTCGGCCAACGCGGCGAGTTCCTCGCGCTCGACACCTTCGGGTTCGCCGATCTCGTGGCCGAGATCGCCGAGGACGACCAGCCGGTCGGCGTTCGTCGAGTCGAGCAGCGAGAGCAGTCGCCGGCGACGCTCGGCGGCGTTGTTCGGGAGTTCGACCCCGCGCTCATAGCGGAGCCCCGCCTCGATGCCGGCGTGGTAGTCGGCGACGAGGAGGGCGCGTTCGGTGCCGAGATCGACCGTCGCCGCGGGGTCGCCGGGAACCGGTTCGATGGTCGGCGCGGGCCGCGCCATCAGATCGGTTTCAGCGTGCCGTCGTCGGGTTCGTAACACCGACCGCCCATCAGCGCGTCGTCGATGGCGTCCTCGACGGCCGCGCGCTCGGCTCCGTGCGCGTCGACCACGGCGTCGACAACCGCCTCGCGGTCGGCTCCGTCTCCGTCGTCGAGGTCGGCCATCAGCTCGACGGCCGCGTCTTCGAGGTCGACAGCGTCGGCGTCGCTTGCGGCGTCGGTGCTCGCGGTTGACTCGCTTGTCGTCCCGGCTGGCTCAGCGTCGGCTTCGGTCGCCGACTCGTCGGTGTCGTCGATGGTATCTTCGAAGGAACCGAGCGATTCGGTGCTGTCGTCCGATTCGGTTGTCTCGGTCGGTTCGCTCGTTGCCGGTTCAGCTGCGTCGCTTGTCGATTCGACCCCACCCCTGTTGGCCGGCGCGTTGTCGTCCTCGACTTCAGCCGCGAGTTCGTCGGCGTCGGGCACATCGATGTCGGCCTCGCCTGCCGGATCGACCTCGTTGCCGCTCGAAAAGTCCGCGCCGAACTCCGATTCGATCTCCTCGCGTTCCTCGTCGTCGAGCTGGTACATCTCCGCGTCGTCGACATCGTCGGTCGCGGCTGGCTCACTACCCTCGGTCGTCTCTGTCTCCGTCGATTCCGGCGTCGCCTCGGTGGCTGGATCGGTTGTCGACGACTCGTCGCTCCCGGCGGTTGGTTGCGGGTCGTCAGCGGTCTCGGTCGCTGGCGACTCGGTTGTTGACTCCGGTGACGTGGTTGTGTCGGCGTCAGCATCCGGGGTCGCCGGTGCGTCGGTCGATTCAGTCGTCGCACTCGTCGTTGTTTCGGCCGGTTCCGCTGGCTCGTCGGCTGTCTCATCGCCCGCCGTCTCATCGACCGCTGTCGACGTGTCAGGCGTCGTCGACGACGATTCCGGCTCATCAGGTGTCGTCGACGCTGATCCTGTCTCCTCAGGTGTCGTCGACGCTGCTCCCGTCTCCTCAGGTGTCGCTACCGAATCGCTGGCGTCCGCTGAAAGCTCGATATCAACATCCGGCAGCGGGCCAAGCGTCGCGGTTCCGCCGTCGTCGGGTGCGACATCAACCGGACGTACCTCCTCGCGCTCGCCGGCAACGACTTCGAGGGCGTCGACCGCACACTGCTGGATCGCTTCGAGGTAGGCCGTCGTCGTCCCGTAGTAGTCGAGCGCGCGCGGGATCCCGGCCGCCAGCGGCGCGTCGACGCCGGTGGTTTCGAGGGCAGCCCGTAGCTCGTCGCCCCGCAGGTCGGACTCGATGGCCGCAGCGACAACAGCGATCCGCTCCAGGGTCGCTTCGGCCGCCGAGACCGTCCACCGATCCCGGGTGTCGGCGTCGACTTCGCTCAGACTCTCCGGGCGCACCGAGGTGAAGATCCGGTCGGAGTCCTCAGGCTCGAAGGTTCGCGCTTTGCCCGTGATCGCCACGAACGACGGTGAGTCCGCGCCGTCAAGGAACGCCTGAGCCTCGGGTTGGTACTGGCCGGCGTAGGTGACAAACGCGCCCGTCGGATCGACGATCCGGCCGCGCAAGGTGTCGGTGTTGATCCGTTCGACCTCGGTGAGCACGCCGACCGCAAACAGGCGGTTGAGCCGCAGGCCGGTCGGCGTGACGACGTAGTTCGGCGCGCGCTCCTCGTCGCTCTCGGAGTAGGAGAGCTCGCTGTCCTCGAACTCGGTCGCAAACAGCCGGTAGGCGACCTCCCGCGTGCCGGGGCCTGCGTCGTCGGTAGCGTCGCTCGTAGATTCGGTCGTCTCGCTGTCGGTCTCCTCGTTGGCGCTCATCCGCGCACCTCCCGGAGCACGGCCGCCGCACGCTCGGCCGGATCATCGTCGGCCGGCTCGAAGGCTTCGACGGTGAGGTTCGCGCCGTACTCGTCGATCGAAAGGCTCCCCCGAACGCGGTAGCTCCCGCCGACGAGTTCTTCGCGGATCGTGTCGGCGACGACCTCCTTATCCATCGCGTCGCGGGCGGCCTCCTTGGCGTCGGCCACGTCGCCGCCGTAGATCGCCTCGGTCAGCTCCGCGCCGATGATCGCTGTGACGGTCGCGGTGCCGTCATCGAGGATCGCTTTGATCCGGAGGTCGTCCTCGCCGTCGACCGCGCCGTGAACGCGGCACTGGTCGTTTTGGATCGCCCGTCCGCACTCCGGACAGCGTTCGATCAGTCCGGAGCCGTCGCGGACTTCGAGCACGTTGCCGACGACCTCAACATCGAACAGCCCACCGCTGTCGACGGCCTCGCCGAGCGTGAGCCGTGGCGCGGAGTCTGTGACCGCGACCGGCTCCGCAAGCGGCGTAACAGTGGAAAACTCCGAGAGGTTGATCGACGGCGAGCCACGATACTCCCGGACGTACACGTCTTCGATCCGGACGCTCGCGCCCGGTTCAACATCCGGGTGGGGATTCCAGTCGGTAAACGGGAGTCGGGCGGTTTCGTCGGCGACGACGCCCGAGAGGATCTCGGTTTCACCGTTGCGGCCGTCGATTGTTCGGCTGTCGACCTCCTGGATCTGTACCTCGATATTCCGGCCGCGATCACCGGGTGAGAGATCGATCAGGTCGCTGTCGCCGCCGATCTGGGCGTCCGTCTCAACGGGCTCGTCGGCCATCGCCACCGACGTTGAGGAGCCGAGATTGAGCTCGGGGTTGCCCTCCCATTCGCGGACACCGGCGTTGCCGACGACCAGTGAGTCGCCGGCCTCGAAGCCGAAATCCTGCCAGGCGGTGTAGGAGATGGTACCGGTTTCGTCGCCAAAGCGACCCTCCCGGATCGTCTGTTCTTCACCTTGGTACTGGATCGTCCGGGTGCCGACGGTCAGCACGCGGACGGTGACGGTCACGTTGTTCAGACCGGTCGTGATCTCCGAGAGCGCGACCGACTCCGGCTTGGCGGCGTCGCCACCACCATCGCCGTCGCCGTGTTTCCGGCGAATGCTCTGTTTGGCCTCATCCAGTGGAACACTGTACTGCAGCAGCGATTCCAGATCCGCTTTGACCTCCTGTTTGTCAACGCCGAGAGCGGAGGCGAGCTCCTCGGCATGGGTGTCTACGTCCATCACACGGAGCTTCGACGGCCCGGGATAAAAACTATTGCCGCGCCGACACGCATTGGTCTGACTTTCCACCCCGGGGAACTGCTAAGTGGCTTCCCGCACCACAGGAAGATATGAGCGAAGCCGCAGCCGAGCTGCCGACCGTGGAGTATGAGACCCGCATCGAGGACGGACAAACGATCATCGACGTGACCGGAGAGAGCGAGGTCGCGTTTATCATCCAGTCGGCAGGCGGCGAACGCATCTACTTCCCACCGGAGGAGATGGACGAAAAACCGGCCGCCGACCCCGACAGCCCCTATCAGGGAAGCGATGACCCCTACGATAGCCCCTACGAAGCCGACAGTCCCTACCAGCCGGCCGACGCCGACAGCCCGTATCAGCCGAGCGAAGACGAGGAGGATGTGAGTACGCGCGGCGTGACCGAAACCCGAACCGGGTTCAAGATCACCCATCCCGAACCGGCCGCCGAGATCACCGTCGTCCGTCGGGCTGAAGCTGAAGCCTAGCTCCTCACCCTCGACGTTTTCCGCAAAAGGGTCAGCAGAATCGGTACTGTGATCGGTTAGGCGAGGCCGTCGTTGTAGACCGCAAGCAGATCGTCGGCGACCTCGTCCCACGTTCGGGGCTCGTACTCCGGTGGCCCCTCGCGTGCCAGTGCCTCTTTGATTCCCTCGGCGATCGAATCCGAGTGGGTAGTCACCTCGATCAGACAGTCATCCGGCAGCGTCTCCCGGACACCGCTGGGTGTGGCGACAACCTGACAACCGGCGGCCAGCGCCTCGGTGATCGTCAGCCCGAATGGCTCGGCCCGCGAGGGAGAGATGAACACGTCGGCGGCCTCGTAGTAGTCGCCGAGCTCCTCCTCGGGGATGTAGCCCGCAAACTGCACGCGGTCGTCGATCCCGAGCAGCTCGGCGAACATCTTGAGGTGGTCGGTCTGGTGGCCCGAGCCGCCGAGTACGAGCGTCGCATCCGTCTCACCGAGCTTCCGCATCGCATACAGCAGATGGGTGATCCCCTTCTGGTCGGTGTGACGGCCGACGAAGAATAGCATCGGGCCGTCGATCCCGAGTTCGCTTTTGATGTCGACGCCGCCGGCCTCGACGGAGGTAAAGCCGTTGTGGACGACAGTTGAGTCCGCGCCGTAGAGCTCCAGCACGTCCTGGCGGACGATATCGCTGACCGAGATCAACACATCGGCTTGGTCGGCGACGCGCTGTTCGGTTTCGACCTCCCGCTCCGGCGGGTTGATGTTGCGATCTGTCGACAGCGAGTGAAACGACGACACCCATGTCGCGTCGGTTTCGCGTTTCGCCCGCAGCCCTGGTCCGTAGCCGAACCAGTCGTTGGTGTGGGCGATATCGACCGTTTCGGCGAGTTCGACAAATGTGTCGCCCATGCGGCCGACCCGGGAGATGATATCGCCGTCGCCCGTGTCGACGCTGTAGATGTTGTCGTAGTCGTCAGGGGCGTACTCCGCGGGGAGCAACAGTTTCTGCTCGATGTCCTTCCGTTCGAAGGCGTGGAACACCTCGGCGACATAGGTGTCGAGCCCGCCGGTCACGTTCGGTGGGAACCCCCACCCTAAGGTAAGTACGCTCGGAGCCATATCAGTGCAGTCCACCCACCACCACTTAGGGGTTGGCCCTCCGACGTTCTGTGCCGACGCAGCGAGATCGGCGATCCGTTACGAGACAGCGACCGCCGAACGCTCGCGGAAGCGATATCTTAACCGAGACGCGCACAAACACGGACGTATGAGTCTCGAAGCCACATATCAGTGTCCGCACTGCGGAACCGAGCAGACGTTTTACCGCACCGCAAGCACCACCCTGCATCTCGGCGAGAAAACAAAATGGGCGTGTGCCGAGTGCGACTACGCGTTCGCCAAGATCGGCGATATCACGACGCTGCCGGCCTGACTTCCCGATCAGCTCGTGTCACCGGCGACTTCCCGATCAGTTTGTCTCACCGGCCCCGCGGGCGCGCACAGCCTCACAGCCCGCGGCGGCGATACGGCTAAGATGCTTCCGTTCATACAGGTCGACATGGGCAGGGCGTCACGCAAACCGGGAGTGAGCGCGGGCCATGGCTGACGGTGAGTATCAGATAGCCGATACAACAGGGCGGTTTACGATCGCGGTCAAGGACGGCCGCAAGCTCAACGACATCTCCTGGGAGTCGGGGCGTCTCCTGCTGTCGAACAAACGGCTCATCCTTGTCGGCAACGACGGGAAGCGAACGATCCGGCTGTCGGAGGTCACAGGGCTGTCCGGCCGGGATGACGCCACCCAGTCGATCGGCGCGCTGTCGAACTACCTAAGCATCAATATCGGTGAGGACGTGATCGTCGTCGCACCCAACGACCACGAGGCGTTCAAAACCGACTTTTTTGAGGCGATACTCGGCGAGACGGTGGTCAAGGCCAAACATCCGGCTGTCGAGGGCGGGGTGGTGCAGGATACAACCTGGGAAACAGCCAGGCTGGCTGTCGAGCCCGAATCGCTGGTCGTGACGCTGAAAAGCGGGGGGCTCGTCGAGTTGGAGCTCGATGAGATCAGCGGGATCGACACCGAAGAACGAACCGTCACCGACGACAAGCGAACCGTCATCGAGGTATCTCACGCCGAGGGGACAACAAATGTGGAAACACATCTGACGGGACGCTCACAGACCTGTCTCTTCATCCAGGCGTTTCTGCGAGAGGGTGAACGACGCAGCCAGACGGATCTCGAGCTTGATCCCTCCGAGGAGGAGGTGCTGATGGCTCTCTACTCGGGGGTCTCGCCGTTCAGCATCCCGGAGTTCATCGACCACGAGGTTGCGGCCGTTGAGGAAACCTTCGAGAAGTTCATCGAGCTAGATATCGTCGATGAGGTGCGACAGCGACGGGAGGTCACGCTCAACTCCCGTGGCCGGGCGATCGCCAGCGACGCGATCGACGACCAGTAACGGCGGTGTGTTTATGCTGGCTGCCAGCCTATCGTGTAATATGCCTGAAGATGTGTTATTCAACACCGAACAGCGACACACCCGCGACGAGATCGCCACATACCTCCGCAACGTCGCCGACAAGCTTGAGGCCGGGGAAGCGGTTACCCTTCGTTCCGGCTCGGAGACGGTGACCATGGAACCGCCGGCGCGACCGACGTTTGAGGTCAAAGCCGAACGAGAGGGGCCGACCGGCGGCCCAAAGGAGTTGAGCATCGAGTTTGAACTTGAGTGGGATGAAGCCGACAGCGGCAGCGAGAACGGCGGCGGCGAGCTGACCATCGAGTAGCTCGATCGACGGAAGGCGGTCACTCAAATCGCGTTTTGAGCCAAGGACGCACGCAAATAGTTCCACCGCAAACGACGAGAGGATGGCGGATCTCATCGAGCGACTCCAACAGCGATCGGGTGAGGCGACCCCACAGCCGCGGATCATCAAGATGGACGACGACGCTGCCGAGGAGACATTGTCAGCGCTGTCGCCGGCCACACGCCGGCAGCTCTACCGCGCGCTGTTCGTGGAGCCCCAGACAACCTCCGAGCTTGCCGAGACGGTCGACAGCTCGATCCAAAACGTCCAATACCATCTTGAAACGCTCGAAGACGCCGGGCTCGTCGAACCCATCGACACCGTCTACTCCGGGAAAGGCAACGAGATGACCGTGTTCGCGCCCGCCAGCGATCCGCTGATCCTCGTCGGCGACAGCGATCGGCTGCCGGCGATCCGAGAGTCGTTGCGCAACGTTGTCGGCGGGTTGGCTGTGTTGGGCGTGGCGAGTTTGCTTGTCCAATGGGTTGTTGCCCGCGAGTTCGCTGTCCGCCCCCAGCCCCGCGACGCCACGACGATGACGGCCACCGAGGATGTTGCGATGGAGACAGGCGAGGCGGCCGCCGAACCGAGCATCGAGTGGCTCATCATCGAGGTGCTCGAACCCGGGCTGGTGTTTTTTGTTGGGGCCCTTGTCGTCGCCGCCTTCGTCATGTGGCTGCGTCGCCCGTGAGCGAGCGCCGGTTACAGGCGGCTTCGCGCTGTGAGGTACAGGCGGCTTCGCGCTGTGAAATCCCCCGCCGCGGTTTATCGGGGTTGTGGACACAGGGGTATCTGTGCAACGACGTTGCCCTCCACGATACGTTGGATATGACACGCGAGTCGCCAGCAGCACCGACACGATAACAGATCGACTGACCGTGATCAGCCGACGAAGACGACAGTGGACGACTGACCGCAGCAGCGAACGGCTGGGGGCCAGCGATGGCGACGACTGAGCGGCTTCGGGCGGCCGGCGGTACCACAAAGCGGTATCTCGCCGCCCTCGGCGCCGGCGGCTGGCTGAAGCTCGGTGCGGTTGTCCTGCTGTTTTCGATCGGTGCCGGCAGCGGGATGAACCTTCTCGGTGTGTTCGGCTCGAACCCGTCGGCCGGAACGATCAACTGGCAGGGGGTCGCCGGGGCGACAGCCCTCGCGCTGGCGGTCGTCGCCGTCCTCGGCTATATCGCCGCCGTCGCCGACTTTGTCTTTGTCGCCTCGCTGCGCTCCGGGCGGCTCCCGGTGCGGTCGTACGCCAAAGCGAACCTTCGGCGCGCCGGATGGCTGCTGGCGTTTCGGGCGGCCATCGCCCTTGGCGCGATAGCCATCGTCGCCGGGGTGGTCGCTGCAACGATCGGGCTCCCGCCGTCTCCGACAACCGATCCGAGCCACGGTGAGAGCCTTCTCATCGGGCTGGCCGCGGCCGTTGCGGCCATCGGCTGGCTCACCGTTGGGACGCTGACCAACGCTTTCGTGGTGCCGATCATGCAGTACGAGCATCGCGGCCCGCTGTCGGCCTGGCGGCGGTTCACTCGTGCGATCACCGGCCAGTGGGCCGCCGTCGCCGTCTTCCTGCTTATCGCCGTCGTGATCAGCACGGTGGTCGGGATCGGGCTGTTCATCCTCAGCTTCGTTATCTGGTTTGTTGGCGGCTTGCTGCTCGTTGGCGGTGGCGTCCTCGTCGTCGAAAACGCCCCCGCGCTCGAACCGCTCGTGGCGGCAGTGCTCGTCGCCGCCTATCTTGGCTACCGGTACGCTGTTGCTGTGCTCCGAGCCCCCGTCCGGAGCTATCTACGATACTACGCGCTGTTGTTGCTTGGTGACGCCGAGCCCGCGTTGGCGATGATCACCGACGAACTCACCGGCGGGAGCGATGGCGACGATGGGGCTGGCACCGACACGCCCGCTGGAACCGACAGCGATGGCACCGAGACGGACAAGACGAGTGAGAAATCAGACCACGGTGCTGACGCCGCCACTGAACGTGATTCCAGTGATGACGCCGGCATCGATGCGGATGACACACCCAGCAACGAGTAGCTTCAGAGAGCCAAGATCGACGCACGGATAAATCGGCGACGCACCGATAGATCGGCTCGACCTACAGCTCCTCGACGGAACGGAGCTGATCGGCGTACTCCGACATCCGGACGAAATCGATCCGCACCCAGTAGTCGGTGCCATCGTAGCGGGTGAGCCATTCGCCCTCCGACGCATACGGCATGAACAACGCCGGCTGGCTGACAAACCGGTCGGCGACACCCTCGAAGACCCCGTCTTCCACGTCGTCGAAGCTACCCTTGTAGAAGGAGCCGTCATCGATCACCATCGCAAAAAAGTCGCGTTCGGCGTCGCTGAGGCCGGTCAGTTCGAACCGATGGGTTGCGCGGATATCCCGTCCGAACGCCGCCAGGGAAGCCGCGCGCTCGGTTGCCGTATAGGCAAACACATCGAGTGAGACAGTCGTTGGTTCGACCGCCACCGTCACCGGATGGCCGTCGACACCGATCGTCTCGTAGTCGGGTTCAGGGACGAGCACCGACGCCTCGCGGTCGGCCGGCGGATACCACGCCTGTCGCTCGGGCGACGCCGGAAACGCGGCATCGACCCCCTCGGACTCGTTTGCCTCCTGGATCTGACCGATCAGTCGCGGGAGAAAGTGAAGCCGCTCCCGGTCGACCGCCGGCAGCTCGTCGAAGCTGATCTCGGGGGTTCGGTCGGCGTCGTCCCCATAGACCGTCAGCGAGATGAGATACTCGGTGCGGTCGCGCTGCCGGTCGGTCTCCTGCCACTCGATATCGTAGACCGAGCCGTTGTACCGGACGGGTCGATCGGGCTGATACGGCGGGTTCCCACGGCCGTCCGGACTCGTGCGGTTTGTCCCGCCGGCGACGGTTTCGGCGACCAGTTCGGTCGTCTCGGTGTCGCGGCTGTCCGGTGTGGTCGTCGCCTTGGTTGCGATATCGGTCGCGGCGGATACCGGTTCGACAAACATCGCGGCGTCGGGATCGGCACAGCCGGCCAGTCCGGCGGTCAGCCCGACCGCACAGCCGGCGAGGAGCTTGCGTCTGGAGAGCGAGGGCATACCGTCGAAGGCGTCGCCGTCGGTATAGGTGTACGGCCGTGTTTCCAGCCGTGAAACTCGCCGTTCACTCGTCGGCGTCGTCGACACCGAACGCCGCCAGAGAGGCCTGATCCGGGTTGTCGACGGGGGCAGATGTCGACGCCTCGGCAGGTGTCGGCTGGTTGCTGTGCCGAACCGGCGACGGGGTGTCGCCGCGCGTGATCGTTTCCATCACCGTCTCGGCGATAGTGATCGCTTCCGTGCGGGAGACGCCCTCGGCAAAGATCGGATACACCGGGCCGTAGCCGGCCAACCCCTTGACCGTCCAGGCGTCGACGGCATCGGGGTCGTCGGCAGTAGTCGCTGGCTCGGTCGGCCGCACAAGGAGTGAGCGACCGTCACCGCGGTAGCGGAGGCTGAGATGTGTCGCCAGGTGAGTGCTGACGACCCAGCCATCGGGGCAGGGTGGCGTTGTGTCGGCCATCACCATGCGTACTGCTGGGTGACAACGGGCTCAAAGATATCGGTTTTCCGTCGTTGCTCTCTTCGCGGTGTCAGTTGACACGACTAATCAAGATGCAGATACTCCGACGGTAGCTCTGCTTATCGGGTAACTGCAGGCAGCGCAATCTTTGGTAATGTGATGAAATTCAGACTATAGTGGAATTCAAACAGGTTATATATCCGTAGTTTTGTTATGACTATGTATGCCAACGAAGCAGACACGACGGCGCGTGCTGAAAGCGGCAGGAATCACAAGCGTTGCTGCCTTAGCTGGCTGTACAGGAACCGAAGACAGCGGTGACGATGGGTCAGAAGAGGAGTCTACCGATGATGCCTCCGAAAATGAGACGGCCGACAACGGAGCAGCCGAAAACGAGTCGAGTACCGACGACTCGATGACCAACGAGACGGCGACAAACGAGACCAACACAAACGAGACGGCGACCAACGAGACGGCGACCAACGAGACGGCGACCAACGAGACGGCGACCAACGAAACGACAACCAACGAGACCAACACAAACGAGACGGCGACCAACGAAACGACCGACGACAGCTAAGCCCTCGATAAGATCGGTCTACCTGCGGAATTTTTTGTGTTGAAGTCGCGCAATCCCGCGTCTCGGTTCGAAAACAACGAGAACACAGCTAGGACGGGGATTTGAACCCCGGAAGTCTCGATTACAAGTCGAGTGCATGAACCGCCCATGCTCTCCTAGCGCAGCCGATAGTTAGCCGTCATCCTTTGAGTGTCTATCGTTTTCGAGTCGTTTCCGGAGCTCGATCCGATGGGGGTCGTAGCCGCGGCGATCGTACAACCGCTTGGCAGCATCGTTGTCGGCTAACACCTCGATTGCGACCGTCGAAACGCCGGCTGCCGCCAGTTCGGACTCAGCCGCCGCCAGTAGGCGGCTGCCGATCCCCTCACCTCTGGCGGCCGGTCGCACGTAAAGATGGGTGATCGTCCCTGTCGACTCCGTTTGGGTGTAAGCCCCGTCATCGGGATGAAACATCACAAACCCCTGGATTGGTTCAGCCCGTGCCACCAGAAGGCCATCGGTAACCACATGGTGGGCGATCGTTTCGGTGGCCGCGGTTCGGTTGGCGTCGGCCGCCAGCCGCGAGCCATGCTGACGTTGCTCAGCCGCTAAGGAAACCCAACAGTCGGCGACAGCCGCCACGTCATCGATCGTCGCCGGCTCGATGGTGATCCGGTCGTCGGTGCGCATGGGTGGTTCTCTGCCGGTAGGGAGACCGGCAGCAAGAGTGTTGGCCACGCCGGTGGGGTGATCGGTGCGGCTATCGGCGCGCAACTGCGAGCGCGGTCATTCGGCTGCTCAACACTGTGCGGTGGGCAGTGGAATGACCGATCGCAACGAAGCGTGGCTCGGCGGCGGGTGTGTCGGAACCCCGGTGGTCTACCGCGTCCGGGTGAACTGGTCGGCTCCTTCGTAAAACCAGAGCCCGTTTTCGCGCATCGCGGTGCCGACCTTCTTGTGCATCGTTACGATGTCTTCAAACTCGCTTGCCTCGACGTGCTCGAAGATCTCCCGCAGCGGGACGACCGTCTCGTGGTCGATCCGGATCGGGTCGTCGCCAAACTCATCGACGAACGCCGACACGTCCAGCGGGAAATCTGCCTCTTCGTCGACCTTCTTGGCGATCACAGCATGCCCGTAAACGCGGCGGCCCTCGCTACCCTGCTCACCGTCGGGATCGTGCGGCCAGTCCATACACTGAGATAGCAAGCGGGGAAAGTTAGTCTTACGCTCCGCTGGACGCGCTTACTCCACCGGTGCCGACTCGCCGCTGAGAGCCGTTTTGACCGCGCCGACCACCGGCAGGTCGACCCCTTCCTCATCGGTGAGCCGCGCCCAGACGACGATCGTTGACGGCAACACGAGGATCGACGCGAGAAATGCGTACAGCACGCTCAGCGAGATCAGGATACCGAACGCACCCAACGCGGGGTTGAGCGCGAGGACGAGCACGCCGATCCCAAAGACGGTCGTCAGCATGCTGCCGGTCAGCGCGCCGCCGGTGCCGACGACGGTACGCTGGAGGGCGGGATACAGCCGTCGCTCGTGGTACTCGTCGGCAAAGCGGTGGACGACGTGTACCGCGTAGTCGATCCCGATCCCGACGGCGATCGCGAGGATCGTCCCGTTGATCGCGTTGAACGCCAGCCCGACCGCCCGCATCGAGGCGACGAGTGCGACGACGGTGACGACGATCGGAACGATGTTCACCAGCCCCAGCGAGGGCCGCCCCTCGATCACCCAGTAGGCAAACAGGAGAAACGCCGACGCGCCGATCAGCGTGAGGATCAGGCTCTGGATCACCGATTCGAGAACCAAGGAGAGCGCCTCGTCGAAGATGACAACACTCCCCGTCGGCTGGGCACTGCTCCGGAAGCGGTCGGCCACGTCGTAGGCGTCGGCGGTCACCACGTCGTCTTCGGCCTCGCCGTCGACGGTGAAGATCACCTGCGCGCTCCGTCGATCCTCGCCGAGGAAGCCGCTGAGATCGCTATCGGCGGGCTCTTCCAGTGCGTCGTAGATCTGTGGGAGGTTGTCGTCAGGGATCCCGTTGTCGTTGCGGTCGTTGCGGTTGACGAGTTCGCGGAACTCGGGGTCGCGCTCGGCGCGGGATTCGATCAGCGTGACGATGCTTTGGGTGTCGGCCTGTCGCCGCTCCGAGCGGAACGTCTCGGGCGGGGATTCGGCGGCGCGGTGTAACTCCTCTAAGGCCGAATCATCGGTCATCGACCCCTCGACGTACATCAACACCTGACCGTCCTGCTGGTAGTTCCGGTCGAGATAGTTGTTGATCCGGACGTACTCGAACGCCTCGGGCGGCCGGATCGATTCTGGGAGGTATTGGAGATAGTCGGGTGTTTCCTCGGCAGGCTGGAAGTCATCGGGGCTGAACCCGGTGTCGACGCCGGTCGCGTAGACGCCCGCGCCGGCTGTCGACACGAGAATCAGCAGCAAAAAGACCAGCGGCGCGCGCTTTGAGACGGTGACACCAACCGACAGCAGCCGGCCCAGCAGCGACCGCTCGGAGCCAAGCGGTGTATCCGCAAACGTCGGGATCGGATACCGCTGGCGGGCGCGGTCGACGGTCACCTTCAGCGCGGGGACGAACACCCCGAAGATCAGGAAGGTGAAGATGATCCCGATCGCAGCGACAAGGCCGAAATCCTGGGTCGGCGGGAACGCGCTGACGACGTTTGAGAGAAAGCCGATCGCGGAGGTGCCGACGACGATGGCGAAGGCGACCGACATCTGATCGGTTGTCCGCATCATCGACTCCGAGATCCCCAACCCGGTTACCCGCTCCTCGCGGTAGCGGTTGATCGAGTGAATGCCGAAGTCGATCCCGATGGCGATGAGGATCGGCGGGACGGCGATCAACAGGACGGCAAAGGGGATGCCGACATAGCCGATAAAGCCGAACGTCCACAGCAGCGTCATGATGATCGCCAACAGCCCGATGCCGATGTCGACCGGATCGCGGTAGGCGACCGCGAGGAAGATAATGATGAGCAACAGCGCGGCCGGCAACACGACGCTCGTGGTTGTGCCGGTCGTGTTCGGTGCCGTTCCCTGCACCCAGATATTCGAGGCGTCGTCGGTGACGATGCTTTTGATCCGATCGACCTTGTTCGGTGGGTACGACGAGCCGCCACCGGGCCCGCCACCGGAGCCCTCACCGGGGCCGGCGAGGTGGGTGACGCTGCCGCGACTCGACGTTGCCGATGCCGACTGACGATTGAAATCGTCGCTCAAACTGCCGGTAAAGCCGGCTTCCTCGGCGGCAGCCTCCCGAACTGCGGCATCGATCTGTGTCGGCGTTGCGCGCTCGACGGCTCGCAGCTGTTGTTCCGCCGTCGTCGCATCCGGGTTCAGCGTCGTGGCGACGGTTACCGCCGGTGTCGACACAGAGTCGACACGCAAGGCGTTCGTAGTGATAATCCGCTCGCGGGTCGCCAACATATCGGTTAAGGCGGGCTTCGAGAGGACGTTTCCGGACTCCTGGACGAGTGTCGTACTCGTCGTCACCTCGCTGAACGTCGGGCTGAAATCCTCGTTGATATCCTCGACGGCCTGGAAGGAGGGCAGATCCTCGATGAACTGCTCTTGGCCGCTCTCGGTCGTGATCGAGCCGAGACCGCCGATCATCACCACCGTCACCAGCAGAAAGGCGAGAATAACCGTCTTTGATCGGTTGACGATGACCGAATCAACCCGATCGATCAGCCACTGGTACTCCATCTAAATCTGTTTACTGTTTCTTCCGGCGGCGACCGGATAAGCATGTCTTCTTGGGGCCTCGGTCTCGCCTGAAACCACATAAGCCCGCTGGCCGTGTTTCAGCCCCGGAAACGACAACGTCTATGGGGCGGCCCTGACTACCGCTGGACAGCATGGACGAGCGCACACGGGAATATCTCCGCGGTCGGTTCGCCGACTACTACCGGGCTGTGGAGATCTCACCCCCACCGGCGGCCAACGAACGCGAGTGGGGGCATATCCCGTGGACACCGGGGTCGGGGACGACGATGGTGCGCCACCAATCACAGCTTGATCTCGGCGACATCGGTGGGTTTCTGACCCGCACCGCGCCCCGCCACGTCTACTTCTCGGCGGCCCGCTACGACGATCCGGGGGCGAGCACGATGGGCGCAAAAGGGTGGCGTGGCGCGGATCTCATCTTTGATCTCGACGCCGACCATCTCCCCGGCGTCGACCCGGCTGAAACGAGCTACAAAGAAATGTTGGCGGCCTGTAAGGACGCCCTTCGTCGGCTGCTGTCGTTTCTCGAAGCTGACTTCGGGTTCACCGACCTGGAAATCGTCTTCTCGGGTGGTCGCGGCTACCACGTCCACGCCCGTGCCGACTCGATCCAGTCGCTGGACAGCGACGCCCGCGGCGAGATCGTCGACTACGTGCGCGGCCGGGGGCTCGACACCGATGGGCTCATTCGTGTCGCCGCTGAGGGCGGTGCGACCCAGCGGCTGCTTCGCACCGAGGGTGGCTGGGGGCGGCGCGTCCACGACGCGCTTCGGTCGATGGCCGACGAGCTGCGAGAGCTGCCGGCGGCCGACGCGCTCGACCGACTCACCAGCTTTGAGGGGATCGGCGAGGGGCGGGCGGAAACGATCCTCGGCGCGCTAGAGGCCAACCCACAAGCGATCGAACGCGGGAACATGGAGGCCGGCGGCCCGGGGATCCGGCTGTTGGCCGACGCCTTAGCCGACCGCGTTGTCGAGGAACATGCCGCGCCGATCGACGAGCCGGTGACGACCGACACCCACCGCCTGATCCGGCTGCCGGGCTCATTACACGGCGGCAGCGGGCTGGTCGTCACGCCGATCGACCGCGCGGCACTCGACAGCTTTGAGCCGCTGGTCGATGCGGTACCCGAGCGATTCACCAACCAAGAGATCCCCATCGAGATCGAGACAGCCCAAACGGTGGCCCTCGGCGGCGACACGATTAAGTTAGATGCCGGTGTGCATTCGGTACCGGAACACGTCGGCGTCTTCCTGATGACGCGCGGCGACGCAGCCAAAGCCCCAGCATGAATCTCGACGAGCTCCGCTCCGTACAGTCCAAAGAACGCCAGAAGGATAGCCTCCAGCAGCTGCGCGAATCGTTTTATCAGGATGTTGCGAGCTACATCACGGATCTGCGCGCCGAGCGCGACCGCCGGGCCGAACGTGTCGACAACCCCTTCAGTGATGACGAGGTACAGCGGCTCTCGGATGAGCTTGATACCGCCGAGGAGGTCGCTGAAGCCCTCTATGAGCGACGCGTCGGCAAGGTCGTCAAGCTCGCCTCCTTTGCCGCCGCGGATATGTCCGCCAGCGAGGAGGGGATGACCGTCGAGGAACAGGCACTGTTTGATGATCTTGTCGACCGAATCAAACAGAACAAGGCCTCCGTGCTCGACGTGCTGGCCGGGGAATCAGACGTGTCGTCGCCGACTGATACTGCGGGATCGACTCCGAAGACGACGGGATCGACCGCAACCGAAAGAACGGAATCGACCCCAACCGAAAGAACGGAATCGACCGGCCAACCCAACCCGACCGAGGCGTCGTCGACCGCGGCGGAACCACCAACCATCGGGAACGCGACCACAGAAGACGCCCACCCGACACCACCGGAAGCGGAGACCGAAACAGACGATGTGCTGGCCACCGCGATGGGCGGCGCGGCCGACGCCGAGTCGAGTGCCGACGAGCTCCCGCCGGCTGAGACCCCCGACAGCGGCTCCAACGCCAACGGAACCGACACCAGCACCGATCGAGCCCTCGACGGTACCGGCACGAACACCACCGATGAGGACGGCGTGCCGACGCCGGACGGCGGGAGCACGACGCATCCGCCACAGTCGACCGACACACAGTCGACCCCGAACTCGGGTGCCGGGTCGGATGCGTCGCACTCGAACCGAGCAGGGGCGGAGCCGACAACCGCGGCGACCGACTCCGCAACGACGCCCGACTCGAAAGCGGCCACCACTACGCCGGACGCGGAACCGGCCCGCACCCCCGAGTCGCCACCGCAGACCGGGTCGCAGGCGGCCGGGACGGTATCGTCCCCCGAACCGACTGGCACAGAGTCGGAATCGGCCCACCAGCCGACATCCGAGACAGCAGCCCCGGCAGAAACAGACGAGCGAACGCCGGCCACCGAGCCAACAGCCACCGAAGCCGCAACGCAGCCGTCGACCCAACAGGGTTCCGACCCGACGCGGGAGTCGGCTGCCGATTCGACACCCCGGACGATGGTTCGGATCACCGACGATGTCGGCACAATCTTCGCCGTCGACGAACGCGAGTACACCCTTCAACCTGAGGATATCGTGACGCTGCCCACCACCAACGCCGAGGTGCTCCTCCAGCAGGACGCTGCGACAGAGATCGAATAACGGCTCGCGGCTCCCGGGGTCTACGATCACGTCGGGCTCCCGGGGTCTACGATCACGTCGGGCTCCCGGAGAGTGACGACGCGCTGCCGACGACGATCTACCGGTCGCTACGGGCGGTGCGTCGATCGCTGTCGGCGTCACCGATCTTACCGATCGGTCGCAAAAAACTCAGTAGCCGCGGTCGATCAGGTAGTCGGCGATATCTTCTAACAGCCTGCGGGCCTCATTGTCGGGCAGTACCGACAGGCGTTCCTTCCCGCGTTCGGTCAGTTGCTCGGCCGTCTCGCGAGCGTGTTCGATGCTGCCGGCGGCTTCGAGTTCGGCGACAGCGTCGTCGATCTCAGCTTCCGTGACCGCCTCGACGCTGTCGGTATCGAGCAGCCCGTCGACATCGACGCCCTGCTGGCGGGCGTGGAGCGTGATAAGCGTTTCCTTGTTCTCGACGAGATCGGAGCCGCGCTGTTTGCCAAGCTCCTCGCTTGGGACGGTGAGATCCAACACGTCGTCTTGGATCTGGAAGGCCTGTCCGGTCTCGATGCCGTACTGATACATCGCCTCGACGACTTCCTCGTCGGCTCCAAGCAGTTCGGCGGGGATAGCCGCCGACGCGCCGTAGAGGACGGCCGTTTTGAGCTCAACCATCTCCAGATACTCGTCGGGGAGCAGATCGTCGCGGCTTTCGAAGGCGATATCGAGCGCTTGGCCCTCACAGATCTTCGTACAGGTCGAGGAGAGCCGCCGCATCGCCGCCAGCGCGTTGGCCGGCTCACCACCGGTTTCGGCCATGATCTCGAAGGCCGACGAGTAGAGCGTGTCGCCGGCAAGGATTGCCGTCGAGGTGTCGTACTCGTTGTGAACCGCGGGAACACCCCGCCGGAGGTCGTCGTCGTCCATGATGTCGTCGTGAATAAGAGTAAACGACTGGATGACCTCCAGGGAGACCGCCGCCCGCAGCAGATCGATCTCAGCACCCGACAGCGTCGGAAACGCTCGGTAGTCCGGACTGGTGGGGTCGACATCCGCGAGCGCCTCGCCGGCCAGCAGTGTCACCGTCGGCCGGAGCCGCTTGCCGCCGGCATTCAGAAGGTACCGGGAGGCCTCATACAGGCGTTCGGGCTTTTTCAGCGGGAGCTCCTCGTCGATGGCGTCGTTGATCCGGCTGCGCCGCTCGTCGATGGCTGCCAACACCCGCGATTCGGTCGTATCGGCCGTCATGCGCTCATCACCCTGAGCCGACGGCTCATCCGTCGACCCCCACATATCCGCCGATGGGTACGATAACACGTTCCATAGGTAGCAACCTTCGTTGTCGATTCCGCAGCCGCCGATCGCACCGCCGGCCGGCCACAGCGGCCGCGGGTCGTTGGTATCCGAGCGTTGTGCGTGTGGTGATAAAAACCACATGGGTTGGGCGGTTTCGGCGCGGCCGCCGGTGCCGATTACTCGTCGACCGCTTCCAGGGAGTCCTCGGGGACGCCCGTCTCCTGGCCGTCCTCGAAGCTGATCGTGTAGGTCGCATCGCCGAACATGTTGTCGACGACCTGCGTGATCGTGCCGGTCTCACCGTCGTAGTCGCTGTGTTTGTCGTGCAACACGGCCTCGTCGTCTTTCTCGAAGCTCATATCCGAGATGTACCGCGAGCACCGACAAAAGCGCGTGGATTTAGTCGGCGTTCGAGACGGCTGTATGGTAGGGTTGGGCGGCGATCAGCTCGCGGAGCTCACGCAGGGAGTCGCCGCCCTCCCCGTGCATCGCGGACATCACCGCGCCGACCTCCTGACGGGAGATCTTGACGCCGCGGTCGGTGAGCGCGTCCTCCGGGCGGTTCCGGAGTTCGCGGAGGGTACCGACCGCAAGCAGGAACGGCACCCCCCACGCCGCCATCGTGTTGCCGTGTCGCAGCGGCATCGCCTGCAGATAGCGTTCGGCGTCATCAAGGAACGACCGGGCGTGACCCACCGTCCGGCTGACGACCGACGCCGCCCCGTCGCGGTTCTCCGGGTCGACAACGGCCTCCTGGTCGACACCCTCCTCGTCGAGCCACTCCGCCGGGAGGTAGACGTTGTTCTCCTCGGTGTAATCGTCGTAGACATCCTTCGAGATGTTGACCAACTGCAGCAGGAGGCCAAACTCGACGGCCGTATCGTAGAGCCGCTGGCGGCGGTCGGCGGCGATGTCGCCGCGGGTCAACAGGTTCGTGATCAGCGTCCCAACGGTGCCGGCGGCGTAGTAGCAGTACTCCTCTAGCTCCTCGGCGTCGTCGATCCGGAGCCCACCGCTGTCGGCGTGTCGCTCGACGAACATCGCCATCCCGTCGATCAGCTCCCGAACGGGTGGGATGATCGCCTCCTGTACGTCCGCCGGCAGCTCCTCGAAGGCGGCGACGATCCGTGGGGCCTCCGCAACGACGATCCAGTCGTCGGTGTCGGCCTCGTCGGCCGGCAGCCAGTCGTCGACGGCCGTCCGAAACGCGTCGATATCGGTGTCGGCGTCGGGATCGATCGCCGCATCGTAGGTGCGAAGCAGTGCTGCCTGTGGCTCCGGCGGGATATGGTTGGCATCCTCGATCGTATCGGCGACCCGACAGAGGAGATAGCCCAGACAGATATGTGTCGACATCGGCTCGTCCAACACGTCGATCGTCAGCGCGAACGTTCGAGAGACGCCCTGCACCGCGTCGTGGCACCACGCGAGGTCGGCTTCGGGATCGACGCCAGGGGGACGGGATTCGTGATCCGTCATTCAACTACCAGTCCGTAGGGCGCGGGGCATAAAAAGTCTCTTGGGGTCGACCGGCCACCACCGAGAGCTGATTGTCGACACACAGGTCGTGGGAAGATTCTTTTATCAGCACTCCTGTTCTCCGGGCGAACGAATGGAGCCATACGCACGCGGCCGACGATTACTGCGCGAACAACCCGGGCTCGTCGTGGTCGCAGTCGTCGCCTCCCTGCTGGGTGGCGATCTCCTCGCCAAACTTCTCGGCGGCGGGCTGACGCCGGCGCGGTTCGGCGGCTTCGTCTGGGACGGGCTGGTGATCGGGCTGGTGATCGGGCTGGCCGGCATCGGCCTCTCGCTGACCTACAGCATCCTTGGTTTCGCCAACTTCGCTCATGGCGATTACATCTCGTGGGGCGCGTTCTCCGGCTGGGCGGTCGCCTACCTTCTGGCTGGCATTGACCGCTATGCGGCCGGCGGCCTGCTGCTCATCGGGGCCGGCGATGGCCCCGCACCTGGCGATGTCGGCGTCAGTATCACGAACACCCCGCTCAGCATCGTCGCCGGCCTCGTCGTCGCCGTCGGTTTTACGATCGCCGTCTCGCTGCTCGTCGATCGCCTGGTCTATCGGCCGATCCGGGAGGCCGATGGGATCACGCTGCTCATTGCGAGTATCGGTGTTGCCTTCGCGCTCCGGTATCTCATCGTCTTCTTCTTCTACAGCAGCCGGGAGGGCGTCACCGATCTCAGCCGGGTGCCCTCCTACAGTCTCGGCGGCGTCGTGATCGACGCCCACGAGCTCACCATCGTCGTCGTCGGCCTCCTGTTGATGATCGGCGTCCATCTCCTGTTGCAGCGAACCAAACTCGGCAAGGCGATGCGGGCGATGGCCGACAACCGCGATCTCGCACAGGTCACGGGCATCCCGGTCGAGGGCGTCATCCGAACGACATGGATCCTCGGCGGCGGGCTGGCCGGCGCGGCCGGCTATCTCGTCGTCCTCACACAGGGGACGATTTCCTACGACCTCGGCTGGCTGCTCCTCTTGTTGATCTTCGCCGCGGTCATCATGGGCGGGATCGGCTCGGTCTATGGGGCGATCGTCGGCGGCCTCGTTATCGGACTTGCCAGTCGGCTCTCGCTGATCTGGCTGACCGGCGATCTCTCTAGTTTCGCCGAACCGGTCGCCTTCGGGCTGATGATCTTTGTGCTGTTGTTCCGCCCAGAGGGCATCTTCGGGGGGGTGAGTACCGCATGAGCACCGATCAGTTCCAGACCGGTCGTCTCAAGCAACTCCGCGACCTGCTCGAACGCTCCGATGCCGCGCTCGTCCTCACAGCGATGGCCGGGTTCTATCTGTTCTTTCTCGGGATCGGCGCGATCCTGAACTACAACCTTGCGGGCCTCATCTCGATTCTCGGCCAGGTCACGTTTTTCACCGCGGTGTACGCCCTGGTCGTCCTCGCGTTGAACCTCCAGTGGGGGTACGCCGGGCTGTTCAACATCGGCATCGCGGGCTTCATGGCCGTCGGCGTCTACACGATGGCGATGTTGACCGCGCCGCCGACCGGGTCGCCGCCCGGGCTTGGGCTCCCGCTCGCGGTTGGGGTTGTCGGCGGCATGGTCGCCGCGGCGCTCATCGGCTTTGTCACTGCCCTGCCCGCTCTCCGGCTGCGCGCGGACTACCTCGCTATCGTGACGGTCGCCATCTCGGAGATCATCCGGCTGACCTACAACTCCCCGGCGTTCAGCACATTCACGCTGCCGGGTGGGATCGATCTCGGAACCGGCGGCGCAAGCGGCATCGGCAACTTCCCGAGCAACCCTGTCCGGGCGATCTACTACGCCGATCCGAGCAGCGCGGCCTCGGGGACAACGCCGATCGGGGCGGCCGTCTTCGGGGTCTTCGAGGCGGTCGGCGTCTTCCGGAGTGCTGTCATCGTCGATCTCACCTACGGGCTGGTGCTCGTTGTGGTCGTCTTCCTCGTCTACATCCTGTTGTCCCGGGTCGGCAACTCGCCGTTTGGCCGCGTCCTCAAGGCGATCCGGGAGGATGAGATCGTCGCCAAATCACTCGGGAAGGACACGAATCGATTCAAGATCAAGACGTTCATGCTGGGGTGTGCGCTGATGGGGCTGGCCGGCGTCGTCTGGCAGGGGTTCGGTACCGGCGCGGTCTACCCGCAGGCGTTCCGCCCCGAGTTGACCTTCTACATCTTCATAGCGGTCATCATCGGCGGAGCGGGCTCCAACACCGGCAGCGTCCTCGGCGGTGCGGTGTTCGCCAACCTGCTGTTTCTCCTGCCGCAGTACCTCCCAAACATCATCGAGCAGACGTTTGCGATCCAAGCGAGCCCGAACAACTTCATCGCCGCCATCGCGCCGATCGCCGCCGGCGAGATCGCGCCGCTGTTGGGGTACATACTGAACCAACGGCTGCCGGCTCTCCGGTTTGTTTTCGTCGGGGTGCTGCTGGTCTATCTGATGCAGAACCGCCCCGAAGGACTGCTCGGCCACCGCACCGAGACGGCGGCAGCTGTCGACCTAAGCGAGGGCCACACGCCGGGTGCCGCAACGCAGCCGGATCCGACCGCCCCTGACGAGCCGGGAGGTTCTGACGATGAGTAGCGAGACGACAACTGCCGGTAGTGACACAACTGACGCGGATGGTGACGAACCGCCGCTCCGCGTCGAGAACCTCCGCAAGGAGTTCGGCGGCATCACCGCCGTTGACGGCGCGTCGTTCGAAGTTGCCGACGAGTCGCTAACGGGGTTGATCGGGCCGAACGGCGCGGGGAAATCGACGACGTTCAACTGCATCACCGGGATTCACGAGCCGACCGCCGGCGGGGTGTATTTCAACGGCGAGGATATCGCCGGCCTCGCGCCCAACGTTGTCGCCGACCGCGGGCTCGTCCGGACGTTCCAGATCGCCCGCGAGCTCGCCGAGATGACCGTCCTCGAAAACCTGATGCTCGCGCCGAAGCGACAGCAGGGCGAATCTCTCTATCGGTCGGTGTTGCCGAAATTCAGGGATGGCGTGATCGCGGAGGAAACCGAGCTGCGCGAGGCGGTCTGGGAGTCCCTCGAATTCTTTGAGATCGACCACCTCGCCGAGGAGCAGGCGGGCAACCTCTCGGGCGGCCAGCGGAAGCTGCTGGAGTTGGCCCGCGCGCTGATGACCGACCCCGACGTGTTGCTGTTGGACGAACCGTTCGCCGGCGTCAACCCGACGCTGGAAACGAAGCTGCTCGATCGCATCAATCAACTGCGAGCCGAGGAGGGGTTGACGTTCCTGCTGGTCGAACACGACATGGACATCATCATGGAGCACTGTGATCCGGTTATCGTGATGCATCAGGGCCGCGTGTTGGCCGAGGGAGCACCCGAGGCGATCCGAAACGACGAGCGCGTTGTCGATGCCTACTTCGGTGAGCAACAATGACGGACGTGACTGCGACCACCGAGGTCACGACCTACGAGGACAGCCTGCTGTGCGTCCGGTCGCTGGACGCCGGCTACGGCGATCTCCAGATCCTCGAAAACGTCGATCTCGACGTTGCTGACGGCGAGTACGTGACGATTGTCGGACCCAATGGAGCCGGAAAATCGACGGTGATGAAATCCGTCTTCGGGCTGACGACCTACATGGGCGGGGACATCGAGTTCGACGGCGCGGCGATCGAAGGGCGCCGCCCCGAGGAGATCATCCACCACGGGATCGGCTACGTCCCGCAGTCGGACAACGTCTTCCCGTCGCTGTCGGTCGAGGAGAACCTCGAAATGGGCGCGTATATCCTCGATGCGTTCCCTGACGACGCGCTGCAAGCAGTCTTTGACCGCTTCCCGATCCTCGAAGAGCGACGCGGCCAGAAGGCGGGGACGCTGTCCGGCGGCCAACAGCAGATGCTGGCGATGGGGCGGGCGTTGATGCTCGATCCCGACCTCCTGCTGCTGGACGAGCCGAGTGCCGGCCTCGCACCCGACCTCGTCGAGGACATGTTCGACCGGATCGACCGCATCAACGACGACGGGACGGCGGTTCTCATGGTCGAACAGAACGCAAAACAGGCGCTCAGGCGGTGTGATCGGAGCTACGTCCTCGTCCAGGGACAGAACCGCTACGAGGAAGACGGCGACGCGTTGCTGAACGATCCCGAGGTCAGAAAACAGTTCCTCGGCGGCTGATTCGAGCCGAACTCCGGCGGCCGTTAGGCCGAGAACTCGATGGTGTCGGTGGCCTCGTAGCCGTCCTCGTTGAACTGGAAGACCTCGTAGGTGGCCGCCCGCAGGTCGCCGTTCTCGTCGAAGTCGACCGGGCTGGAGGCACCCTGATACTGGATCTCGGTGCCTTCGGCGGCCATCGCCAGCCCGTCAGCCAGCGTCGATGGCGTTACCTCTTCGCCGCCGGGGTTGGCGACGGCCTGCATCTGCTCGGCGATCGCCGGGCCGCTGCTTTCACCCGCCGCGGCGTTGGCGAGCAGACAGACCGCGGTCGCATCGAAGGCCTGTGAGGTGAAGACGCCGGGTTCGGCGTCGAACTCGTTTTGATACTCGGTCGTGAAGAAGTCCCGACCGGGGCCGGCCGCACTCGGCGCGCTGCCTTGCACGTTCGTCATCGCGTTGCCGACATCGCTCGGCAGATCGCTGTCCTGCAGCCCGTCGGTGACGAGGAACGGTGTCTCGCCGTCGTACTCCGAGTAGTAGTCCCGGAACAGCTGGACACCGCTTTCGGGGTAGCCGACGACGACGACGATATCCGGATCATCGCTCAGGGCTTGGCTCAGCTGTGAGCTGTAGGAGCTTGCACCCTTCGGGAACGACACCTCGTTTTGGACGGTGCCGTCGAACGCCGACACGAAGCTGTCGGAGAGCGCTTGGCCGTAGGAGTTGTTGACGTACATCGTCGCGGCCGTCTCGGCACCCTCGTTGTCGGTGGCGACCTGTGCCAGCACCTGTCCCTGTAAGGCGTCCGACGGCGGCGTTCGCCAGATGAGGTTGTTGTCGTCGAGATCGGTGATTGCCGGCGATGTCGACGCCGGCGAGCAGGCGACCACGTTGTTCGGGATAAAGACGTTTTCGGCGACCTGGATCGTGACCTCCGAGCCCGCCGCGCCCGTCACCGCCGGATAGCCGGCGTCGACGAGCGAACTCGCCGCGGTCTGGCCGGCGTTGGGGTCGGTTTGGGTGTCCTCAACCTGGCTGTCGATCGTAAACTCCGTCTCGCCTTCAAGAAGTCGGATCGGGAGCACCGCGCCGTCACGGATCGGTTGGCCGAGATTGCCAAGGCCGCCCGACAGCGGCATCAAGATCCCCTGGCTGAGCGTGCGAGCACCGCCGCCCCCACCGGCACAGCCGGCGAGAGCGACCGTTCCGCTGACGCCGATTCCTTTCAGCACATCCCGTCTGTCTATGTTGTATGACATATTTACCCACACATACCTAACAGCTCATAATAAATCCCAGGGATAGCTGTGGGGATAACCGGTATAAGCAGGAGGGTGTATGATACGGCGTCCACAGTCACAGCGATCAGATCGGTTTGCGGTCGACGCCCAGTCCAAAGCGGCTCGTTAGTCGTGTGGGTGCAAGCGGTCGATCGCATCGTGGACGGCCTCGGTCTGGCCGAGAACCGTCAGGTGATCGCCGTACTCGACGGCGAGACTGGCGTCGGGAACGGTGTTTTCCTCATCGCGGCTGACTAGGGCGATCATACAGCTTTCCGGGAGTGTCTCGTTGAGTTCGCCGATGGTCTTGCCGACCAACGACTCGTCGGTGACCTCGACCTCCTGGACATCGCCGCTGCGGCCGAGTTCTGTCATCCACCGTGACATCGCCGGCCGCTCGATGAGGTTGTCGATCCCCCACGCCGTCGAGGCCGACGACGAGATCGTCTTCACGCCGAGTTCCTCGAAGGCATCGACGTTCTCGGGCTCGTTGACACGGGTGATGATCGTCTCGGTGTCAAACGTTGATTCCGCAAGCTGTGCCACGAGGAGGTTGGTGTCATCGTCGCCGGTGGCCGCGACAATCGTTTTCGACCGTTCACCGCCTGCTTTGCGAAGCTGTTCAACGTTTGTGCCGTCACCCTCCCGGACAGCGAACCCTTGATTGCGGAGGTCTTCGGCCGCCGACTTTCGTTCCTCGATGAGCACGACGTTCTCGCCGCGTTCTTCGAGTCGTTCAGCCAGTTCTGTGCCGACACGTCCGCCGCCGATGATGAGTACACGCATTGGAATCACCTTGAACCATTCCGCAAGCTGCCGCGCAAAGCCGCCTTCGAAGACGACCGTGAGCAAGATTACCAGAAAGACCGTGCCCGCAAGGATGCTCGCACCCTCCGGGTTCGAGGGTGCTTCCGGCGTCCCAAGCTGGATCGCAAACAGCGTGGCGACGCTGGCGGGGATGATCCCCCGCGGGCCGACAAAGCTCATGAACAGTTTCTCACCGCGGGTGAACCGATCGCCGGTCGTCGATAAAAACACCAACAGCGGTCGAAGAACGAGGGCGACAGCCGCGACAACAGCCAGCCCAGCGAGGCCGAGATCAAGCAGCGTCTCAAACTCGATCAGCGCGGCGAGGGCAATAAAGACGAACGAAAGCACGATGATCGTGATATCGCCTTTGAACTCCTCGATCTCGGCCTCATACGGCAGGCCAACGTTGCCGAGCACGATGCCGGCGGTCGCCACCGCAGCAACGCCGGATTCGGTGACCAGCGTGTCAGCCGTACTGTAAGCCACAATCGCACCGACAAGCGTCAACAGGCGGGCGTTCTGTGGTGTCCAGCCGGTCGGCGTCTGCACACGCGTCAGCAGGAACCACAGCACAGCAGAGATGACGAGGCCGATGAACACACCCACGCTCAGCCGCTCAACGAAATCGGTGAGATACGCTGCCGGCGTCGCCCCCTGGGCGGCGAGGAGTTTGAAGATGACAACCGCCAGAATCGCCGCGGTCACGTCGTTGACGATCCCCTCAGTTTCCAGCGCCGCGGCAACGCGGTCTCGAACCGGCACAACCGCCAAGATCGGGGTGATCACGGTCGGCCCGGTGGCAATGAGCAGCGCACCGACAAGGGCGGCGATCCCCCAGGTGGTGTCGAGAAAGAACCGGACAGCAAGCGTCGTCCCGAGAAATGAGATCGCGGCCCCGATCGTGATCAGCCGGAGCGCTGCGGAGGGTGATTCTCGTAGTTTCTCGATCTTAAGGTGAAACGAGCCCTCGAAGACGATGATCGCAACGCTCAGCCCGACGATCGTTGTAAGGGCGCTCCCGAACACCTCCTGGGTGACAATCGAGAGCCCCTTTGGGCCGACAGCAACCCCGGAGAGAATCAAAAAGAGGACGCTGGGGACACGAAACCGGTCTGCAAGTACCTGTGATGTGACCCCCAAGCCGAGGATAACCGCGACGATCAACAGCAGGTTTGTGTCACCCTCGCCGAGCAGCGGAATCATCGGTTTCCTCCTGTCTGTCGATGCAAACAAGTAGCCATCTACATCTATGTTGCCTGTATCAACCCGTATAAATCGCTTCGTTGCCCGCCGTCAGTCGCTCGCGGTATCGACACCCCGTAGCTCGAAATCGGTCGTGTTGCGGGTGACGACCGTCGCCTCGGCGTCGGCTGCGACGGGGGACTACCGATTCTCTTCGAGCCACTCCAGGGCAGGCGCAAGCTCCGTCTGCGGCGGCGAGCAGGTGAACGACTCGCAGGCATACACCGTCGGCTCGCCGTCGGCGGCGTCGCGGTCAGCCCAAACCGGCGGCGCGCCCTCCAGTCCGAGTTCGTCGAGCCAGCCTTGCAGACCATCTTCGGTTGGTGGCCGGCGGGCGAGCACGACGCCCGGCAGATACCGATCCGCCAGCGTCGCCCGCCAGTCGTCGGGCAGTGCGTCAGCGGCGATGGTAAGTTCCGCGCCACCGTTGGTGTAGCGGTCGGCCGCCAGCGTCAGCGAGACGTGTTGGAGGGGGTTGCCGGTGATCCGGTCGGCGTGTGTCGCCAGTACGTCGCCGGCGATCTCCCGATAGTCGGCGTCGGCGACGAAGCCATCGAGCACACACAGCAGATCGACGGTCGCCCCGAGACTCGACGGCGTCGAGCTATCGGTGAGTTCCTGTGGGCGGGTGACGAGTTCCTCGCCGCTTTCGGGCGTGAAGTAGATCGTACCGTCGTCGGCGTCGTAGAACTCCGCAACGATGGTGTCGGCGAGTTCGAGGGCGATGCCGAGCGGGTCGGGATCACCGGTCGCCTGATAGAGGTCAAACGCCCCACGGGCGAGGAAGGCGTAATCCGCCAGATACCCCTCGCCGGCGGCCTCGCCGTCGATAAACCGCCGCTGGAGGCGGCCGGCGTCGGCGTCGAACAGATGGTCGGTGACGAAATCGAGTGCCTCGCGTGCCGGTTCGGCGTAGTCGGGGTCGAGAACCCGCGCAGCCTGTGCGTACGCCGAGATCATCATCCCGTTCCAGCCGGCCAACACCTTCTCGTCGCGGGGTGGCCGGGTTCGCTCCTCGCGGGCCGCAAACAGCGTCTCGCGGGCAGCGTCGAGTTCGGCTTCGACCTCCGCGGCTTCGAGGTCGTGCTCGTCGGCCAGTTCGTCGACGGTCGCCGAGACGTTCAACACGGTCGTTCCGCGCTCGAAGTTGCCCGAGTCGGTGACACCGTACCGCTCGCAAAACAGCGTCGCCGCCGGGTCGTCAAGCAGGTCGTGAACCTCCTCGGGCGTCCAGACGTAGAACGTTCCTTCCTCGTCGCCGCTGCGGGCATCGAGCGTGCTGAAGAAGCCGCCGTCGGGGTGGGTGAGTTCGCGGTCGACAAAGGCGAGCGTCTCGTCGACGACCTCAGCATACCGCGCGTTGTCGGTCACCTGCTCGCCGGCCAGATACAGCGGCGGTAACCCGGCGTTGTCGTACAGCATCTTTTCGAAGTGGGGTACCGTCCACTCCCGATCGGTTGCATACCGGTGGAAGCCGCCACCGAGGTGGTCGTACAGCCCGCCCGCCGCCATCGCATCAAGGGTCGTCGTCGCCGCGGTGAGGGCGTCGCTGCTGCCGCTGCGGCTCGCCGCGCGCAACAGGAGGTCGATCCGGCCCGGCTGGGGGAATTTTGGGCCATCCGATCCGAAACCGCCGTACTCGTCGTCGACCGAGCGCAGCGCGGTGCGCACCGCACTATCGAGGGCGTCGTCGCCGGGCACGTCGCCGTCACCGTCGTGGGTCGGGGTCTCGTACTTGTCGCGTGCGGTGTCGGTCCACTGCTCGGCGCGCTGTTGCATCTCCGCGCGGTCGTCGGGATCACTCCAGGAGTCGCTGATCTTGTCGAGCAAATCCAGAAACCCTGGCATCCCCCCCTGCGGTTCCTTCGGGAAGTAGGTGCCAATGTAGAACGGTTTGCCGTCGGGGGTGAGCCACGCCGACAGCGGCCAGCCACCGCGGCCGGTGACCCGCTGACAGATCGTCATATAGATGCTGTCGATGTCGGGGCGTTCCTCGCGGTCAACTTTGATCGGCACAAAGTTCTCGTTGAGCCGCTGGGCGACAGCCTCGTCCTCGAAGCTCTCCTCCTCCATGACGTGACACCAATGGCAGGCGGAGTAGCCGATCGACAGAAAGATCGGCTTGTTTTGTTCCGTGGCTGCCGCCAAGGCAGTCTCGTCCCACGGCTGCCAGTTGACGGGGTTGTCCTCGTGTTGGCTGAGATAGGGGCTACCCTCCGCGGCCAGTCGGTTACGACGCAGTGGATCGGTCATGGCTCTCCGTCGGCGCGGCGGACGCAAAAAAGATCGGTGTCATCGCCAGCAACGTGAAACCGTCCTCGGTTAGCCGGTGGGTTGGGTAGTCGTCTGGTTTGCTGCCTGGGCCTGCTGTTCTTGCAGCTCTTCGAACTGGTCGGGACTGGTGATGCCAGCGACCATATCGACGTTCATGTAATCCAGGAGCGCGCTTTCCGACCCCGAGACGAGCAGCAGCGGCGAGCCGCCTGGCGGTGTGATCGAATCCTCAACGGTCAGCCCGAGTGATTCGGCCTCCGTGGTCGCACTCTCGACCAGCTCGTCGTTGAGCTCGGTTTGGAGCTCGGAGATCTGTTGGCTCGCCGCCTGTCGGGAGATGCTGCCGTTCTGGAGCTCCTGGCTGAGCTGTTGGTTTTCCGCCTGTAGTTCGGCCTGTGCGTCCTCCGAGAGCTGGAGAAAGGCGGTGGCGCGTCGCTCCGAGCCGGGGGCCATACAGCCGGCGGCGGCCAACCCGAGGCCGACACCGCCGGCCGCAAGCAGTCGTCGTCTGCTAACCGAGGGGGTTTCAGTCATACACCTGTCGGCTACCAACACCATACATAAAACCACACTGATCGACTGCGCACGCCGAATCGGGATGAGAGCATCCCACAGCACCCCCTTTGATTACTGCGCCCGCCTGAGGGCACGGTATGGAACCAGCCGAACCACCGCCCGAGGATCCGGCCGCCGCCAGCGACGCGTTGGCCGCCCACCTCACCGCCACCGCCGAGCGGCCGATCCCGCCGGCAACCAACCGCTGGCTCGGGGAGGCCGAAGCGGTCGCGCGGGATGCCGCCAGCGACGACATCGATCCGGCGACCAGACGACAGCGAGTCCAGCAGGTCGCCGCGCTGTTGGCCGAGGCCGAATCGACCGGCGACGAGACCGCAGACGAGCATATCGCCAGTGCTCGATCCTGCTGTCAGGTGGTTCTTGACGGGTCGCCCGGGTGAGTTAGTCGGCCTGACCGCAGGCGTCGAGCAGATCGAGAAGCGTCTCACGAGCCGCTGTCGGGTCGATCGTCTCGGCAACGGCGTCGACAACGGCGGGTGGCCCGCTGTCGGGTGGCCCCGCGGGGACACCGCCGCCGGCAACGTGGTAGTCGCCGGCAGCCGCCCAGATACCGACCATCGCGGTGATCGGCACCGCAAGCAGTGCGGTCGATCGGTCGTCGTCAGTGGCAGCGTCGCTGTCGGCGTCGGCAGTGGTTGCATCGCTGTCGGCGTTGTCAGTGATCGCATCGCTGTCGGCGTCGGCAGCAGCCGGGGTATCGCCGTCATCGGCAACCTGTATCGACCGCCGAACCAACCCGCCGTAGGTGACGATCTGTCCCGTCGCCTCGCCGATCGCTCGCTCGCGTCGATCACGTTCGGCGACCTGCTCGATGCCGCGATCGGCGAGCCGATCGGTGAAGCCGTCAGCGGCCTTCCGTCGCACCAGCTGTGTCAACATCGCGTTCGGCTCACGCCGCGGCTCCAGCCGGATGCGACTCACAAAAAAGAACTGCCAGGGGTGATCGCAGCCGGTTTCGGCACGAATCCGCGCTCTGGCCTCGGTCTCCTCGAAGACGACGGTATGGGTGTAGACGGTGACAATCGGGGTCGAAAACGCTTTCTCGATGGTTGCGTCGGTCTCCCGCCAGCCGGCCAGTCGCTCGCTCGGAACGGCCGGCCGGGGAACGTCCATCTAGTGGTCGTCCTCGCGCCACTTGTGTTCACACTCGGTACAGACGAAAAACCGGGTCTCGCTCTCGTCGGCCGCCCGGATCTGCTGCATATACCAGTAGGCGCGGTCGTTGTCACACTCCGGGCAGGCCGCCGTCGTCGTCGGCAGCCCCTTGTCCTCGGCGTCGCTGACGTCGACGATCTCGGTTTCCTCTTGGCCCTGTGTGGTCGTCATCGCGGCCTCCGCGGCCTCATCGCGCAGTTTCGTGAAGCCGCAGGCATCACAGACCCATTCGTCGCCCTCCGTTTTCATCATCGAACCGCAGTCGTCACAGAACTCCATTAGCGGGTCGAAGTCCGTTGTCGTATTTAAATAACTGGGTTCAGCTGGGTTGGGAAGGAGTTCAGGCGTCGCCGTCGGACTGGCCGGGTTCGCCGACCGCTTCGATGGGAACGACGTTGTGCAACTCGGTCGTGAGGTCGTCCGCTGAGGCGAAGCTGTCAGGGCCGGTCTCGCCGATAAGCTCGCCGAGATCCGCCTCGCCGTCGGCCAGTATGAGCGTGGTATCGTCGAACGCCGCGGCGGCTGCCTCCCGGTCGACCGGGTATTCGATCTCGCTGAGGACGGACGTGACGCGGGCGATTTTTACATCTGCCATAGCATGTGGTTCGGTCTCAGTAGGCTTAGTCGCTCCCCTCCGTTCTGCGTTCGGAACACGACAGCCGAAACCCGGAACCCAGAAAGGGGCCGACTCGAAAGTGGGAGTATGAGCCTCACCGATGAGGAACTGGCCCGACTGGAGGATGTCGTCGAGCTCCAGCCGACGAAAAACAGCGAACTCCAGGAACGCTGGGGGGTCGACAGCGGCAGCGAGGTACACCAGTATCTCGAAGGCCACCTCAAGGACTACTACTACCGTGACGACGACAGCCTGATCCGATCGACGCCGGAGGCCGTCGAGCTCACCGGCGTCGAGCCGGGGGTCGAACCGCCGGGCGAAGATGCAGATGCCGACGCGACGCCGGGATCGATCCGGCTCTCGCCGCTGGAGGCGAAGGTCTTCGAGACCGTTGCCGGCCCCGAGGAGCGATCCGAAAGCGTTGTCAGCGTGCTCAACGGGCTACGGGAGGCGTTCGATATCGACCCGGATGTCGACGACGTGCGGGCGGCCCTCCAGCGACTGAAACGGATCGGCGTCGTCGAGGTTCGCTACCGGGCGGTGCCGACGTTTCGCGCCTGTGTCGACCGCGACGAGGTTCGCGTCACGATAACCGAGGCGTGAGCTACCGATTGCGGTCGGCGCGGCGCGCCAACAGCTGTCGGATCCCGGCACCGGGGCCGCCCTCAATCGGCCATCCCTTCGTGCGCCAGGCCGGTGGCTCAGGCTCGAACGCCGAACATGACGCGCTGCACTCCGCAGTCGACTGCCGACAGTCCTTGGCGGCACACCACGGCCCCATGAGTCGCCCATCGCGTCGAAGCTGAAAGTGTCGACAGTCGGGTCGCATCGTTGCCTGATAGTTCCGCCAGCCGCGGCCGTAGGCCCGCTCAGCGAGTTCGAGTTGGCGTGACGCCCGGTACTCGCTGCTGTGTGTCGGTGTCAGCCCGGTTGGATGCCACGCGACACTCGCCCCGTCGCCGTCGACACCGCCGGTGAAATCCGTTGTGAGTATACCTGCCTCCACCGGGAGCGTTTCGAGCAAGGCTGGCTCGACTGTCTCACCGGTTTCGGCGGTGGCAACCCACACCTCGTCGGCGAGGCCGACATCGACATCGTGGCTGAGCTGGTCAGCGAGCCGATCGGCCGCCGAGGCGTCGAGATCCGGCTTGTTCTCGATGGCGATCAGCCGCTGCACCCAGTCGGGATAGGCGGCGATCCGCTTGATCTCGATGTGGTTACCCTCACGGCGCGTCTCAACGATTCCGCGGTCGGCGGCGCGGTGGACGGCCTCGCGGACGTATCGCCACGGGTAGTCGGGTTCGGGCAGCGCGTCGCGGTACCACGCCCATTCGGCAGGCGCGTTGCGGACGACATGCAAGAGGTCGGAATCGAGTTCGTCGTCACCGAAGGCAGCGCGGGCGCGAAGCCCCGCCGGGTCGCACTCGACGACGACGGTATCCCAGCGTCGCTGCTGGGTGCCGAGTTGGCGGGCGACGATATGGGCTGTTTGGTCGGTGTCGCCGCCGGGCGGCCAGGCGAGTTCCGCCCACCGACAGACACACAGCTCGTAGCGAAACTCCGAGTCGGCGGCGGGATGGGACACGGCCCGGCTTAGATGTAGTCGCCCTCCTCTTCGAGGCGTTCATCGAGGAAGGCGTCGGCCTGTTCAAGGATCTCTCGTGGCCCATCCTGGGTGATCGTGTTGAGCGCCTGCTCGTAATCGCGCCACTGGAGGTCGCGGTGCTCCGTCGAGATCTCCGCGCTCGCCTCGAATGAGTGAGCGATAAACAGATGCACCGTCTTGTGGATCGTGTCGCCGCTGGCCTGAAACACGTAGTCGTAATCCTCGCGGAAGCCGTTGATGAGTCGAAACTCCTCGATGCCGGCCTCCTCCTCTACCTCTCGGATCGCGGTTTGCTGAAGCTCCTCGTCTCCTTCGACCCCGCCTTTGGGGAACTCCCAGTCCCCCGGTCGGCTTTTGAGGAGCAAATACTCCCGGCAGCCACGGGTGTCGCGGAAGAGGATCGCCCCAGCACTGGTTGCCTCAACCGTCATTGGCGACTCTAATGATGGCCCACCGTAAGAGGGTATCGGAGGCCGTGGTGCCGCGATCGATCCACCGCAGGGGGTCGACGGCGACCGCTGTGACACCCGGTGAGAGGTGATCCCACGCCGGGAGCCGGTAGACGGGCTTTTGGTGCTTGCCGCCCCAGCGAGGGGTATGACCTTCGTCACCAAGCTCACCTTCCAATCCGGGGATCGGGCCGTCCTGACCGAGACGGTTGATGAGCTGAAGGCACTCGTTGAACGCAAAGGCGGGCAGTGTAAGGGGCCGCATACCTCGCCGGAAAATCGGCTCAGCGTCCCACAGTATCAGACGCTCCAGCCCGGCGACAGCTTCGATCCCTGGAGCTACAGCGTCTACGAACGCCGGCTCGACATCCACGGCGCGGAACACATCGCCAACGAGATCGGCCACATGGAGTTTCCTGACTCGATCCACGTCGAGATCGAGGTCGAACAGCAACAGCCTCTCGGCGGCAACTAGCTCGGCTCGGAGCGGACACGGAGGTGTTGATTGACTGCAAAAAGATTCACTTTGCGGAGCCTGGTAGAGCGTTGTATGATGGAGCCGCCGTCCGATGAAGGCCCCTTCGAGTTCGATCCTGAGGTCGTCGACGTGGCCGATGAGCTAGCCGAGGCGTTCATCCTCGAAGAGGTCGATCCGGCACTGCTGGATAGCCTGGAACAGGAGTATCTTGAGCTGTTGGCACAGCAATCGCCGGAGAACCTCCAGATGGATGTTCCGGAGCCGGTGTTGGCCGCGGCGATCCAGGTGGCCGCGATGATCGCCGGCCGGATAGAGGCCGCCGAAACCCGGAATATGGGTCGACCGTCGCGGATCCCGTACTCACAGTAACGCTACACCACGGTCGCGGCATTTTATCCCTCCCGTCACCATCTCGTCGGTATGCCCGAACCCGATCTCGCCGACACCGACCGCGATCTTCGCCGCGAGCTCCACCGCCATCCCGAGCCGGCGTGGTGTGAGTTCTACACGACAGCCCGCCTGATCGACGAACTCGAACAGCGAGCGATCGACGAGCTCCACTACGGAGCCGAGATCCACGGCGACGCCCGACGCAATGTTCCCGACGACGCGACGCTGACCGAGTGGCGCGAGCGGGCCCGCGAGGCGGGCACACCCGACGCCGTCCTCGACCATATCGGCGAGGGCTACACCGGCGCGGTCGCCATCGTCGACCGCGGCGACGGCCCAACCGTCGCGCTCCGCGTCGACATCGACGCGTTGCCGATCACCGAAGCCGAGAGCGACGACCACCACCCCGCGGCCGCGGGCTTTCGCTCGACAAACGAGGGCTACATGCACGCCTGCGGCCACGACGCCCACGCAACTATCGGCCTCGGCGTCCTTGATCGGGTGCTCGACAGCGATTTCGCGGGGGCGTTCAAGCTCATCTTCCAGCCCGCAGAGGAGACGATCGCGGGCGGGCAATCCATCGCCGAATCGGGCGTTCTCGACGATGTTGACTCCTTCCTCGCGCTCCACATCGGCCTCGATCACCCCTCCGGCGAGGTCGTCGCCGGCATCGACGAGTTTCTCGCTGTCCGGCAGTTTGAGGCGACCTTCGAGGGCGACTCGGCCCACGCCGGCGCGCGACCCGAGGACGGCGACAACGCGGTGCAGGCGATGGCCGCCGCGGTGCAAAATCTCTACGGGATTCCGCGCAACTCGGCGGGCGGCACCCGCGTCAACGCCGGCCGCGTCGGTGGCGGCACCGCGAGCAACATCGTCCCCGAGGAGGCGTTTATCGACGGCGAGGTTCGCGGCGAGACGACCGCCCTGATGGAGTACATGTGGGATCGCGCCGAGAACGTCTTCAGCGGCGCGGCAACGATGCACAACTGCGCGGTCGACATCGAGCGACTGGGCGACGCACCGAGTGCCCACAGCGACGCCGCGCTCGTCGATGTCGTCGACCGCGTTGCCCGGCGCACCGCCGGCGTCGACCACGTCGTCGACCACGACAGCCTCGGCGGCAGCGAGGACGCAACCTACCTGATGCAGCGTGTCCAACAACAGGGCGGACTGGCGGCCTACGTCGGCGTCGGCACCGATCATCCGGGCGGCCACCACACGCCAACGTTCGATGTCGACGAGCGTGATATCGCCGTCGGGATCGACCTGCTGGCCGGCGTTGTCGTCGATCTCGCCGCTGACGAGACCGAATAGCTACGCCCGCTACCCGCCGAGGACGCCGAAGCCGAACGATTCCAGCCCGAACACCGGCCCCCACAGGAAGTGGAGCGCGACGCCGATGATGAGCGCGGGGATCGTCGTGTAGATGCTGGCGATGATGGCGGCCTTCTTGTCGATGGCGATCAGCGGGAACAGCGCGTCGCCGTCCTGGCTGATGGCGTTGGCGACCAGCGCCGAAAACGGGATCCCGCCCTGTGCGTAGGCCCCCGCCAACACGATCTGGGGGCCACAGCCCGGAATCAACCCCAGCAGCGCGCCCCCGACCGGCGCGAGAACGCCCGCGGCGGCCGCGATGGCGGCGATATCGAGTTCAAACAGCGCGACCGGGTACTCGTAGGCGAGATAGGCGACAAGCACCCAGACGGTGACGAAACTGGTCTCCATTGCGGCATGCTGGAACGTGCCGTAGAGGCTCGCAAACGACTCCCGCGCGCGGCCGACCTGTCCCTCGCCTATGTAGTGTCGCCCGACGAGATAGAGGTAAAACGACAGCGTCGTACCCGTGATACCGACGATCGTGAACAGCCCGGCGAAGTCGACGCCGATCGTCAGCGGCACCTCCGGCGCGCCGCGGGCGAGATAGGTGATCCCCAACCCGAGTGCCATCACCGCGGCAAACCACCACGCGACGTGGACAGCGTGGCTCAGCGGCGTGAGGATCGCTGATTCGCGGTCGGGGCCGGACTCGTGGGTGTGGGCCGGCGTCTCGCCGTCGTACTCGTGGGCCGGGTTCGAGCTTCGGCCGACGACGCTGGCGGCGGTGCCGCCGTCGGTCGCCGCCGGCTGGATGCGGCTCACCGCGCGGTCAACACGGCCGACACCCATCCCGAAGCGGTCGATGGCGTACCCCGACAGGATCGCCGCGCCGAAGGCCATCGCGTAGGCGTAGAGGGCGGCCTCGGGAGCGAGTGCGAGGATGACAAACGCCGAGTCGCCGGCGGTTGCGATCAGCGTTGCCACAACGGTGCCAAAGCTCACCGTCCCGCGGATGTACAGCGGCATCATCACGATCGCACCGCCACAGCCCGGCGTCAACCCCATCAGCGCGCCGACGAGGGGCTGGTACCGCCGGTTGGCCTCCAGTCGCTCAACGAGCGCGCCCCTCGTCTTGTACTGGACGTAGCTGAACGCGAGGACGGTAACGGCGACGAACGCGCTGACCTGGACGTAGCCGTCCCGCACCGAGGCGACAAAGATCTCGACCAGCGCGCCCGACAGCAGCCCATCGGCTGTCAGCACGAGCGCCGACAGCTCACCCGCCATCGATCCACCTCCAGGGTGCGTCGATGACCGCAACTTGAATTAGATTCATCTAAATTTTGGTTTCGATTTGAGTAACCTAACCGTTTCGACGGCGGCTCGGAACTGCACGGTCGTGAAATCGTCGACACCGAGGCCGGTATCGACGGCTGGTGACGCTATCGGCGCACGGCTGGGGCGATGACGTAGCCGAGATACGGCAGCAGGAAGCCGACAACATACCCCGTCAGATGCCCCCAGACGTTGGTGCCAGGTGGAACGATCACCAGCGCGCCGACAACGCCGAAAACGAAGACAGTGGTACCGATCAGCAACGCCAGCCGGTGGTCGGCCGATAGCGGTTGTGCGGCGGCACTGATCTCCCGTGGTGGCTCAACCCACCAGAGCAGCCCGGCCGCGAGCAGCCCCGCCCCGCCACAGCCGACCGCGACCAGCGGCTGTACCGGAAAATACCACACCGACGGCACCGCGAACACGACAGCCAGCGACGCGAAAAACGGCACCACACTCCAGGCTGGATCGAACCTGCCGTCGGTGAGCTCGCCCCCGGCGGCGGCGAGGACGACCGGCAACAGCCCGAGAAAGGCGGCGACGATCCCCGAGAAACCGACCGACGGCTGATCGGTCACCTGCCCCAGCGTCGCCAGCGTCACCCACGCGACGACAAACGGCACGACAAGGAGGTAGCTGACCGTCAGGCGTCGGAACCGTCGCTCCCAGCCGGCGATCGCCACCAGCGGGTACAGCCCAAACAGCGTCAACCAGAAGTTGAGCAGGTTATCGAACAGATGTCGCCCGCTGACGTGGATATAGTTCGCGGTAAAGGCGGTAAGCAGGGTTCGCCCGTCAGCGGTCACCGAGTCGGCGGCGAGACTGAACCCCAAGCCATCACCGATCCCAAGCAGCCAACTCAGACTCAGCGTTGCCGGCAACGCGAGCAACACAAGATACTGCTCGGCGAGCGGGGCGGTCGTGGTTCGTCGCCACCAGCGGAGCGCCGTCACCGGGACGCCGAGCAGCGTTCGAAGGCGGCCGGCTGCCACGGCTTACTCCCAGCTTTCGAACAGTTCGGAGATGGCCGCGACAAGGGAGTCAAAGTCCTTGAGCTTCAGGCCGTCGGTTGTCACGAACACCCCGCGGTCGCCGCGGCCAACCCGAACCAGAAACCCGTTTTCGAACACCCGGATCGAGTAGCGGTATTTGCCGAGCTCCGAGCCCGCATACGCATCGGTCGTCGTTTTGTAGTCGTGCCACTCGTGGCCGATAAACGACATCAGATCGGCATCCTGTTCGAGATCATCGCGGAGATACACCTGCATGTAGTTGGTCGCATCGAAGTAGGTGACCGACCGACAGCTGTCGCCGACCGCGCTCCGGCAGACGGTTGTGAGTTTGTCAGCGCGGCCCTCGGTGAGTGGCTGCTCGGACAGCGGTTCTTCGTCGCTCATACCCGCCGTTTGAGCGGCGTCGGCTTCAAACCACGGGTCGATCCGAGATGTCGCCGCCACCCCCGGACGGTGGGAGTCAACACCGGGATCGAGATTACGATGCAAGTACCGAGGCTTTGGCCGCCTCGAAGTGGGCTGCGGTCACCGCCAGCTCGTCGGCATGATCGTTGGCTGTGAGCCCCTCGTACTGCTCGGTCAGCTCCGTGATCGCCAACAGCGACGCCTCCCGACAGATCGATGTGAGATCGGCCCCGGAGGCTCCCTCGGTCGCCGCAGCGATCGAATCGAGATCGACATCGTCGGTCAGCTGCATGCCGCGGGTATGAACGTCAAGGATCGCCCGGCGGGTGTCGGCATCCGGGGTCGGCACCTCGATCGATCGTTCGAGTCGGCCCGAGCGGAGCAGTGCCCCATCAAGGCTCTCTCGGCGGTTTGTCGCGGCCAACACAACCAGATTCGGCACATCGCTGAGCCGATCGAGTTCGGTCAGCAGTTGGCTCACAACGCGGTCGCCGACGCCGGAATCGCCGCCCACCCCGTCGCGGTCGCCGGCGATGGCGTCGATCTCATCGAAGAAGATGATCGCCGGCGCGGATTGGCGGGCGCGCTCGAAGACCTCTCGAACCGCCTTCTCGCTCTCGCCGACGTACCGATCCAGCAGCTCCGGGCCGCGCACCTGAATAAAGTTGACCTCGCTTTCGCCGGCGATCGCCCGCGCAAGCAGGGTTTTCCCGGTGCCGGGTGGCCCATGCAGCAACACCCCGGTCGGTGGGGTCGTGTTGGCGGCATCGAACAACGGCCCGTACTGCAGCGGCCAGGTCACCGCCTGGGTTAGCTGCTGTTTCGCCTCGGTGAGCCCGCCAACATCGTCGAATGTCGTCGTCGGCTGCTCGGCGACGTACTCCCGCATCGCGGAGGGTTCGACCGCGGTCATCGCCGATTCGAAATCCTCGCGGGTGACCTCGACCGTCCGGAGATCCTCGCCGGCCTGTCGCGTCCGCCGGAGGGCGGTCATCGCGGCCTCCGTGGCCAGCGATTCGAGATCCGCGCCGACAAAGCCGTGGGTGCGGTCGGCGAGCCCCTCGATGTCAACGTCGTCGGCCAGCGGCATCCGGCGGGTGTGTACCTCCAGGATCTCGTGGCGGCCGGCGACGCCGGGGACACCGATCTCGATCTCCCGATCGAAGCGGCCGCCGCGCCGCAGGGCGGGATCCAGCGAGTCGACGCGGTTGGTCGCGCCGATGACGATCACGTCGCCGCGGGCGTCGAGGCCGTCCATCAGCGAGAGGAGTTGGCCGACAACGCGGCTCTCCACGTCGCCGCCGTCGTCGCGTTTGCCCGCGATGGAGTCGATCTCATCGAAGAAGATGATCGCCGGCGTGTTGTCGGCGGCCTCTTCGAACTTCTCGCGGAGTTTTTCCTCCGATTCGCCCTTATACTTCGACATGATCTCCGGGCCGGAGACGGTCAGAAAGGTCGCATCAACCTCGTTGGCGACCGCTTTGGCGATGAGCGTCTTGCCGGTGCCCGGCGGGCCATGCAGGAGGACGCCTTTTGGTGGGTCGACGCCAAGACGCGTAAAGACCTCCGGCTCCGACAGCGGGAGTTCGATCATCTCCCGAACGAGTTCGAGCTCGTCGTCGAGGCCGCCGATGTCCTCGTAGGTGACCCCCGTCGCGGGTCGCTGTGGGGCGTCGCCAGCGTCGCCACCCGTTGCGCGGTCAACGGTTTTTCGGAGTTTGTCGCCCGCTGAGTCCGCCGATTTCGCATCGCTGCCGGTGACTGGTGAGACGGTCACGTCTGTCGACCCCGCGACACGGACGGTGCCCGCTGGATCGGTGTCGGTGATGACGAACCGGCTGCCAGCGAGGCGTTCGATTCGGACACCCTCACCGACTCTGATCGGGCGATCACGAAGCCCGCGTTTGACCGCCGTTTCGATGGTGTCGTGGGCGATATCGACGCTGCCCAACTCGTCGGGGGCTTGCAGCGTCACCGACTCCGCCTCGGCGACGGATTCTTTTTTCACTCGTACTTGCTCGCCGATCTTCACGTCGGCGTTGGCGCGGGTGTCGGCATCGATGAGCACTGTATCAGCGTCAACATCGTGCCCGCCGGGCCAGACCTTGGCGACTGTTGCCTGTTCGCCCTCGATGACGACCGTATCGCCGCTCAGCACGCCGAGTTTGCGGATCGCAGCCTCCGGCAGCCGGGCGATCCCCCGGCCGGCGTCGCGTTTTTCCGCGCTCTTGACGGTGAGCCCCAAGCCCTCGTCGTCGGTCATGACTCCGCTTTGGGCTGCCTGTGGTTTAGGCATCTCGACACAAACGGTCGGGTCGTGGCACCCACCCGGATCATTCGGCTCGGCTGAGATCGACGCTGAACTGATCACCGAACGGGTGTGTGTACTCGATGCCGACGGCCTCGTAGACGCTGGCGGGGATTCCCAGATCGGCACAGACGAGTCGGTGATCGAGCGGGAGTAACCCGGTTTTCGGTACCGCGAGCGTGACCGTCGTCTCGGGTGTGACGACCGCCCCGGCAGCTTCACCGGTGGTCGCATCGACGCCGGACGGTATATCTAACGCGGTGACCGGGGCCGACGCCGACTCCATCGCCGCGATCAGCTCGGCGGCGATCCCACCCGGCGCGCCAGTCAGCCCATAGCCGATGAGCGCGTCGATGATACGGTCGGCGTCGGTGATCGCGTCTGTTTCCGAACCATCTGGTGTTGCTGCCGCGTCAACAAGCTCGATATCCATTCGCTCAAGCAGCCGGAGCTGCGTTGCCGGCGCGCCCTGGTATGTCGCGGGCGAGCGGTCGAGAACGACCCTGTGCAGGCGGTCGCGGGCGGCAAGATGGCGGGCACACGCCAGCCCGCCACCGCCGTTGCCACCGCCACCGGCGACAACGGTGATTCTGTCGGGGTCGCTCTCGCTGGCAATCCGGCTCAGCGTCCGCCCGGCGTGTTCCATCATCTGGACAATGCCGAGCCCAAACTCCTCGACGGCAACGCGATCGACCTCGGTCATCTCCGCGGCGGTGACCGCCGTCACCGGGTCGCCAGCGGCTGTCCGAAACAGATCCTGATCCATGCAACCACTTTGGGAGACAGCCACAAATCCTCGTCGCCGAGGGGCACCAGTGGCGACGCTGGCGTTACAACTCGGTGGGAGACAGGACGACGACGCGGTCATCGGTCGTTGACCGCGTTCCGACGCTCACAGTAACGGGGTCGCCAACGAGACCATCGACGGTTTCGGGATCGACGCCGCGAACGACGCCCGTGATCCGAACCGGGCCGAAGTCCGCGATCGCACTGATATACGGCGTGTCGTCGGTGAAGCCCGGCGTGGCAACGTGGACGACGCTGTAGGTCTCGATGGTGCCGATTTCGGGTAGCGGCTCACGTGTGAGGTCGGTCGATCCGGTTTCGGGACAGACCCGCCGCGGCGGCAACGATCCGACGCCGGCCGGCGATTCAAAATAAAACCCCTCACCGGCGGCGATGGCGTCGAGCCACTCATCGTAGCTGGCTGGATCGCCGTCCACCGTCGCCGAGTCGTCGCTGTCGTCGGCAGTCATTCGGCCACCTCCAAGACATGAACAACCGCGCTGGCGACGGTGCCACCCGCGTTGTGGGCGACGCCCGTTGTCGCGTCGTCAACGTACTCGCTGTTTGGGTGATCGCCGCGCAGCAACCGGGTGAGTTCGGCGATCTGGCTCCCGCCGGTCGCGCCGACCGGATGGCCCTTGGCTTTCAGCCCGCCCGAGAGATTGACCGGGCAGTCGCCCTCTGGGGTTGTTATGCCGTCGCGGGCAGCGACAATCCCCTTGCCTGTGTCGGCGATGCCAAGCGATTCGAGTGCCATCGCTTCGGCGATCGTGAAACAGTCGTGTACCTCAGCCACGTCAATGTCGCTGGCGGTGATCCCGCTGTCGGCGTAGGCGGTCTCGGCGGCTGCCGTCGCGGCCGGTGTCTGAGCGATCGCGTCTCGATCCTGCAAGGCAAGGCGATCGCCGCCCTGTCCGACACCCGTGATTTCGATCGGCGCGTCGAGGTCGTTGACTTCGGCGAATGAGTCCGAGGCCAAGACGACCGCGCTCGCGCCGTCAGTAATCGGGCAGGCGTCGTAGAGATGGAGCGGCTCGGCGACCGGCGGCGCGTCGAGGGCGTCCTCAACGGTGATCTCGCGTTGGTACTGAGCGTACTCGTTGGGAACGGCGTTTGCGTGGTTTTTGACCGCGATATGGGCGAGCTCCTTGCGGCCGCCGCCGAATCGGTCGAAGTAGGCCTGTGCCATCAGCGCGTACGCGCTGGGGAACGTTATGCCCGCCCGTACCTCGTAGAGTTCGTCGGCCGCGATGGCGAGAGCCTCGGTCACTTCGCCGGTATCGAGGCAGGTCATCCGTTCCATCCCGCCGGCGACGACGAGGTCGGCGGTGCCGGCGCGGATCGCCTCAACGGCGGCTTTGACCGCGACGCCAGCGGAGGCGCAGGCCTCCTCGTAGCGCGTCGCCGGGCAGTCGAGGCCGGCGGCCTCGGCCATCAACGGGGCCTGGTGGCCCTGTTGCTCGGCAAGACTCCCCATGAAGTTGCCGTAAGTGAGGCGGTCGACCGCCCCGCGATCGATCCCGGCGTCGTCGATGGCCGCGGCGGCAGCTTCGGCAAAGAGATCACGGCCGGCGCGATCCCCGTGGTCGCCGAACGGCGTCAGGCCGACGCCGGCGACGCGAACAGTAGACATAGCTGTGGGTTCGATGGCCGTCGGTAAAATGGTGACTCAGTCAGCGACCGAACCGCGACATCGCGGGCCGCAGGCGGTCGGATTGTCAGCCGATATACCGGAGTTCTTCGTCGGGGATCGCCTGCTGTTGAGACTGCATCTCCTGGATCTTGCCGACGACCTCCTCCATCTCCTCGGCGCGATCCTCCAGGGAACTGAAATCAACCTCGAAGTCGAGCACCATCTCCAGCACTTCGAGCACCGCCTGGGCACTTTTGGGGTCGACAAGGTAGCCGCTCGTTTCGCCCATCAGACAGGCCGCATCGAGGCCGCGTCGCTTTCCCAGCCCGAGGATCAAGCCGCTGACGCCGACGATCCCACCTTCCGGCTCGTCGGCGCGGAACTCGACGCCGGCGTCTTCGAGCACGCCCTTCTGGTCGCTGGTGCTGACAGCCCCAAGCACGGTGTACTCCTCGATGAGTTCGCCGGTCGGCACGCCGCCAAGCGCGTAGGCGGTCTCGACACCGAGCGATTCGGCCGCATCGAGAAACGCCGTCGTCAGCGAGTAGTGGCCGTCGTTGGTGGCCGCCTGGTGGTCGCCGGTCAACACAACGAGATCAGGGCCGTCGCCCTCGGTTGTGACGGCGTGGAATTCGGCGCAGGTGAGATCGGCGACCCCCTCGTCGTCGACGGTGACCTGCGGTGGGAACTCGTCGGCGTACACCTGTCGCACCAGCTCGCTGTCGAGCTCCTCGACGAGGTGTTCGGCCGCGAGCTTGCCGACATGACCGACGCCCGGCAGTCCTTCGATCAACACCGGATCGCGGAGCTCCGGCTCCGCAAGCGAGTTGATCTCGATTTCGTCCATGGCCCTACTCGCGGTCGCGTCGCTTAAGAGCCCGTCGGTACTCGCCGTAGGGATCCTCGGGACTGAACGGCGCGGGCGCGCTGTTTGCGGTGGGGCTGCCACACTCGGGACAGGTGTCGCTGAGGCTGTAGACCGGCCGGTCGTGTTCGGTCTCCCACGCGCTGCAAACGCGGATGTCGGATTTCATGAAACGAAGAGAGTGCGGATTATTCGTCGTCTTCGCGTCGTTCGCGGTGGTACTCGCCCTCGCCGCCAACAGCCTCGATGGCCTCGGTGGCGCGGTCGGCACTCGCCTCAAGCTCGGATTCAGCGGTTTTGTAATCCGGTGCCTGCACCTTGATCCGGTACTCCGGCGCGCCGACGTAGGTGACTTCGAGTTCGACCTCCGGCGGTACCTCACCGTTACCCTCTGCGGCTTGGAGGGCCTCTTTCACATCGTCAACGCCGTCGGGGCTTGGACAGCGCAGGTCGACGTAGCCCGTGACGGTGACGTACGGCACCGAGACGTTGTTGCGGGCGGTCTGGACGATCGCTTGGACGTGTTCCTCGCCGAGATCGGTGTCGTCGAGGGCCTCGGTGCCGTGGATCGCCGCCTGCTCGAAGGCCGCATACAGCGTGTCGTACTCGGCCAGCAGGCCGTTGACGACTGTGGTGTAGGTGTCGTCGTCGACATCCTCGCCGAGGGCGAGCTCCATCCAGTTGTCGGCCTTCTGTTGGTTTTTCCAGGCCTGGATGGTGTCCTTGCGCTGGTGTTCGTTGACATCCTTGATCGAGAGATCGATTTGTTGGGAGCCTTCATCGACATCCAGCACCTTGGCGACGACGGTCTGGCCTTCCTGGACGTGATCGCGGACGTTTTTGATCCAGCCGCTGGCGACCTCGCTGATGTGGGCCAGCCCGCGTTTGTCCTCGTACTCATCCAGATCGACGAACACGCCGAAGTCGGCGATCTCATCGACCTCACCGACGACGAGGTCGCCGACCTCGGGGTAGCCACTGTACTTCATTGATCGGGGGGCCTACCGTGCCTCGACGGTCTCGCCGACCTCGTGGTCGATGTCGGCCTTGCCGCCTGTCGGCGTTGCCAGCGTGGTGCCGCAGACCGCACAGTTGACGACCGTGGCGGTCTTTTCGAAGACGATCTGTTCGTTGCCGCAGTCGCTGCATTCGACGGTGACGAAGTTGCCTGCCATGCTTACTCCTGGAAGGTGAGTCGACCGGCGCGCCATCCCTCGCGGACGTGGGCGGTGCCACAGTCGCTGCAGCGGTAGGTGAGGTTGGTTTTCTTCGTTGGCTTGTCGCCACCGGGCACCTTCGAGAACTTCCCGGCGTTGCCGATGGTGGAGGTCTGGCGGTCGCGCTGGCGGTCTTGAACCTTCTTCATTCCGGTGGAGCGACCGGAGCGAACCTTCTCGACCTCGTGTTCGTGGTGAGCGTCACAATGCGGACAGTATGTATTCATCCGGCGTGGCATTTCCATGGTGTACTCTCCTTGGCGTCGCTTTGCCGTGAGTATATAAAACGCGTTTGGTTCGTGGACGGTAGATTCTCGACCAATTCGCTCTCCCGTCTCGGTGTAGCTTTCGCCCGGCTCTTTTTGTGCTTCGAGTGCCGCCTTCGCTGCCGACGACACACGGATCTGCCCGGTCGCACTCATGGCTGTCAACGTAGCGGTGACACCGTGGCTACTTGCATCATACAATCGTGGTATGAAAACCCACGGGATGAGTAGCGCGTGGGTCGACACCAGGTGGAGTGGGTGGCCACCGAACGGTGGCACAGTGGGACGACAGGACAGTCGACCGCGTCAGCGGCGACGCCGCTGAGAGCGACGCCGGTAAATGCTGCCGCTCGTCGCCCGCAGGCGGCTGTACCGCGAGCCGCTGTCGGTGGTTTCCCGGAATCGCTTGTACCGACCGGTTTCGATACGTGATCGTTTTGTTTCTTCTGCTTTTCTTGCCATCATCGCAGTTGTAGCCACGGTATATACATACATTTGTTTGTCTAAAGCGGCAAACTCTGAGCTATCACCAAAATTTCCGCAAACAAAATAATGAACAACTCGGTTTAGAGTAAATATTCTAGGCGAAACGCCGCACCGACCGAGTAAAGACGGACAAATCGAAACTATAACAAACGTTTCTGCCGTTCTTCAGTAGGTATTTGATATATTCAATGAAATTCTCAACAAAATCGATCGCTATCAGGATTGTGCTATCCGATTGCGAATCGGAATCGGCCGACCGGAATCTGAACCTCACTCGTTTGCTCACTTCGTTCGCATCGCTCGCTGGTTCAAATCGACGAGCCAAGAACCGCGCGGTGCGAGAGTGCGCCGCGCTCGTACTGTGCCGGCCGGGATTTGAACCGAACTCAGACGTGCTCGCTCACTTCGTTCGCTGTGCGCGACTGGGAGGCTTCAAATCCGGCGTAGTACAAACAGCCTCAGACGGGGTGCGAGCGACACGCCGGTCGCTCGCAGTGTTGTCTTCGGCAGTATGTGCCGGCCGGGATTTGAACCCGGGCCATGAGCTTGGAAGGCTCAGGTCCTACCACTAGACCACCGGCACGCACCACCCACTTTCCGATGGGCCATTAATACCTTACCGATTCAGCGTCGTCAGTCGTCGCCAAACGCCTCGGCGGCGTCCCGAATCTCCGGGGACACCCCCGGTACCTCGGTCTCGCCAACCGGCCCCTCGGCCTCGAGTTCGTCCAGCGACTTGGGGAACGTTCGCAGCTCCTTGTGGATCGCCAATCCGGCGCGAGCACCCTTGCCCATCGCAACCGGCACCTGGTTGTGGCCCTGCGTGATGTCACCGACCGCGTAGACGCCGTCGACGGTCGTCGCCCCGTGGTCGTCAGTGATGACTGTCCCGTCGTCGTTAAGCTCACAGCCAAGATCGGTCGCCAGCCCGGTGTTGTAATCCGAGCCATACATCGCAAAGCCGCCGCGGTACTCCCGGGTGGTGCCATCCTCGAAGGTGAAGCTTTCGAGCCAGCCGTCGTCACCACGGGTCAGGCTCTCGATATCCTCATGGATCAGATCAATCGGGTGCCCCTCAACGAGCTGCTGGGTCTCCTCGCTCCACTCGATCTCGTCGCCGCGCGTCAGGATATCAACCTCGTCGGTGAAGTTGAGCATGATCATGGCGACGTGGGCGGTCGCCTCACCGGTACCCATCACGTACACCGATTCGTCGATGAACATGTAGGCGTCACAGTGCAGACAGTAGTGCAGCCCCTTCCCGGTGCGCGGCAGCGGCGGCTCAGGTCGCTCATCCGAAAAGCCCATCCCAAGCACGACACGGTCGGCAATGACCTCGGTGTTGTTGCCGCTGAGGTGGAACCGGCCGTCACCGTCGCGTTCGATCTCCGTGACCAGGTCCCGAACCACATCGCCGCCGTAGTTTTGCACCTGTTCGGTCGCCGTCTGGAGAAACTCGTTGCCGGAAATCTCTTCGGGGACACCGATGACGTTGTGCGTATCTAACATCATCGCCGCGCGGCCACCGCCGCGGTCGATAAGGACTGTATCGTGGCTCAGTCGCGTCGTATACAGTGCGGCCGACAGCCCAGCCGGCCCACCCCCGATCACCGCAACCTCATACTCGTCGGCCTCGACATCAGGATCGGCGCCATCCGTTGTACTCATGTGTACCCACATAACGGCCCCAGTCATATAACTCCGCACCAGTTGTGCGCGACAACTACAATACCGATTCGACGGCCCACGCTGTCGCCGTGTCGCTGTCGGCGGTCGTCACGACCGCATAACAGTTCCCACTGGAGACGGTCACTGTGAGGGGATCGATCCCCTCGACGGCGTTCAGGGCCGCCCAAAAGGCGTCGGGATCGTAGATATGGTAGTAGCGATCGACCGTCTCACCGCCGGGCAGCGTCCACTCAACTGTCGTGTCAACGCTCGCCTCGGCGTCAAACCGGTCGTGGGCGGTGCTCCATGCTGAGACAAGCGCGAGGCCACCCGGCTCCAACAGGCGGCCGAGTTCGGCGAGGCTCCGTCGGCGGGTCGCCTCCGGCCGGAGATGATGCAGCGTGGCAACGTAGACGATCTGCCCGAAGGTGTCGTCGGCAAACGGGAGCGTGGCTGCATCACCCTGCACAAGATCGGCAGCAAACCCGTGATCGCGTTGGCGGCTCGCCGCCGCCGACAGCAGCCCGCGGCTCACGTCGACGCCGATGGCGTCGGCCCCGTGCTCGGCCAGCAGTTCGGTGTGCCGACCGTTGCCACAGCCGAGGTCGAGTGCGCGACCAAGCCCCTCGTGGTCGGCGATCGCTGTCACGAACGACTCGACCTCGGGCCAGGCGTAGGCCCGCGTCGACGCGAAGTGGTCGGCGATGCGGTCGTAGACGGCCTGAACGTCCCCGGCCGCGCGATGTTCGGGGTCGGCGGTCGGCGTCGACGACGACTCCGGCTCCTCGCTCATATGGTGGGTTCGACGAGCGCAAATAAAACCGTCCTGCATCCGCGAGCGATATCGGCTGTCGGGAACAGACGGCTATTCGTCCGGGAAAAAGCGGCCGTGAAACCCGAATGGTTCGACGTGCGGCAGGGCAACTCGCGCCTGCAGCGTCAGCGTCTCGGCATCAAACACAAGCAGGCTGGTCTGCTCCTGTGTCGCATCGAGTGCGGTCGCCACCACGACACCGTCGTCGGGGGCGTCGCCGTCAGGTCGCTGGATCGGGATCGGCTCCTCAAGATACACCGACTCCTCCCACCACTCCTGTGCCGTCCCCGCTTGGCAGTCGACTTTCACCAGCCCGGTGGCCCCATCGCGGTCGGTGGCCTGCCCGTAGGCGTAGCGGTGGCGACGACCAACTGCTGATCGCGGGACACGCGGCAGTTCCATCCCGCCGGCGTACAGCCGTGTGCGGTCGAGGGCGGCGGTCGCCGGATCGATCCGATATCGCATAAGCCGGCCATCCGGCACGTCGGGGAACCCCTCGCTGTCAAGTTCGGCCATCGAGAGCGCGCCGACGATGTCGCTGTCGGGGAACTCAATGAGATCAAGGACGATCTCACCCCCGTCCCGAAAGGCGTTGACGTGGTGGAAACAGAATGTCGCCGCGAAGGTCGGCTCGGCGACCAGCTCCCCACTTTCGCGGTCAACGACGAGCAGCCGGGTTGGTTGTTCGGGCTCCCACCCCAGCATATCGATCGCCCCCTCGGAAAAGGGATTGAGGGCGCGCCACACCGACAGCGTCAGCGGCGACTCAACCAGCAGAACGTGGCGATCGGTCACACTGCAGTCGTGGATGTACGCCGGCCCGCGGGCGTCGATTGAGGTGATCAACTCCCGGCGGCGGCTGTCGCGTGGAACCCGGTAGACGTGGTACTGCGGTTGGATGCCAAACTGGGTCGCAAAACCGATCAGTTCCTCGTGGTGAGGGTCGTCGACAAGATGAGCCGCGGTGATGTGCTCGGTCAGGTCGTCGTCGAAGGTGAACTCGCCGCGGGTAGCGAGTGTCTCCGGATCGAAGGCAACCCGGCGCGGGGCCTCGGTGAGCGCGACATACTCGCCGTCGATCCGGGCGACATGGACGTTGGCGTTGTCGGTCGGCTCCGGCAGGCCGAACGAGCGGAGGGTATCGAGCACGCGCCGCCAGCCGCGGGTGTCGGTGCCGAACTGCCCGGTTAGTTGGCCGGCCTCGGCGTCGGCGTACGCGTCGCTGCGGAGGAACCGATTCGCGTATCGCACCGCGCCATCGTCGAAGGCATAGCGGCGCAGCATCGCCAACCCGTCAAACCAGTGGTTGACGCGCCGATCGCCGACGGTAAACCGCCCGGGGCCGTTGCGGATGAGCGTCCCTGAGAGCCACGCCGGGATCGTCCCCTCAACGGGCGGGCGGTAGTCGTCGTACTCGGTCGTGGCTGACTGAAAGCCGAGTGGAGTCGATTCGGCCACACAGATAGCTCGGCGGGCCAGCGATATCAACCCTTGGCGAGGCCGTTGCGCCACGCGGCGACAACGGGCCCACCGCCGCCTTACACCACCTCAAGCACAACGATCGACAGATACAGTTGCCCGATCCCGGCAGCGATCATCACCACAGCCGCCCCGCGTTTGAGCCAGCCGGTGTACCGGCCGGCCGCCCGCCACGACTCGATGCCCGCGCTGGTGAGCAGTGTCACCCCGACAAGCGGGGCAGCAAGCCCGACAGCATACCCACCGAGGACGACCCCTGCCTGGAGGTCTGGCAGCGTGAGTGCCTGAGAGATGACGCCGAAAAACACCGGCACGACACAGCCGGCGGCCGCAACCGCATAGACCGCCCCAAACCCCGCGAACCCGAGCAGCGAGTCGGGGCGAGCCGGCAACTCGATCGGCTGGCTCGGTGTGACACCAAACAGGATCGCAACACCAAAAACGACCAACGCGACCCCGGCCAGCGGTTCAAACAACGGCAAAATGGTCGTCAACTGTTGGCCGACACGCAAGGCGAGGCCACCGATCACGCCGACCGCAAGCAGCGCGCCGACAGCGGCCGCGGTCGCCGACACGACCGCCGGTGTCGACTCGTCGCTGTTGTGGACGTAGTAGCCCACATAGCCCGGCAACAGCGGAAACGCACACGGCGAAAAGAAGGTCGTCACACCAGCCCCGCCGGCGAAGGCCAGCGTGCCGAGAAACGCCGACTGTGTCATGGCGACTCCGCAACCGCAGCGAGCTGTGTCCGCACCGATGCCACATCGAACTGCCCGCTGTCCGTCCACTGGATCGCTCCCGTCGCATCAACGATAGCGAGCGATGGGATGCTGCTGGCACCGATCGCCTCAAGCACCGCGCCATCGCGATCGATCCCGACCGGCCACGCCCCGCCGTGGGTGTTCCACCAGCGTCGCAGTTCGTCCTGTGTAGTGCCGCGCCCGATGAGTTCGTTTGTGACGGAGGCAAACGCGACAGACTCGCCAAACTCGGCGTGGAGCTCTGACAGCTTTGGGAACTGCTCCTTGCAGGGATCACACCAGGTCGCAAAACAGTCGATCAGGGTCGGCGCGTCGGCGACCGGCAGTGTGGTTTCGCCGGCTGTCGACCCCGTGGCGTCGATTGTCTCGACGGTGATCGGAAACGCGTCTTCACGACCGGTGTCGGTGCCGCGAACAACCCAGAGGCTCCCGCCGGTGAGTCCGATGCCAGCAAGCCCGGTCAACACCTGTCGTCGATTCATGTGTCCTGTTGTCAGAGACGAGTCAGCGACGGGGACGCCTTACCGTACCACTGTTTCGTATGAACAGCGACGCAAAGAGCGATCTGGTAGAGTTCTCGAAGGGGTCGCCGGCAACGTACTCGAAGTTCCAGAGCCCGACCCGCTCTTGCTGTGCGGTGGCTTCGGTCGTCGCAAAGGCGTCTCGAAGCCGAAACTCACTCGCATAGAGCCGCGCGTAGCCGTCTGACAGCAACAGCGAGTTGAAATTTTCGCCGTCAACGTAGATGTAGGCCAACAGCCGGCCGTAGCCGCCACGCCGATCCGACTCGGGGTCGACAACGAGTCGAACCTGCTTGCCTGCGAGTTTTCGCTCGGCGAACTCGGTTGCGTTCGTCCCCCACGACATGAGATGGTCTCGCCCAGCCTCAGTATCAGGAATCCCCTCGAACTCCCCCGGCGAGACCGTGTTTGGTGGCGTCTCCGGCGTGTCGACACCGAGGAGTCGAACGGTTTCAGCGGTGCCGTTTGCGTACCGGATCTCAACGGTGTCGCCGTCGATGACGCGGGTGACCGTAACGTTCCACGACGGCCCCTCGGCGGTCACAACAGGCTCGGTCGTCGGCTCGGCATCCGGCGTCGGCAGCGGGGCGACCCCGCTACAGCCGGCGACGGCGACGACAGCAAGAACGGCGAGCACTGCAGTTTGTCCACGACGCTGCATGCCGATCTCTTGGACAGGGGCGTCAAGAAACGGTTGGGTTGCGTTACTCCCGACCAAGCAGAAAGTACAGCACGATCCCAAGCAGCGGGGCGAGGAAGACGACGATCGCCCACAGGAACGCCGGCTGCTCGCTGTTGTCGGTGGCATCGGCGTACGTCCAGACGATCAAGGCGAACTGGACGACCAGCGTCAGGACTGCAAACACCATGATAAAGAAGGTTGCTGGCCCGGGGACAGCCAGGACGATGGCGGGCAACATACGCACACCTGTCGGCGGGAGTCTCAAATCGGTTGTGATTTGACTCCCGTGCAGCCACAGCGGTAGATTCAACCAGTGGGGGTTTGTGCGGCCGCTGCACACCCGCTCAACGGTTATGTGGCGTTCCGACGGAGGTTCCCTGTGACCCGCCTTACCAGACGCCACCTCCTCGCGACAACCGGGATCGCCGCCCTCGCCGGCTGTAGCAGCGGCGACGACGGCGGCACGACGCTCTCCGGCCCGCTCGACCTCCCAACTGCCGACGGGCGGTTGCCGCTGCCGGCCGAGCCGGCCGCACTCCGGGAGGAAGCCCGCTCCGGCGGGCCCGCGAAAGACGGGATCCCCTCCATCGACGACCCCGCCTTCATCGATGCCGACGCGGTCGACTTCCTTGATCCGGGTGACCCGGTCTTTGGCGTCGCCCGTGACGGGGTGACGAAAGCCTATCCGCAGAAGATCCTCGTCTCCCACGAGATCGTCAACGACGACCTCGACGGCACGCCGGTTAGCGTCACCTACTGCCCGCTGACCGGCACCGTCCAGGGGTTCTACCGTGGCAACACCGAGTTCGGCGTTTCGGGCCGGCTCATCAACGCCAATCTCGTGATGTACGACCGGACGACAGAGGCGTGGTGGCCACAGCTCCTTGCGACGGCGATCCCCGGGCCGTGGAACGAAAATCCGGAAATCCGCTCGCTGCGGGAGTTCCGCCTCATCTGGACGACGTGGGAACAGTGGCGCGAGCAACACCCGGAGACCCACGTCCTCTCGACGGACACCGGCTACGCGCAGAACTACGGCCGCGATCCATACGGCTCCTACAACCCTCGCGGCGGCTACTACGACAGCGAGCACCTGCTGTTTCCCGGTCGTGTCGACGACGACCGCTACCATCCCAAACGCGTCGTGATGGGAGCCCGAACGGCCGACGGCGCGGTCGCCTTCCTGAAGGACGCGCTCCGCGAGAACCGCGTGATGACGGGCGACCTCGGCGAAACGCCGGTTGTGGCGGTCTACGACGACCGCTACGACACCGGCTACCTTTATTGGAACCCCGACGAGCAGGCGGTCAAAGACGATGACGGCGAGATCGCCATCGACGGCTCGACGTATGCGCCCGACGACCTTCCGCTGTCACGGATTCACACCTTCGACGCGATGTGGCTCGCGTGGGTCGGTTACTATCCCGAGACGAACGTCTATGACTAACCTACAGCTCGCCGCGGTCGGCGACGCGCTCGCCCGGACGCGCACAGCCACGGCGATGGTGCTTCGCCGCCGGGATGGACAACTCGTCTTCGCCGCCGTGAGTGCCGCGTATCTCCTCGTGTATCTGTGGGCCATCGGCCATCTCGCCGCCGGGTTGGGCGGGTTCGGCGTCACCATCGTCGACGACCCGCTGTCGACACTGCTGCAGTCCGACGGCACGGTCTCCTTTCGGCCGGTCGCCAGCGTCGTACTCGGCCCGGTCACCTATCTGGCCTCGCTGAACACGCTGCTTGGTGGCGCGGTCGCCGCACTTGTCGGACTAAATCTCGCACTCAGTTATTTGGCATGGCGACAGCCCGCCACCTGCGGGATCGGCCAGTCCTCCTCCGGGTTGGTTGCCGGGATTCCGGCGTTGCTCTCGGGGACGGCCTGCTGTGGCCCGGTCGTGTTGATCGCCGTCGGGATACAGGCATCCAGTGCGCTGTTGACCGCGTTTCAGTTCCTGCTTCCGGCGGCCGTGCTCATGCTTTTCGGAAGTCTGCTACTGGTCGGCCGACGGATCACTGTTGGGTCGGCGAAACATCCATCAGCCGGTGGGGAGTAGCCGTACCAACACCCGAAGCGACAATGAGCGACATCTCCTACTGCGATGATCACGGCTATTTTGATACCGCGACGTGCCCCACCTGCGGCGCGGCCGGAACCCACATCCTCGATGGCTCGACCCGGCGACAGGTGTCAAAATTCCTCAGCGGCGCGTTGCGGCACTTCCCCGAGGATGCCGGGCTCGACCTCGACGACGGCGGCTGGACTACCCTCGATAGTGTCGTCGATCGCACAAGCGAGAAGTACGGCATCGACCGCGAGGCGGTCATCGGGATCATCCGAACCGATCCGAAAGGCCGCTTCGAGGTCGACGACGACCGGGTACGGGCCGCCTACGGCCACTCGGTCGCGGTCGATCTCGACTCAGGTGGGACGCCGGTGCCCGACACGCTGTATCACGGCACCTCGCCGGACGCGTTGCCGTCGATCCGTGAGGAGGGCCTCAAACCGATGAGCCGGCAGTCCGTCCACCTCAGCGAGTCGGTCGACGACGCGAAGCAGGTCGGCAGCCGTCACGCGGCCGAGCCGGTGATTCTGCGGGTCGATGCGGCGGCAATGGGCGACGACGGCCACACGATTACGAAGCGCGGCAAAAGCGTGTATACGACCGATCGCGTGCCGCCGGCGTATCTGACCGAAGCCGGCTGATCTTTCCGTTCAGCCGCGTCGGAACTCGCGCGAACTCACGCCGTTCGTTCGCTGACTTTAGATATTCCTTCGTTCCACTCAGTCGTGTCTAAAATAGCGTGAACTCGTTTCACTCGTTCACTGACTTCCGCAACGCCTTCGCTTCGCTCAGTCGTGGCGGAAGCACCGCATCCCGGTGAAGACCATCGCCATCCCGTGGTCGTCGGCGGCGTCGATCACATCCTCGTCGTTGACGGAGCCACCGGGCTGGATCACCGCCTCGATCCCGGCCTCGGCGGCGGCGTCGATCCCGTCCGGGAACGGGAAGAACGCGTCGGAGGCCATGACAGCCCCCTCAGCCGTTTTCCCTTCCGCGTCGCGCTCGGCCTTCTTCGCGGCGAGTTCGACAGCGTCAACGCGGGAGACCTGGCCGACACCGAGGCCAACTGTTTCGGTGCCGGTGGCGAAGGCGATCCCGTTTGATTTGACGTGTTTGAGCGTTTGCCACGCGAACGACATCGTTTCGAGTTCGTCGTCAGTCGGTTCGCGTTCGGTGACGACCTCGAACTCCTCGGGGTCGGGCGACGCAAGGTCGCGCTCTTGGACGAGCCGCCCACCGACGATCGGCTTCTCGGTCATCGTCTCCGTGATCTCGCCGAGTTCGCCCACGTCGAGGATTCGGAGGTTGTCTTTCTCGGTCAGCACGTCGAGGGCGGCCTCGGTGTAGCCGGGCGCGATGACGACCTCTTTGAAGGAGTCGACGACCTGCTCGGCGGTTTCGGCGTCACACTCGCGGTTGAGCGCGACGACGCCGCCGAACGCGCTCTTGGGATCGGTTCGCAGGGCTTTGTCGTAGGCGTCGGCCAGCGAGTCCGCAACGGCACAGCCGGCGGGGTTGGTGTGTTTGATCACGGCGGCGGCGGGCTCGTCGAACTCCTTGATGAGGTTGAGCGCGCCGTCGGCGTCGTTGTAGTTGTTGTACGAGAGCTCCTTCGCGCCCTCGTTGAGCTGTGGGGCGGAGACGACGTTGGCCTCCTCGCAGGTGCCGTCTGCGTAGACCGCGCCGTCCTGATGTGGGTTTTCGCCGTACCGCAAGGTGTCGGCGAGGTCGTCGGCGACGAGTCGGCGCTGTGGGAAGTCGCCGCCGGTGTCGCCCTCGATTTCGACCGTCTCGGCGGCGTGGTCGACGGTGACGCGATCCTCCGCGAACCACCGGATAGCTCGCGGATAGGCCGTGAACTCGCCGTCGTAGAGGACGCGGTCTTTGAGATCATCGACATCGTCGCCCTCGTAGACTGGGACAGCCTCCTGGGTGACGATTGGCCCGGCGTCGACTTCCTTGGTGACGACGTGAACGGTACAGCCGGTCATTCGCACGCCGGCGTCAAGCACCTGCTCGTGAGCGTCCATGCCGGGGAACGCCGGCAGCAACGAGGGGTGGACGTTGAGCGTCGTCGGCGCGTTGTCGATGAACTCGTCGGTGAGCACCCGCATGTAGCCGTCGAGACAGACGAGATCAAAGTCGTACCCCTCCAGTGTCTCAAGGATGCGTTGCTCGTGTGATTCACGGGATTCGTCGTCCTCGCGGGTGACGACCTCGGTCGGAACCCCGCGTTCGGCGGCTCCCTCGACGACTGGCGCGCCGTCTTCGTTCGTCAGGACGATAGCCAGCTCCGCGCCGCCCGGCGCGCGGTCGGCGATATGCAGCAGATTTCGGCCGCGATTGCTCGCTACACCGGCGATTTTCACCATACCGGTGGGTGCCCGGGCGACCGAAAAACAGTTGCGGTCGGTCGTAGTCGCTGACTCTGCAAGGGATTCACACGGTACGCTCATCTGTAGAAGTCGGTACTCAAGATTTTCTCGAACCAGCGATCAGTGTTGAGTGTGAGGCTGAGGAAGTTCA
>NZ_JABEBY010000020.1:0-41056 GCF_046719765.1 Halonotius sp. F2-221B
TAACGCACCGAATCAGCTTCGCAAGGGGGTGGTGTGAGAAATTCCTTGACTTTCAAAAGTTATCTTAATCATTACAGGAACTCTCGGCCCTCAACTGACAGTGGTTTCACGTCTTCAGTGAGGCCGTGATCGGCGAGGAGTCCATGAATTTTGTTGGCGTACTTGGTGCGGGTTTCGACGAGAGTCTGTCGCCCGCGCACGAGTGCGCGGGCTTCTCTGATTTTGTCGGTCGGAACATAGCTTTCCGGAACTGAATTTAGCCGCACCATTCGTGCGAGTTCTTTGGCGTCAACGCGATCAGTTTTCTTGTCGGTGTTGGCGATCTGTGTCAGCTCTTTCGGGTGAGCAACAGTTACATCCAAATGTTCAGACAGCGTATCGTGGATGTGGTAGTAATTGCTGGTCGCCTCAATCGCAGCTTGCGAACCAGCATATTGCTGGGCAAGCTCATCGAGGTTCGCGTTCTCGACGCGAACCTCCTCAATGAGGTCACCAGCTTCATCAATTACTGCCACCTGTGCGTACCGTTTGTGGACATCAATTCCGAGGTACATTGTTTGTTCACCCGGGACGCCAGTGCGTGAAGCAGAGATTCACCTATTCGGGCTTTCCCGGATGCCGCGCCGCGCGGCATCCGGGCTGTACCGCCCATGACTCGGCTTCTTTCGCACATGAACCAGTCAGTCCGACGCACTCTACGGTGCGGAAAGGGCTTCGGTCTCTTGCGCCCCATATCTTGAATCACGCGCTCTTGGGATAGCAGCGTTTCCATCGAATCAGTCCGCCAGGGCCTCGGCTGCTAGGTATGTTGTAGGGGTGCGGTTGCCAAGCTGTCAGCTCAGCGGGTGAAAAATCGGAAAATTGCAGTATCGCCGTGAGGCGAGGACTGTAGTTAGTTGCGAACGACGTTCGTCGCGCGCGGGCCTTTCGGGGACTGTTCGATATCGAAGTCGATCTCCTCGCCTTCTGTGAGATCCTCGCCGCCGACATCCTCCATGTGGAAGAAAACGTCGTCGTCAGCATCGTCCGTGTCGATAAATCCGTAGCCGCCAGTGTCGTTGAAGAAATCAACTTTGCCGTGTGCCATTGCAATCAAACGTACAGCCCGTCGGGGGATAACCCTTCCGAGAGTCGTGGTACCACGACCGTCGCGGCGAGTTTTGCTTACGATTCCTCCGTTGCAGTCTCTCGCAGCGTCGTGAGCCGTTGTTTGTACTCCTCGTGGCTCACCTCGCCGTCGGCGTATCGCTGCCGCAGCCGCTCTGTTGCGGTCGACTGCTCGGTATCCAGTGTGACCGCGCTGTGGGTGTCTTGTTGGTCAAGGGCGGCCGCGCTTTGGACGACTGTTTCGGTGTCGACCGCGCCGACCGAGTCGTCCGCCGTTCGAAGTTGTTCGAGCCGGTCGGTGAGCGTCTCGCGGTCGATCTCGCCGCGGGCATACTGGATCGCCAGGCGACTGACCCGTGGGTGGCTGTCGCCGTCGGTATCGAGATCGAAGAGTTGGTCGAGTCGCCGTTCGTACTCCGCGAGATCGATCTCGTCGTCGAGATACCGTGCTTCGAGTATCTCCAAGGGGTCGGCTGTTGCCTCCGAGTCAGTCGGCGTCGACCCCGACCGACCCCGTCGCTGGAGCGTATAGAGGAGCACAGCGAACCCGACGATCGGGGGGATAAACAGCGGTAGCCAGAGCCATGGGCTGGCAACCATCCCACCGCCCATACCCCCACCCATCATGCCGCCACCCATCATCCCGCCGCCGGGCCCGGAGAGTGCTGCGAGCAAGCCGAAAAAGACCAGCACCACGATCGCCAGGAGGCCGCCGAGTACCGGCACGGTCGTCGGCAGCCAGGCGTCGCTTGCTGAATCGGGCGTCTCGCCGTCCGAATCAGTGCGGCGATCTGCTGAACGCATGTCGTCAGCTACGTCTCCTGGTGCAACAAGGTTGTCGCCGCGGCTCTGGTGTCGGAACGTCGGCTGATTCGAAACACACTGCGTTTATTTGTCCCGGTTGCGGAGTGCCGGCAATGAGTAGCGAGCAAGATCTCGGAATTACTGAGAGCAAACAGCACAACACGGGCGAATGGTACGCCGAGGTCGTCAGGAAGGCCGGCCTCGCAAACTACGGCCCCGACGGGATGAGTGGGTTCATCGTCACGCGCCCGCGTGGCTACGCCCTCTGGGAGGCGATTCAGGCGGAACTCGATAGCAAATTCAAGGCTACGGGCGTCCAGAACGCCTACTTCCCGATGTTCATCCCCGAGAGCTATCTCGAACGCGAAAAGGACATCGTGGAGGGCTTCGACCCGGAAGTGGCGTGGGTTACCCACGGCGGCCACGACGAACTCGACGAGCGACTCGCCGTCCGCCCGACCAGCGAGTCGATCATCGCGCCCTACATGGCCCAGTGGGTGCGCAGCCACCGCGACCTCCCGCTGCGAGTCAATCAGTGGTGTTCGGTTGTGCGGTGGGAAGCAACGGAGACGAAACCGTTCTTCAGAACGAAGGAGTTCCTCTGGCAGGAGGGTCACACCGCCCACGAGACTCACGACGAGGCGTGGGAGGAAACGATGACGCGACTCGATCAGTACGCTGAGCTCTACGAGGATCTGCTTGCGATCCCCGTCCTGAAGGGCCAAAAACCGGATCACGACAAGTTCCCGGGTGCGCACAAGACAACCACCGTCGAAGCCCTGATGCCGGACGGCAAATCGGTGCAGGCCGGCACCAGCCACCACCTCGGCACCTCCTTCGCCGAAGCCTTCGACATCACCTTCTCCGATGAGGACGAGGAAACCCAGCCCGCCCATACGACCTCGTGGGGCCTGTCGTGGCGTGCACTCGGCGCGCTGATCATGACCCACTCCGACGATCAGGGCCTCGTCCTCCCCCCGACGATCGCCCCCGAACAGGTCGTCATCGTCCCCATCTGGCAGGAAGACACCAAAGACGACGTGCTTGAGTACGCCAGCGACGTTGCCGACGACCTCGCCGATGCCGGCGTCCGCGTCGAACTCGACGACCGCGACGAGCGCAATCCCGGCTTCAAATTCAATGAATGGGAGCTGAAAGGGGTTCCCGTCCGCATCGAGATCGGCCCCCACGAGGTCGAGGACAACGAAGTCACCATCATCCACCGGCCCGACGGCGAGTCGATCACCGCCGGCCGCGACGATATCGGCGACACGATTCGGGAGCACTTCGATGAGGTGTACGGCAAACTCTACGCGGCTGCCGAAGAGAACCTCGACGACAGCGTCCGGGAAGCCGACTCACGCGAGGAGATTCTCGGCACGCTCGGCCAACACGGCGGCTACGTCAAAGCCCCGTGGTGTGGCGACGAGGAGTGTGAGGAGCCGATCAAGGAGCCGCTGGCGGCCGAGATCGTGATGTGCCCGTTTGACGACGAGGAGACGGTCGGTGACGACGGGGCGTCCGCCGACGCCAGCACGACGTGTGCGATCTGTGGCGATGACGCCACCCAGACCGCTTACTTCGCAAAGAACTACTGATCGTACAGTGCGGTCATGTGTCCATATTTTCTTGCTGATCACCGTCTCGGAGTTGACGATCGGGTAGCTTTCGATCTGCGCATGGTGGCTCTTACGGATCGAATCCCACATGATTGTTTGGTCTGGTTGGGCGTGATCGTTTCAACGTCCTAACTATCAATTCTTAATACTTCCTAATATGGGAATTAGGAACCCTTATTTTTGCATCAGTAGGCATTTATTCGGGCGATTGCTCGGTTCGTGTATGGCCAAGTATCACAGTGAGTCGCATGCGCAAGCGGACGATGCGCATGGTGAACCCGTCGGGCTCGCCGACCCGACCGATACCAAATCCAACTGCGGCGTTGGCGCGGTCGTCGACCTCGACGGCGGTGCCTCACACGATGTCGTCGCTGACGGCATCGAACTACTCTGTAACCTCGAACACCGCGGGACAACCGGTGCCGAAGAAGCCACCGGCGACGGGGCCGGCATCATGATCCAACGCCCCGACGCGTTCTTCGAGGCGGTCGTCGGTGACCTGCCGGAGACCTACGCTGTCGGCTCGGTCTTTATGCCACAGGACGACACTGTTCGAGATCGTCTTGTCGAACTCTTCGAGTCGACGCTCGCCGAGTACGATCTTGAGGCGTTCCACTGGCGGGATGTCCCGACCGACAACAGCGATCTCGGCCAGACCGCACTCGACTCTGAACCCGATGTGTGGCAGGTCTTCGTGACCCCGGCCGAGTCGATGGCTGACGACGCCTTCGACCGCGGACTGTTCCTTGCGCGCCGCGAGCTCGAAGCGGCCGCCGAGGAGATCGACGGTGCAGGCCGGTTCTACGTCTGTTCGCTCCACCGCAAAACGCTGGTCTACAAGGGGCTGCTCAAGGGTGAACAGCTCGCCGGCTACTACCCGGATCTCACCGATGAGCGCCTGAAGACGACGCTGACGCTCGTCCACGCGCGGTTCTCGACGAACACGCTCGGCGCGTGGCATCTCGCCCACCCCTACCGGCGGATCATCCACAACGGCGAGATCAACACGATCCGCGGCAACATCAACTGGATGCGCGCCCGCGAAAACCAGCTGGCCCACGAGGATTTCGGCGACGACATCGAGACGCTCAAACCCGTCACCGAGGCCGGCCAGTCCGACACCGCCAGCGTTGACAACGCCATCGAGTTGTTGATGCACTCCGACCGCGACCTGCCGCACATTCTCCGGATGCTGATCCCGGAGGCCCACGAGAACGACGACTCGATGGATCCCGACCGGCAGGATTTCTACGACTACCACGCCAGTCTCGTCGAGCCGTGGGACGGCCCCGCGCTCGTCGCGGCCACTGACGGCGACAAGATCGCCGCCGTGCTCGATCGCAACGGGCTCCGGCCCTGCCGGTACGACATCACCGAGGACAACACCCTGATCGCCGCCAGCGAGGTCGGCGCGATCGAGACCGACCCAAGCGAGATCCGCGAACGCGGCCGCCTCCAGCCCGGTCAGATCTTCGTCGCTGACCCCGAGGAAGGCGAGGTCATCCCCGACGCCGAGGTCTTCGACGAGCTCACCGACGACAAGTACGGCGAGTGGGTCGACGAACACCAACAGGAACTCGACGACATCGCCGGCGATAGCCTCGAACCACACGGCGATGTCGACTCCCTGCGCGCTCACCAGGCCGCATTCGGCTACACCCAGGATCAACTGACACACCTGCTGGAGCCGATGGCCAACCAGGGGATGGATCCGGTCGGCTCGATGGGCGACGACACGCCGCTGTCAGTCCTCGGGGAGTTCAACCGCCCGCTGTTCACCTATTTCAAACAGCTGTTCGCCCAGGTGTCGAACCCGCCGATCGACTACATCCGCGAGGAGTTGGTGACGAGTCTCCAATCGCGGCTCGGCAAGCAGCGAAACCTCATGACCGAGTCGCCGGAACACGCCCACCAGCTTGTGCTTGACTCGCCTGTCCTCTCCGACGAGCAGACAGCGAGTATCAAGAATCTCGACCGCGAGAGCGACGGCTTCGAGACCACGACGCTGGATATGACGTACGACCCAGACACGGATCTCGAAGCCGCGATCGAACGCCTTCGAGATGACGCCCGCGCGGCCATCGACGACGGCGCGGACATTATCGTGTTGTCGGATCGCGGCACGAACGAAGAGCGGATTCCGATCCCGAGTCTGCTTGCGACCGGTGGCGTCCACCACGATCTCGTCCGCCACGGCCTGCGAACCGATGTTGGCCTTGTCGTCGAGTCCGGCGACCCACGTGAGGTACATCATCTCGCCACGCTGGTCGGCTACGGCGCGGGCGCGGTCAACCCATATCTCGCCTACCAGACCATTTCGGATCTGTGTGCTGGCCCTGACGGCGCCGACGAGGAGGAGGCCATCGAGGGCTACATCCACGCGCTGGAACACGGCCTGCTGAAGATCATGGCGAAGATGGGGATCTCAACGGTTGAATCCTACCAGGGTGCCCAGATCTTCGAGGCCGTCGGCCTCAGCTCCGATCTCATCGCCGAATACTTCGAGGGCACCGAGATCCGAACCGAAGGGATCGGTCTCGACGTGATCGAAGACGACGTACGGACGCGACACGCCGTCGGCTTCGGGAGCGATCCAGAGCTTGAAACCCAAGGCGAGTACGAACACCGCTCGTCGGGGATCTACCACCAGTGGAACCCCGAGACGGTCGGCACGCTCCAGCAGGCCGTCCGCAGCGGCGACTACGACCGGTATCTGGAGTTCGCCGAACTGATCAACGATCAAAACGAGAACCTCCAGACGCTCCGGGGGCTGCTCGAATTCGATGCCGACCGCGAGCCAGTCGACATCGAGGAGGTACAGCCGATCCACGAGATCGTCGAGAACTTCTCGACGGCTGCGATGAGTCTCGGCAGCCTCTCGCCGGAAGCACACGAGACCAACTCCATCGCCATGAACCGCCTTGGCGGCAAATCCAACACCGGCGAGGGTGGCGAGCCGCCGGAACGGTTTGACACCGAAAAGGAGTGTAACGTCAAACAGGTCGCCTCCGGCCGCTTCGGCGTCACGTCTCACTACCTGACCTCCGCCGAGGAGATTCAGATCAAGATGGCACAGGGCTCGAAGCCCGGCGAGGGTGGCCACCTGCCTGGCAAGAAGGTCAACGAGATGATCGCCCACGTCCGGTATGCGACGCCAGGCGTTGGCCTCATCTCACCGCCGCCGCTGCACGACATCTACTCCATCGAGGATCTCAAACAGCTGATCCACGATCTCAAGGCGGCCAACCCGGACGCTGACATCAACGTCAAACTCGTCTCGGAGGCCGGCATCGGCACCATCGCGGCAGGCGTCGCCAAGGCCAACGCCGATGTAGTGCACGTCTCCGGGGACTCAGGTGGCACCGGTGCCTCCCCGAAAACGTCGATCAAAAACGCCGGTCTGCCGTGGGAACTCGGCGTCGCCGAGGCCAACCAGATGCTGTGTGCCACGGGGCTGCGCGACCGGATCAAGATCACCGCCGACGGTGGGATGAAGACCGGCCGCGACGTGGCGATCGCCGCGCTGCTCGGCGCGGAGGAGTATACCTTCGGCACCGCGTCGCTCGTCACCGCGGGTTGTGTGATGGCCCGGCAGTGTCACGCCAACACCTGTCCGGTTGGTGTGGCGACACAGGACGAAGACCTCCGCGAGCGGTTCCCCGGCGAGCCACAGCACGTCATCAACTACATGACGTTCATGGCCCAGGAGCTTCGGGAGATCATGGCCGAGCTTGGCTTTACTTCCCTCGATGAGATGATCGGCCGACCGGAACTGCTCAGCCAGCGCGAAACCGACCACGAGAAGGCCAAACATCTCGATCTCTCAACGGTCATCGCGCCGACCGCCGGCGACCAGCGGCGGAAGACCCGCGAGCAGCAACACGCCGACATCGACGACCAACTCGACTGGGAGCTGATCGACGAGGCCGAACCCGCGCTTGAATCCGGCCAGCCGATAACACTCGATAAGGAGATCTCCAACGTCGACCGCGCGGTCGGCGCGACGCTCTCCCACGAGATCTCAACACAGTACGGCGGCGCGGGGCTGGCCGACGATACGATCACCATCGACTTCGATGGAATCGCCGGCCAGAGCTTCGGGGCGTTCCTCGCCGACGGCGTGACGATGCAGCTCACCGGCGCGGCCAACGACTACCTCGGCAAGGGGCTCTCGGGCGGGAAACTCGTCGTCCAGACCCCACCGACGGCGGCCTACGCCGCCGACGAAAACATCCTCATCGGCAATGTCGCCCTCTACGGGGCAACCCAGGGTGAGGCCTACATCAACGGCGTCGCTGGCGAGCGGTTCGGCGTTCGCAACTCCGGGGTGAAAGCCGTCGTCGAGGGCGTCGGCGACCACGGCTGTGAGTATATGACCGGCGGTGCCGTCGCCGTGCTGGGTGAAACCGGTCGCAACTTCGCCGCGGGGATGTCCGGCGGCGTTGCCTATGTCTACGACCCCGACGGCGAGTTCGAGTCCAAGCTCAACAGGGAGATGGTTACGTTCTCCGAGGAGCTGACACAGAAAGACGAGCGCATGCTGACTCGGTTGGTCGAAAACCACGCCGAGTACACCGACAGCGAGCGCGCCGCCGAGCTGCTCGATGACTGGGCCGCCGAGGTCAGCAACTTCGTTCGAGTCTTCCCGGATGCCTACCGCAACTCCATTGAGAACAAGGGTGCCGACGACGTGCGCGAGGAGCTCCCGGAGACGCCGGCCGCCGCGGCCGCGGCCGAACCCGACACCGGGGCTGTCTCAAGCGACGACTAAGCCCTCCCGCGACGATAGCCGTTTTGCTTTTTTAAACCGAGGTATCAGCCGTCAACCGTCGAGAGCGAATCGAGTTCATCGTCCGGAATGGGGTTCCGGTAGGTGACCGCTTCGTCGGCACACAACGCGTCGACATCACGGTCGGTTGTCACCAGATAGTCGGTGTCGTGAGCACGGGCCACCGCGAGCACAAACGCGTCGTACACATCGTGGTCTTTGGCCGCGCTGATCTCGTAGGCATCCTGGAGCGCCGCGGCGGTCGCGCCCACGATCCGTGCGGGGCTGTCGAGTAGCGATCCCACCGCGTTGCGGGCGTCGGTCGCCGCAACGCCGAAGTTCGTCGTCATGATATACTGGGCGCGAAGCGGGTAGTAGTCGGGGACGAGAAGCACGTTTGGCCCATCGAGGGCGTCGGTGAGCCATGGCCGGACGGCCTCGTAGGCCGGGTGATCGGCGGTCAACCCGATGGCGAGGATGTTGACATCGGTCAGAATCCGTGTACCGCTTGGGATGGTGTCGGGCATTCCTACTCGTCGCCGGTGTCGGTCGGCCCGAACAACGCCTCGCCGGCGTCGGTCGGTGTCGTGTCAGCCCACTCCTCGCGGCCGGCTGTCGCCGGCTGGAGCTTCCCACTCGGCTTGGGGTCGACTGTCAACACCGAGCCGCTGAGATACGCCGGCACCTCCGAGCCGGCCGTGATTCCGAGTCGCTCCCGAACCGCCTTCGGGATCGTCACCCGCCCGCGGTCGTCGACCTGTAACGTGAGCTGTTCGGTCTCCTCATCGGCTGCGTTCGTTCCCATTTTATTCACCGTAATTCCCACTATCTTATTGACAGACAAAAGCTTTCTGTCGGTGCCGGTCTCAGCAGCCGACAGTACCGAATGGGTGCTACTCCCACCGGGTCGACCGTGCGATCTTTTGAATCGTCGATGGGTCGTCTCCACCCCACAGATGACTGCCGCAGTCGCAGTCTGAGGCCCCGAACGCAGCCACCGGCTCACAGCCGGCGTCAGCGAACGCCGTCGCCAGCGCGCACTCGATGTCCTCGTTGGGATACGTTTCAACTGTCGCAAGCCGGACCGAATCGGCACCGAGCAGATAATCGATATGCCAGTGGCGGGTGTCGTGGTCGCCGCTGGCAACCCGGCGGTGACGATCGACCCGCGAGAGCCCGCCAGGGCCGAACGCGCTGCCGACGTAGGCGTACCCTCCCGCTGTAAATTCGCGGTCGCCGAGCGCGCCGACCTCGATCGTGGTCGGGGATTCGACAGCGATGACCAACACGTAGCTGCCGGGGTCGGCCATCAGTCGTCTCCGGTCGCCGGCGGCTGTGGTGTCGAGTCTGTCGTCTCGCCGTCAGTGCGGTCGCTCAACAGCCGCATCCGCTCGGGGATCGGCGGATGGCTGTAGTGGAATCTCGCATACCACGGATGTGGGAATGGGTTGGCGAGGTTCTCGCCGGCCAGCCGGCCCAAGGCGTCGATCATCGGCTGGGGGCCCATCACCTCGGCGGCGTAGGCGTCGGCCTCCCGCTCGTGGGCCAGCGAGAGCGCGTTCGACAGCGGCGCGGTAAACTGCAGCAGTGGCCCGACAATGAGAGCGGCCAGCAACAGGCCGGCGTACGTTGCCGACGCTGGAACCCCAAAGGCCGCATACAGCGGCTCGAAATCGATCAGCCAGCCGAGGGCGGCGACGACAACGGCCATCTGCACGGCACCCGCGGCGAACTGTTTCCAGATGTGGGCCTCCTTCCAGTGGGCTAACTCGTGGGCGAGAACGCTCTGTAGCTCGGCCTGTTCCATCTTCTCGACAAGCGTATCGAACAACACGACACGCTTCGTTCGGCCAAAGCCGATGAAGTAGGCGTTGAGCTGTGTGGATCGCCGGCTGGCGTCCATGGTGTAGATGTCGCTGGTCTCGAAGCCAGCACGTTCGAAGACAGCTTCGATAGCCTCGCGCAACTCGCCGTCGGCAACCGGCTCGAAATCGTTGAACAGCGGCGCGATCACCCGTGGATAGAGTATCTGCATTACCAACGAGAAGATAACGAACAGTCCCCACGCCGCCGCGGGCCACAGCATCGGCAGTCGCTCAATCGCGGCCAACACCGCGCCGCCCAGGATCGCCACGAACCCGACAGATAAGGCGAGTTGCACCAGCGTATCACGGACGAACAGGGTTGGTGTTTGGTTGTTGAACCCGAAGATCTCCTCGATCCCAAACGTCGAGACAAGGCTGAACGGGATCGACGCCAGTTGGGCGGCGACCGCCAGACCGACAACGAAGACGACGCCCTGCAGGACGACCGAGAGGCCGGTCGCCGCCAACAGGTCGACAGCCCACGAGAGGCCGCCGCCATAGAGGATACCTATCACCGCGGCGAGCCCGATCCAGGACTCCAGTTCGTCCATCGCCGTGGTGAGGCGGTGGTAGTCCCGGAGCTCATCGCTGTCTTCGATGCCGAGGGTTGATCTAAGCCACTCGCGGTGTTGGCCCACCAGCCGATCGGCATACTGGACGTTCCTGATCGCCAGGAACGAAAAGACCGCTCGCGTCGTCACTAACAGCAGGAACACCCCGATAGTGATCGCTGACAGTTGCATTATTGATGTCAACGCGGTCGATGGGCTAAACGGTGACGCGCTGTGGTCGGGTGGCTATCGTCTCCGCGACTGTGTGTGACCGCTTGCCGGTAGGCGTCAGTCGTCGCTACCGTCGGCTGGGTCTTCGGGGCGATCGGCGGTCATCTCAGCAACCTCGCTTTCCAGCCACTCCCGAAACCATTTGACGCGTTTGAGCCGCTTGTGGCCGATGCTTTCGGCGGTATCGGATTCGACGCGGTCGAGGTGATCTTTCCCGCGTTCGAGCACGCGGTCGACCATCCGGGCGGCATCCATGTGGGTTCGGGACTCATACCCCATCCGCAACAGCATGAGGGCGGTGCCGTTGGCCCCAACCTTATCGAGCACGTCGGCTTCCATCAGACAGCGGGATTCCAGCGAGACCTCCGAGAGCGGCCCCTGAAAGGAGTGGTCTGCGACCGCCTGACAGACCGCATCGATAAACGATGCGGGGTACTCACCGCGGCTTTCGAGATACTCGCGGGCGACGTTTGCCCCTTCCTCGGCGTGTCGATCCTGGGGCGCGTCAAGCTTTGCGACATCGTGAAACAGCGCGGCGACAACGACGATATCGGTGTCGGCCCCCTCTGCTTCGGCGATCGTTTCGGCGAGTTCAGCGACATTGAGGATATGATTAAATCGGTACTCCGCGCTGTGCCACGGATACCACCGCATGCGCCCGCCGTCGTCTTCGGTTTCGACGCTGGCGGACAGATAATCGTAGACAAACTGCTCCATTTCCGCGCGGGCGTCGTCGCTGACCGGTGACTCCTTGATCTCAACACCCATGGAGCCACCCCCGGTCGCACTGTGGTAACTGATTCATTGTTGGGAGAAACGGCCGTTTGACTCTTAGGCGTTACGACACTCCGACCGCAGGGTGACGGATTTTGGTGTTTCGCGCGCCGACGCTGCCGATCAGCCACCTACAACGGCTCTCAGATCTGAGAATCAAAGCAGTGAACTTAGGGGGTGGGGGTGTCTGCGGCCTGTATGGAACGCAGACAGTATCTTGCGGCGGCTGCGGCGGGTGGTGCCATCGGCGTTGGGGGGGTCGGTGGCTACGTGCTGTTGAGCGATGATGTCGGCTTTGGGCCGCCGGGGGTGCCGACAGCACCCTACCCACCGTATCCGACCGCCGACGGCGAGGGTGAGATCGAGCCGATCTCGCTTTCGGGATCGGGGCAAGCGACGACCGACGCCTTCGAGCTGGTGCGTGGGGGGCCGACGATCATCGACACTGATGCCGGCGATGCGGCCGACGATGAGCGGTTTCGGGTGGTGCTGGTATCGACAGCCGACGACGAGGAGGAGTACCGTGTGATCGAGGTGCTTGGCCCGTTTACCGGGCGCAATCTGCTCAACCCACCGCCGGGAGAGTACGAGTTGGCAGTACAGGAGGCCAGTGCCGACTGGACGGCCACGGTGTACGATGTGCCGGCCTACGACACCGACGAGATCGATCTGGAACTTGAGCCCCCGATCGTGTTCAGCGATGGGCTCGATGCGGTGATCGGCCCGATCGATTTCGGCAGCCAGCAGGCGATCGAATTTAGTCTCTCCGTCGGCGATGAGGATATCGACTACTCGCTATCGCTTGTTGACAGCAACGGCGAGGTTGTCGAACCGGTGATCCAGAGTCTTGTCGGGCGAACAGATCCACAACAACGGGAAGTCGGCGGGATCGGCTATCTCGCAGTCGATGGCAACACGACGTGGACACTCCGTGCGGAACCCGTCGACGACGGTGATACCTAGGCGGTTGCGATAGCGATGAGATTCGAGGCTGTCAGCACGGCTCCGAGCAACGCGACAAAGCCTGGCGGGCCGTAGTAGCCGAGCCAATCGCCGCGGTTTCTCGACTGGAGGTTGATGCCGACGGCGATCACGAAAACGAGGAGCTTGAGCCCGAAGAGGCCGCGAATCCCGAACTCCGCGAGCAGCACCGCAACAAGGGGGTTGCCCTCTCCGAGGCCATCAACAAAGTAGACCGCGATGATCGTCGACAGCGAGTCGCCGATCCCGTAGGTTGCGACTGCGATCGCCCACAGCACCCACAGCCCGAGCTGTTGTGGCACCGATCGGGCCGTCGGTGTGTCGCCGGAGTCGCTCTCACCGGTCGCAAACGACCGTGCCGCCAGTCGCTTACAGCGTGCCGACACCAGCGCGGTTGGGATCCCTGTTTCTGTCCGTGGAACATGCGCCGTGTGTGTTGCGGCCTCTATCTGTTCGATAACATCTGTGTCGCCGCCTGTGGTGATCACGACAAGCGGTTTCTCCGGATACCGCTGGCGGAGCTCCTCGTAGATCGTTGCCGGCTCCGGGTCGGCTGGAGAGCAGTCAACGACCAGACAATCAACCGCGTGTACCTCCAGTGGATTCACATCGCGGCCGACAACACTGAGATCGGCCTCGGGGAGTCCGTATTTAAGCTCAGATTCGATCGGTGTTTCGTCGGGTTCCCAGAGACCGATGCTGAGCGGGCGTGTTGACTCCTCAGCCGGCGTTGGTGTCTCTGTCGGATCGTCGTCGCCGGCCATTTAGATCACCGTGGCTTTGCCGTGGGGCGTGGGTGAGCCATCGGTGTCGACACAACAGTCCACGATCTGAACTAGGGGGCGACGCAAATAGTCCTGCGGATCACTGTGTTGATTGCCCATTCCGAGCGGTGTCTCATACCGATGGAACGAATGACCAAGATTTCTTATTGCTATCCCGGTGGCCCTCGTCCCTGTCCCGGTGGCCCGTTATCCTCCTCGTCATCATCCTCCTCACCATTATTGATCGTCACGCTGGCATTGTTGCCGTTTTCGTTGATCGTGAGATCGCCGTCATCGGATTCGGCCTCACCACAGATGGTGATCGTCCCCTTCCCTCTTGCGGTGATCGTGATATTCCCCTCGGCCCCCACATCGCCACCGATCGTGATGTTTCCACCAGCAGAGATATCGATTGTGCCGCCGGATTCAACACTTCCATCAATGATCACTGTGGCATCGTTGCTGTTTGCTGTTATCGAGATGGCTCCATCGGCCTCCACATCGCCACCGATGATGACAAATCGGTTGCCAGTCGAATTGATGCTGACGCTCCCGCCGGCCTCGATCCCGTCGGCAACATCCTGATCGGTGACCGTGATGCTGCCATCGCTTTCCTGCTCCGGCAGCGCGTCCGCCCCGACGTTGACCGACACCGGGCAGGTTCCGGGCTCGTAGCCGGTGACGGTCGCATTGATCTCTATCGATCGCGTTATCTCGATCCGTTCCGTCCCGGTCGTTGCTGTGACGGTCAGATTAACGACCGATTGTCCGCTTTCACTCACGGAGATCGTTCCACGTACCATTTCTGTTTTTCCAGATTGGAGTGTCACCCCGTCGAGCGATTCTACTGAGAGTATCGTACTGTCGCTGCTGACCGTTAGCTCTGTCAGTTCCGTATCCGGAAATCGATTCTGCAACTCCAGGATGTCGACGGTTGCCGGCGAGCTGTTGATCTCGATCGGACTAACCACTTCAATGCCGAGTAATGCGTTGTCGTCGCTGACCGAGAGATCAAACGGTCGCTGGCCCTGCACCTGATCGAACGCGCCCGTCGAGCTGACACCCAACAGCCCGCCGCCGCCGATCATGGCCAAGGCTGCTCGCCGGCTGAGTCCACCGCTGCCGCCACGTTTCTTCGTCATTGGCTTTCCACCTCTGTTGCAGTGAACTGAATGGTATCTATCTGCTCAAGTCTGAGATCTTCATTTTCGAGGACGATGTCCCGGGTATCGATGACGATCACAACCTCGATGACGTGGCCATCGGCCAGCGTGACACCGCCAGCGGAAAACAGATTCTCGCCGCGAGAAACTGTCATCCCGCTGTCGTCGACAACTCTGTATGGGAACCGGAGCTGATCTGTTTCTAGCACATCCTCATCAGCGAATAGTGTCGCGTTCACACTTACCGATCCGGTGGGATCCCCGTCTTCGGCTGGCCCAACATTGGCGATGATGAATGCAACGTCACCGTTTGGATAGCTATCTTGTAGTCTCCCGACCGTCGAGACGGCATTTTTGTTGGCATCGGTAGCTCTCAGGCCACCGAAGAACCCATCCACAGTCCCACGAACCACGCTGGATGGAACAATCGTTCCATTCCATGTGGCTGAACCGCTGCCGTTGACCGCGTTGCCGGCGTTGTTCGGATCAGTCACTACCTGCACGCGAATGGCGACTTCACCATCATCGTCATCCGTTTCATCGTCGCCGCCACCGCCGGTTCCATCGTTGGTGTCTGTCCCGTCATCGCCACCGGTGGCACCGTCGCCGTCGGAGTCTGTCGTCCCTTCGCTACCGGTTTCATCATCGCCACTGCCGTCACTCGCTTCTAGACCCGCCAACTGCTCTGGCGACGCGAAGCGTACTGCTTGGTTCGTTCCAGCGACCTGCACCCATCCAGCACCAAGGCTACCCTGCGAGGCCGTAGTAAACGCACCGCTGGCGACAAGGCCGCTGGCCCCGAAGACCAGCGTCCCGAGTCCGATAAGCGTCCGCCGGCGGTTCCTGTTTGGCATTATAAATCTTCTGTCAGATTCGCTGCTTCGAGACCAATTTTACAGCGGCTGTAAATTTAAGCTTGTGCAGCGGCTGCAGTCTGTGCCCGGATAGTAATCTGGTATGGAGCTCCTGAATCATCGTACCCACCACTTGTGGTGTCGATACCCAGATCAACTGAAATTGATTCCCCTGATGTGAGTTCGTAGCTTCCTCCCACTAGATCTAATGGGTTGTTATCACTTCGTGTGTCGGCCACAATGAATGAAAGTCCATTGACCGTATTAGGAAGCTCGATACTCAGATCCACCGTTTCGCTACCGTTGTTTGTCACCGAGAACGCATCGAAAAACTCGGTAGTTGCATCTTCGTTGATAGACGCATTCCCAGTAGTTTCACTCGAACTGATTTCAAAGTAGATAACGTCGTTATCCCCAGCTCCGCCCTCCTGCGTGCCGGCAATCGTATCATTTGTCGCTTCAAGTCCAAGGAGTGCCCCGGCGTCGCCGGAGACACTAACCTCGAATGAGCGGTCTGCCTCGACAGAGTCGAAGGCACCGGTACCGCTAATCACGCCTGCGCCTGCGGCGATTGTTCCCAGCCCGATGAGTGTGTTTCGTCGTGTTAGTTTCATAATTTAGTTGTTTATTCGTGTGCGAAATAGCTGGTAATACGGTACAACTGCTGTACGTAGCTATTTGTCTAGATTATCTAATCTTTAGTTTTGAGTCACGCTAACGGTGATCTCTTCTTCAGTACCAATCTCACTTGCACTTGCACCGTCTCTGAGATCGATTATCACATCGAACGCGACTGTTGCGCCATCGTTAACAGGAAGCGAATTACCACCGTCACCTACCTCGAAGCTAACGTTAGTTGGAGCACTATTTATTGTAACATCGTAAGGCCCATTGCCTCCCTGTGGAGTGATCTCCAAGACGTTGTTGAATGTCGTCTTAGCGTCTTGATTAAGACTGTTGAAGTCAAGCCCAATGACACTATCGCTATCTCCCGTACTGTCGGCCAATCCCTGAACTGGAACTACATTTATTTGAACGTTTGCTGAGCTGTCACCAGCTGAACTGACTGATATTTCACGGTCTGCTTCCACAGATGTAAACGCGCCCGTGCCGCCGATTACGCCCGCGCCTGCCGCAGCCGTGCCGAGTCCGATGAGTGCGTTGCGTCGTGTGAGTCTCATAGTACATCCTACTGTACGACCCCTACCATCTTTGTATCACGCTGCCTGATCAGCCGGCTGGCCGTGCCTGAATATCGGCTGGCACACCCTGAGTGCGGCTCAGGCGATGCCTGAAGTCGCCGCAGTCGTCCGATTTGCAAAAATCAGCTATTCGCGTCGCGTGTCAGCAATCAGCGTACGATACTCGCTGTCACTGAGCTCATCGTCGAGGAACCCCCGCGCCCACGCGGCCTCGATCCGGAACCGCCCTTCGCCGAGGCCGCGATCCTCGACGCGTACCCGCAGGTCGTGGTCACCGGTTGGCTCGCTGTTGCGCAGCGTCGCAAACGCACCGGCGGCGATCTCGATGTCGCTATGGTTGTCGCCGGTAGTCTGCACCGTCAGTTGGATCGCGTGTTCGGTCGTTGTCGTCGACTGAACGGCCAGGCCCCGCTCGTCAAGATCCTCAACTACCTGCTGGGTCGTCTCATCGGGTTCGTCCTCGGTGTCGTCGGCGGTGGATGCTTCGGTCGTGTCGCCTTCGTCGAAGCCGGTTCCCGGCTCACCGGTGAGACAGCCGGCCACGCTGACGGTCAGCACCGTCGCTCCAAACTGTCGCCGGGTCGGTGTCATACTGTTCTCACCGCACCGCGACAGCCGAAAGGATCCGATTACCGAGTGCTCACAGGCTTGCGGCGGCCTCCAGGGTGATCGTGATCGCGCGTTCGACGTTGTTTCGCGCCTTCGGTGGGAGCTCCTCGTCGCCGTCGGCTCCCTTCTGGGTGCCTTCGACGAGATTGCCGTCGACCGTACAGATCGCCCCTGCTTGCATCCCCTTCCGGCGGGCCAGCGAGAAGACGGCGGCGGCCTCCATCTCGATGGCCAGCAGATTTGCGGCCTCCCAGTCGTCGACATACGCCTCGGTTTCGGCGTAGAAGGCGTCATCGGAGACGATCGGCCCAATGTGTACCTCCTCGTCGTTTTCTTCGGCAGCGTCGACAAGCGCGCTCACCACATCGTAGTCCGGCACGGCGGGATAGACAGCCGACTCGTAGCGTTTGGTCGTCCCCTCCTCCTTGGCGGCCGCGGTCGCCACGACCATATCACCGATCTCGATGCCCGACTGGAGCGCGCCGGTCGTCCCACAGCGGATGACGGTCTCGACGCCGACGGCGTTGAGCTCCTCGATGGCGATGGCGGCGGAGGGACAGCCGATCCCCGTCGAGCAGATCGTCAGCGGCTGGCCGTCGTAGGTGGCGTTGACGAGCGTGTACTCGCGGTTTTCCGCGAGGGGCTCGACGTTTGTACACTGATCGGCGATGCGATCGACGCGGCCGGGGTCGCCGGGGATGAGTGCGATCTCGTGACAGTCGCCCGGTTCGACCAACAGATGCGGCTGACTCGCCATACCAAGGGTTGCCCAGCAGGGGGCAAAGCTTTGTTGTGTAGCCGCCAAACTGGTCGGTATGTACAGTGCGCGCGAACAGGTCGAAAACCAGCCGTGGCTCGATCGCATCGAGTCGGCGGCCGAGGAGCTCGATATCGGCCAGGAAGCCCGCACCACCGCTGGCGACCTCTTTCTCTCTCATATTCCCGATGACGATCGATCGAAGCCGGCGGTCGCCGCCGCCAGCCTCTACGCCGGCGCGCTCATCGCCGGCGAGGAACGCTCCCAGCAGGCCGTCGCCGACGCGATGGGTGTCTCCCGGCTCAGCGTTCACTCGCGGTGGAAATCGCTGTTGGAGTCCGCCGGGTTTCAGGCTCCCAGCTGGTAGCTCGCTCGCTACTCGGACTGTCGACCGCTCGCTGCCGGCGTCAGGTTGCCGTGGCGGTCGATCTCGCCGTTCAAGATTCGGGTCGAGGAGATGCGTTCGCCGTCTTCGGCCATCACATGGTCGACAACCTCGATCTCCAGCGGGTCGAGCCCGTCGTCGACGCGTCGCTCGTTGACCCGCTTGGCGCCCGCAACCGTCTCCGGTGAGACGACGATGGCATCGAACTTCGGCTCGGTGGCGATCCCGGTCGGCTCGGTCAGGGTGCGAATCGTAAACTCGCGGTCGTGGGTTGCTGCCACCGGTTCAAGCTCCTCGGCGAGTGCGGCCTTTCGCGTCTCGTAGTCCCGAACCGGTCGGTCGACGGCTCTGGTCTTCGGCGCAAGCGAATCCGAGGTGAGCCCGACGGTCACATCGCCCAGCGAGAACGCCCGCTCGAACAACGCGTGATGGCCGTCGTGGACGGGATCGAACGTCCCGCCCAGTGCCACGTTCATACCTCCGCCTGCAGGCGTGTAGACTTAAACGTCCTCTCTCTCGGCGTCGCCGCTGTCGCCGTCAGCATCGCCGGCGTTGTCGGTGGCGGCGTCGCCATCAGCATCGTCGGCGTTGCCGGTGGCAGCGTCGCCGTCAGCGTCGTTTGGGCTGTCGATCGTGATCGTGACCGGGCCGTCGTCGGTTGTGGCGTCTGAGTCGTCGGATTCGAGCGTGAAGACCGTGTTGAGCTCCCGTTGTACCTCACCAATCACGCCGCGAACGAGGCTGCTGGGGGCGATCGCCTCGTACTCGTAGGGGTTGTTGCCCGCGCCGTCGCTGTCGCGTTTTCGGCGGTTAAGCGCGTCCTCGTCGTGGAGATCGGCCAGTGCCTCCCGAACAGTACTCGGGTAGAGGCCGGTGCCTTCGGCGATCTCGTCGCTCGTGCTGTGGGGGTGTTGGCGGAGGTAGACATAGATCCGCGCGCGGGTCTCGGTATCCAACAGCCACGCCAACAGGTCGACGATCCCCTCGTCGAACTCGGAGACCGCCCGGTCGGCCTCGGCTTCGAGCCGTTCTTTCGTCTTTCGGAGCTCGGCTCGTGGCCCCTCCTCGCCGCCTGCTGGCTCCGTTATCTCCTCGCCGATGCTTTCTGTGTCGTCGCCGATATCAGTCTCGTCGCTCATAGCTACTATTGTGTTGGGCCTGAGCCAACAAAAGGGTTCGTGTCGTCGTCAAAACGACGAAATATCACAGACGGAGATCGGCACACAGCGCGTCCATCCCCTCTTCCTCCATTAGTCGTCGCTGTCGCTGGCTGCCGCTTTCGCGTTCGAAGACGGCCCGAAGCCCGTCGACGCCGAGGCGATCACACTCCTGCTCGACAAACTCGGCGAGCGCGATGGTATCCCCACCGTCGGGGGTGATGAAACTCGCCTCGTGGCCGTGGCGGATCGCCCGCCATTTGTTTTCATCGAGGAGTTCGCGGCGCAAGCGTAGGGGTGTCTCGTTGTCCTCGTAGCGTGCTGTGAGATCCTCGACGAGCGCGTGGATGTATTCGACGAACGCGAGGACGACATCCGGATCTGACTGGGCGTCGGGGGTTCGGATCTCGACGGTGCCGTGACCGGTGTGCGGTCGGACATCGAACCAGAGCTCCCCGCGGTCGCTGATCGATCCCTGCTCGACCATCCGTCGCTCATACCGCTCGTAGGCCGCGAAATCCGCAAACCGGGTCGGGATGCCGGTGTTTGGGAGGTTCTCGAAGATCTTCGCCCGTGCTGACGCCAGCCCGGTGTCGAACCCGTTCCAGTACGGCGAATTCGCCGACAGCGCGAGCAGCGGCGGGAGATACCACCGCAGTTCGTTGGCGATCCAGACCGCCCTGTCGGCGTCGTCGACGCCGATGTGGATATGTAGCCCCGATGTCGTATTGCGATGTTGGGGGTACTGGATCCGATCGAGCTGTGCTTTGTATCGGGGTTTGGTTGCGTGATCGAGCGCCTGCCAGTTGGCGGCCGGATGTAGCCCGGCAGCGGCGATCCGGAAGCCATGGGTCTCGGCATGGTCAGTCAGCGCCTCACGAACCGCCAACAGGGTAGATCGTGCCTCACTCGTCGACTCAATAACCGGCGTCTGCGTCTCGATCGTACACTGGAAGAGTTCGTGATCGAGCCGATCCTGCAGTATCTCCGGCGGCTCGCTGTCGTAGATCAGCTCCTGAATCCCTGAGACGGGTCGGCCGGCCTCATCGACGATGAAAAACTCCTCTTCGATGCCGATGGTTCCCGATCGGCTGAATACGTCGCCCGAGCCTGTCTCCATTAGGCCGCCGTAGGAAACGGATTCCTAAATACCTCCTGAAGTCGGCGGTATGGGCGAGGCTACTTTGAGACGGCTGCCGTGTTGCTATCGCCGAACTGCGCCCGGAGGTGTGAGCCGACCAACAACAGCGTAGCGAACGCAAGCACCGCCGCAAAGGCCAACACACTGCCCGACAGCAGGGTGAGTCCGCTGCCAAGCTGTCCGGCGACGAAGTTGCCGGCCAACACGCTGGCCACGCCAAAGACGATGACGCCACCGAGGTTGAGCGCGACGCTCGGTGCCTCGCCGGCGGTTTCGGGATCGTTCAGAAGGACAACCACGAGCGCGAGCGCGAACGGCGTCCCGACGGTGCCGACCGCCAACACGAGCACCAGTTGCCCGAGGAACCCACCGGGGATGAACGCGCCGACGCCGCTCACGAGTGCTGTGCCGGCCAGCAGTGCGCGATACCGTGTGTCGCTCACGTCGGTTGCCCACCCGAGTTTGTCGGCGACGACGTACGGCGGGACGAGCGTGTTGCCGCCGAGCGTCGAGACCGCCGCTCCGAGCAAGCCGAGCAGGAAGAGCCGCTGGGCGAACGGCCCGGCGATGGGTTCGAGTGCCTGGGCCGCACCGATGGCCTGTAATCCTTGGCCGTCGACGTTGCCGAACAGCGCGCCGGCGGCGACAAGGAAGGTGGCGATGCTGAAAATCCCGAAGGCAACGAGCATGGAGACGCTGATGTCGAACCGCGCGAGATCGGCATCGCCGCGTGTCCAGCCGCGTGTTTTCACCGTGTAGGTCTGCATCGTGATGATCGTGATATGCACTGCGCCGCCAAGGATGCCAGCAGCGGCGATGGCCCCGCCGGAGGGGATCGTCGGCAGCAGGCCGCCCGCGGCGGCCCCCGCATCGATCGGAATGACAAACACCGATGCGACAAAGGCGATAACGACCGCCGTGACAACGACTTTCGCGCCGAGTTCGGCGATCCGGTACCCCCCGCCGGCTAGCCCGACTGCGAGGAAGACCGCCCACGCGACGCCCCAAACCTGCGCGCCGACCGGTGTCAACAGCCCCGAGACGCTGGCGACGGTTTTCATGATGATCAGCTGGGCAAACCCGGCGACAAGGACGACATCTGCGACCAACAGCCACGCCCATGGTTTGCCGAGCCGGCGTTCGACTGTTTCGACGAGCCCTTCCTCGGTCGCCAACGCCAGTTTCGTCGCGAGATACTGCGCCAACGCACCGAAGATCGCTGAGATCACAACGACCCACAGCAGCGTGTAGCCGAAGCTTGCCCCGCCGCTGAGCAGGCTTGCCATCGACGCCGGCCCTGCGGCGATCGCACCGGCTAGCCATGTCGGGCCCAACTGTGAGATCTTTTCGCTGATCGATCGGTTCCCGGCTGATCTCTGGCTCATACCTCCCGCTACAACCGGATCGGCTAAAGCGTTATTACTTGGTGTTACCACTGAGCGGCCGCCGGTCGTGATGCCCTCACCGCTTGCGTGCGACGACCCCGAGGTGGTCGTCGTGGGACGGCTCCAGCCGCTGGCGGTCGATGATCTTGTAGGCCGCCTGTAGTGCCTCGCAGACCGAATCGAAGACGGTCTCGGGGTCGGCGGTCACGTCCTCGCTGCGGGCCTTGATCGCCAACAGAAGTTGGCCGTCCTCGCCGAGAAATCGGGCGTTGTTGACAGCGACACGCGCCTGCCCGCGGGTGGCCACATCCTGGACGAGCAGATCGAGATCGCTCTCGACGACGTGGCTGTAGGTGTCGGGTTTGCGGGCGTCTTTCAGTAGCGGAAAGAGGTTTCCGCGGGCCTCGGCGACAGCGAGCAGGTCGCCCATCGGGCGCGGCGCGAACTCTACGGCGTAGGTCGGCCCCGCGATGTCGGCGACGTGGCTGACGGTCGTCCCGCTGGCCGCACCGAGATAGAGCACACCCTCGCCGCCGGTCAGGTCAATCTCCATCTCGCTTTCGAGCATCGCGCCGAGCTTTGAGCGGCCGGCATCCCAACACCGCCACTCGCCGTCGGTCGGCTCGCCGTACACTGGCTGGCCGCGCGTCGCCAGCCGAGTTCGGCCGTCGAACTCGCGTCGCTGCATGCCGTCCGGGAGGTCGGTCATTGGTATTCCTCCGTGTCGCCGTCGCCATCGGCCGCTCGTGCGCGGATCGTCGCCATTCGGTCGTCGAGTTCGTCGTGGATCTCGGGCCGGAAGTCGCCGCTGTAGTGGTCAATCCGGGCGGCGATCGAGAGTTTGCCGGCCAGCGCGCGGGCTGCCGAGCCGCGATCTTCCGGCCGGGTGCCGTTGACAGCGGGATGGGTGTAGATGATCCCGTGTTTCGGCGAGGGGCCGCGGCCGGCGAGATGGGCGAACAGCGCGTCCTCCGCGCCGAGGACTTGCACCGTCCCGCTGGGTTGCTTCGCCAGCGAATCGAGGCCGCCGGCTAGCGAAATGAGCCGCGCGGCGAGCACGGGGCCGGCCATCTCGGCGAGGTTGGGGGCGACTTCGGGGGCGAGTCGTTCGATAAAGCCGCGGAGTTCGTCGGCCTCACCTGCGAGGTCGTCGATGCGTTCGGCGAGTGCGACGACACGTGATTCGACGGGGTTGGTCGGCTCGCGGGTGGCGACCTCGCGGGCTCCCTCGATGCCGCTATCGACGTCGTCGAACTGGGTGTTGGCCCACTCCGTACAGCGTTCGGCGAGTTCGTTGGCCGTCCGGGTCGCGTCGTCCATCGCACGGACGGCGTGGAGAAGTTGCTGGTCGTCGGCTCCCTCGCGCTCGGCGACGGCCTCGCGGGCGGCGTCGATGGTTGCCTCGCGCAGCCTTGCGTAGTAGTCGTCGGTGTCGTCTGCGAAGCCGCTCTCGACTGCGGCGGTCGGCCAGTCGGCGGGCGCGTCGGCCGAGCCGGTTCTGATCGCCGCCCGGAGGTCGTCATCGGCTGTGTGGCCGGCGAACCACCCCGCGTCGGTGGACTGATCGCTCATACAGGGCGTTGCTCCCCTGGGGGCCTATATCCCTCCCCTTTCGCTCGCGGCGGATGAGAGTCCTTTTTCCGGCCGCTCTCGAAGAGTGAGTATGCCGCGAGTCCCGTTTCACTATATTGATCTCCGCACCTTCTGTTATGCGACCGAGGACGAAAAGCGGGTCGAGGACGCCCTGCGACACTTCTTGCCCGAGGAGTTCGAACTCGACCGCGTCACGAACACGGGCCACCACGGCGACCGGATCGTCGTCCTCTCGGCGCGCGTCGAGAACGCCGACGGGATGCGGGTCGTCCTCGATCAGTTGGCCGCACTCGATTCCATCGACCGCGTGCTGGAGGAACTCGACGAGCGCGTCGACGACAACTGCTCGTTTTTCCTCCGACTCGACAAACAGGCCGCGTTCAACGGCCTCGTTCGGCTGGGCGAAGGGATCACCCTGCGTGCGAAAGTCGAGGCCTATCCGGCCAAACACGAGAAAGCGGTTGCGAACGCCCGCGAAGCAATCGAGCTGGCCGGTGGCGACGCCGACGAGTAAGCACGTTCGGAGTATTTGTTCATTCGATAGCTTCGTTTGCTGCTGTTGGTGGTCTGCCCAACACAGTTTTACTGTTGGGCCCCGTCCCAACAACTACGGATGGGTCACGACCTCACGTATCGGTACACCCACGTTGAGGCCGGGCTCGTCGAGAATGTCGTGATCCGGCGGACGAGCGACACCGAAACCTACCCGTCCGGCTGGAAGTACACGCTCCACTTGGGAACGCTGGGCGACCTGACACTCATCCGCTATGACAACGCCCACGAAGACACGAAGGGCCACGAACGCCACACCGGCGACGACGAGACAAGCGTCGAGTTTCCCGGCATGGAGGCTCTCATCGTCGAATTTTGGGCCAGTGCGGACGAGTACTGGGAGCCAACCGACGGCACGCCACCACGACCCTACTAACGATCCCTACACCATGACCTCACTACACATCACAGTCGGCGACCGCGAACAGCTTCGGAACGACACACTCCAGTTCATCCAGCAGGCCGACACTGGCGAACTCAACGCGGACGACGAGCGGGCCGTCCTCCAGTTCGGTAGCTACAGTGATCTCGTCGACAGCCTCACGCCGCTCCGGCTCGAACTGATCCAAGCGATTGCGTCGGAATCCCCCGAGAGTATGCGCGAGGCAGCACGGCTCGTCGACCGCGATGTTTCCGATGTCCATGCCGATCTCAAGCAGTTAGAAGTGCTGGGCATTCTCGAACTCGAAGAAGGGGGTTCCGGTGGAGCAATACGGCCGTCAGTCCCGTTCGATGCTATCGAAATGCACATCGAGTATCCCTTACTGGCCGACGGTGACGCTGACAGCACGCCAGCCAGCGCGGACTGATTGGTGGTGAGTCGCCGTTTGCTGTTCCGATCGGCTATTCTTCGCGCCACTTGATCGAACAGCCGCGGGAGGGTCGATCCGGGTGGTCGACCTCCTCGCCGGCGAGGATCGATTCGATGGCCTCCTGGACGTAGAACTCCGTGGGCTCCGAGTCGGGATCGAGCGCGTCGTCGAGGCGGCCGTGGTAGGCGAGTTGCCAGTCGTCGTCCTCGCGGCGGAAGAGGAACGGATCGGGCGTACAGACCGCGCCGTACTCGCGGGCGACGTTCTGGGTTTCGTCGTAGAGATAGGCGTCATAATCGATCGTTCCGTCGGCGACGAGTTCGACCATGTTCTCGTAGGAGTCGTCGGGATACTCCGCGTTGGCGTTGGGGTTAATACCGACGACTGCGGCGTCGTCGAACGCGTCGCTGAGTTCGTTGAGGTGGTCGAATTTCGCTTGGGCGTACGGGCAGTGATTGCAGGTAAAGACGACGAGGAGGGCGTCGTTGCCGGCGAAGTCGGCTGGGCTGTAGTGGTCGCCGTCGGTGCCACGAAGCTCGAAATCGGGGGCGATGTCACCGCGGGCGAGTTCCGAGTCGGACTCTTTGAGCGTCATGTCGGAAACTGAGGGAGCCACGAGCAAATCCATTACGGCTCTGTGTCCTCCGATGATTGTGGCAAAAAATGCCTATTAGTTATATTATAAGTAGAAAGTATTATTACAGAGAATCCACTATCGGAGACTACGATGAGTGCCACTATCGCTGCGAGCACACAGGAATCGTCCGACCGCTGGGAACCTGTCCGCGAGTTGCCGCCGAGCGCGAAGCTCGTCGCCAAGGAGCTGGATCGCCACGAGCAACTCACCCAGACCGAGCTTGCTGAGGCGACACTGCTCTCGACCCGGACAGTGCGGCAGGCTGTCAGCCGGCTTGAGGATGTTGAGGCCGTCGAATCTCGGGTTTCCTTCCGCGATGCCAGAAAACAGCTCTATACGCTGACGCTGTAGCCGCCGCCTCAGTCGTGGCTGTAGTAAACAACTGAGTCGTCGGCAGCGTGGTCGTCAACCCGAACGAAGCCGATCCGCTCGAACTGGATGATCTCATCAACGTCGGTCTCAGCAAACGCTGGTTCGGCCTCGCCTTTCACGTCGCCGTCGGGCGTTCGCATCGCCACCGAGACGGTGTCGTCGGCCGGCACCCAGTGGATCACATCGACACCCTCCTCACGTACTGCGTCGATGTCGTCGCCGGTGGCGACGAACGCGCTGTCCTCGTACCGCACGCAGCCGTAGCCTTTCAGCCAGATTCGCTCGCTGTCGCTCGGCAGGTCGTCCGGTTCGACGAGCACGGCGTCGGCAACGGGGATCTCTCGTCGACCGCGATCCTCGTGGTTCGGATGCAGCGGCGGGCTGCCGGCAGCCGGTTTCTCGTCGCCGACGACCGGAACCTGTTGGCCGTCGCGGACGCAGAAGTAGCGGTTGGCCTCCTCGTCGACCAGATCACGGTTGTTGGCGTAGATCGACGACATGGCGAGATCGACATCCGAGGTCGACATCCCGAGGTCGATCATCGATTCGACGACCGCCTCGCCGCGAATCCCGCGGCGGCGGATCGACTGGAGGGTGGGCGCGCGCGGGTCGTCCCAGCCGTCGAGATCGCCGGCGTCGATGAGTTCCTTGATCGTTGAGGTCGAGATGTCGATATCGTAGGCGTCGATCTGGACGTGGCCCCAGTGGAGCACCTCCGGGTACTCCCAGTCGAAGTAGTCATACAGGAACTGCTGGCGTTTCGCGGAGTCCTGCAGGTCGATGCCGCGGATGATGTGCGTGATCCCCGTCAGGTGATCGTCAATACCGGACTGGAAATCGAGCATCGGCCAGCAGCGATAGTCTTCAGCTTCCTCGCGAGGGTGCGGCGTGTCGATCATGCGGAAGGCGACCCAGTCGCGCAGGGCGGGGTTTTTGTGTTCGATGTCGGTTTTCACGCGGAGCACCATTTCGCCCGCGCTGTACTCGCCGTCGATCATCGCCTCGAACTCCTCGGCGACGGTGTCGGGATCCTTGTCGCGGTTGGGCGAGGGCGTGCCCTCGCGTTTGAGCTCCGAGAACTCCTCGGCCGGTAGATCGCAGGTGTAGGCCCCGCCCATCTCGATCAGCTCGCGGGCGTACTCGTAGTAGGTCTCGACGCGGTCGGAGGCCCGCAGCACCTCGTCGGGCTCGAAACCGAGATAGGAAATATCGTCGAGAATCGCGTCGTAGGCGGAGAGATCGGGGCGTTTGGTCTCGGGGTCGGTGTCGTCGAATCGGACGACGAACTCGCCGTCGTAGCGGTCGCAGTAGGTGCCGATGACCGCGGGCATGCGGGCGTGGCCGAGATGCCACGGGCCGTTGGGGTTCGGCGCGGCGCGCAAGCGGACGGTATCGTAGTCGTCAACGTTCGGTAGATCGGGTAGTGTGTGCTCGTCGTCCTCGTCGTCGGCGTCGAGTTCGTCGATGAGTGAGGGATCGAGTTCGGCGAGTCGCTCGCGGCGGGCCTCGCGGTCAAGATTTCCTACCTTGCCGACGACCTGGCCGACGACGCCCGGGATCTCGTCGCCGTGAGGGCGAAAATCGGGATTCTCGCCCATCAGTGGGCCCATGATCGCGCCCACGTCGGGGTCGCTGTCGTGTTTGAGCGCGTTGAACAGGGCGTGCTTCTCGGCTTCCTGTTTGACGCGCTCGCGGAGTTCGTCATCCATTGTGCGTTGGTTTCGCGTGACTCGTCAAAAGCGGCGTGGATCGGTGGTATCGGTGCGACGCACCGAATCGGCTATCGGGTTTGGTCTAAATGAGCCGGAAATACAAAATCAACTGACACGTAACGCGAATCCATGGCCCTCCTGACGCAGGTCGAGCTGCGGCTCACACAGATTCTCGACCACCTCCCGAAGGGCGACCATCCTGCCATCGGTGCGGGGTATGTGATGGCAGCCGCCGCCACAATCGCCGCCGTCGGCTTCGGGATCATCACAGGACTGCTCACCGGCGTGGCTGTCGCGGTGTTGTTCTTCAGTGTTGGCAACATCACGAATCCGTTCGCTGTTGTGGCGATCGGTGTGGCGGCCGGGCTGAGTTGGCTGTCGGCAGCAGGCATGTCGCTCGCTGTCGTCGTCCCCGGTGGATTCGTTGGCGGCGTCACCGTCTGGCGGATCGTTCCCGAATCGCTCCGCCTCGGTGGGTTCGTCGGCGGGCTGCTGGCAACACTCGTCGGATATCTGTTCAGTTGGGCACTGCTCCTCCTGCCCGCCAGCGTCTATAGTATCGCCGTCGACCCCTCGGTGGGCACGGTCGCCGGATCAATGCTAGAGTTCGTCCTGCTGCTGGGCTTCATCTCTGCCTATACCGTCTGGGCAACTGTTCCTGCCGGGCTACTATCGGGGTATCTGTACGAGCGCTCACTGCGCTGAGTTCGGAAGTCGTCCGTGGCCGACTGTTCACTGTTGGCTGTGGGCATTCGAAGTACATCGGGCGACGTATCACAGTACCCTCGAAGAACTGCTCCGTGACCAATACAGCTAATACACAAAATGACAAAGAAATACATATGCCAATCGACATCGAGACGTTCGAATCAGCACCCGACGACCGCCTCCAGCACGACGGCAAGACCAACGCCGACCGCGTCATGGAATTTCTCGCCGCCCATCCCGACAAAGCGTTCACCCAGAGTGAGATCCGCGAGGCGACCGAGGTCAAAGCCGGGAGCATCAGCGTCGTGCTCTCGCGGCTCGAAGATCGCGGGCTCGTTCGACACCGGGGCACCTACTGGGCACTGGGTGAGGCCGACGACGTGGCGGCCTACACCAGTTTCGCCGAGAGTACGCGAACCGCGAACGACCGCTTTGGTGCCGAGGAGATGGACGAATGGTTGGAACACGCTGTCGAGGAGGAGCCTGAATGAGCTACCAGCGGGGCGATGTTGTCTGGGGCCCAGACCCGTTCAAATCAGTCGAAAACCCCCGCCCGTGGCTCATTCTGAACAACGACCGCCACCCGTTCGGCGACGAGGAGTACATGACCGTCACGTTGACCACGACCGCACACGATGCGGGGATTCCGATCGACGACACCGACTGGATCGAGGGTGGGATGCCACGCCAGAGCTACGCCTCCCCGTGGACGGTTGCCTCGCCGAAACACGCCGCACTCGTCCGCCGACAGGGCCGACTCACCGAATCGTTCGTCCAGCGCGTTGTTGCTGCGGTAGAAACCTATCTTGAACCACCGACTGAGGACTGATGTGAGCAGTATTAGTAGCCGAGAGAAGACACGTCGTCGTAGTGACGCATCCTGCATCCGGAACGCTTGAAACCCTCACGAGCAAAGCCTCGCTGTGAGTCGCCGACGCCTCTTCGGCTCGCTGTGTGGGCTCGTCTTCTTCCTCAATCTCGCCAGAATCGTCTTTGCGCCGCTGTTGGACGTGTTCATCGCCGAGTTCGGCATCGGCGAGGCGACCGCCGGCCTCATCGTCACGCTCGCGTGGGTCGGCAGCGCGTCGCTCCGGCTACCGGCGGGCTGGCTGCTCACCAAAGTCCCACGACACTATCTCGTCATCATCTCGGGGACAATCCTCGCGTTGTCGGCCGCCGGTGCCGGCGCGGCGGTAACCGTCCGCCAACTGATGATCGGCGCGTTCTTCATGGGCACCGCCTCCGGCGTCTACTTCGTGTCGGCGAACCCGCTGTTGAGCGAGCTGTTCCCGGATCGGGTCGGCCGCGTGATGGGGATTCACGGCGCGGCCAACCAGGTGGCGGCTGTCGCGGCCGCGCCGCTGGTCGCCGTCTCGTTGTGGGTCGATTGGCGGTTCGCGCTGTGGGCGATCGCCGTCGGCACCGCTGTCGTCACCGTTGCCACCGTGATCGTCGCCCGGGGGACGGAGATGCCCGCGGCGGGCGAAAACGACCGGTCGTTGCTGGCCGGCGCGCGCTCGGAGTGGCGGATCATCCTCGCCGCGCTCGGACTCGCCGGCGTCGCGGTCTTTGTCTGGCAGGGCGTGTTCAACTTCTACGAGCTGTATATGCAGTCCCGGGGGCTCTCGCCAAACGAGGCCTCGACGATGCTGACGATCGTATTTGCGGCTGGTGTCCCCGCCTTCTTTATCGCCGGCGAGTTGGCCGACGACCTCCCGTCGGTGCCGCTGTTGCTCGGCATCGTCGCCTCCTTTGCGGGGTGTCTACTCTTTGTCGTTGCCTTCGACGGGCTCGTCGCCTTGGCGATCAGCTCCGCGCTGATCGGCTTCGTGATCCACGCGCTGTTCCCGGCGACTGACGCCTACATCCTGACCGCGCTGCCGGACTCGGCTCGCGGGAGCGCGTATGCCGTCTTCAGCTCCGCGTGGATGCTCTCCCAGTCGGGCGGCTCCTCGGTTGTCGGTGAGCTGATCGAACGTGGGTTCGCCTACGGGACGGTCTTCACCGCCGCGGCACTCGTGCTTATTGTGACGGTCATTGTGCTCGGTGGGCTCGAACGCGCTGGCCGGCTGCCGGCGTAACTGTCACCTGGATAAGGAGCTGTCCCGTGTTTTCACCGTGTCAACCCCATCAAGATATCTACCCTGTGTTCACCCTCTCCGCAACACCGCCGATCGGCAGTGAGCAACTTCACCAGTATGATCGATCTCTCATCGACCACCCAAACGAAGGCAATCCATCCTCTTCACGCCGACGACGAGCCAGATTTCGTCCGGATGGTGACGAAGAATCTCGGGGGTAAACACGATCGGGTTACCGTTGCGCGGGCGACTGATATCCACGAGGTTGCCGACATCGTCGCCGACCGCACCGTCGACTGCGTCATCAGCGACCACAGGATGCTGGAGAAGACCGGGTTGGATGTCCTCGACGACGTTCACGGGGTTGACCCGCATCTCCCTATCCGCTCTACCGACAGCGGCAGTGGATCTATCGCCACCGAAGCCATCTCCGCCGGTGGCTCCGATGACGTGATCACACACCGGATCAGGGAGCAGTACACGCTGTTGGCCAACACAGTCGCTACCCACGTCGACCGGCGCGCGCTCCGCGGACACCGGCGGTGTACTCACATCACAGAACCAGTAGATCACACGGCCCCGAAACAATCAAAATCGAGTCCGGGCGACGGGGTTACTGGAACGCTTCGCCGACCACGCCATCGCTGGCGTCGCCAACGTCGCTTTGGTTGAACTTGCGCTCGATCTCCTCGTAGTGACGTTTCGTCTCCTCGGTGACGCTGGGTTGGACTTCGTCGAGTGCGTGCTCGAAGTGGGCCATCGTCACCCGGACGTTGCTGACAGATTCGCCAACCTCCTCGCGGGGGACGCTGTCGATGAACTCCCGGCTGGCGGCCATCGAGGCCTCCCGGCAGACGGCTTCGATATCCGCGCCGACGTAGCCGTCGGTTTTGCGGGCGAGTTTGTCGAGGTCGACCTCGTCGGCCAGCGGCTTTTCGGCCGTGTGGACGGCGAAGATCTTCCGGCGAGCGTCTTCGTCGGGCACCGGCACGTGGACGTGGCGATCCAGGCGACCGGGGCGCAACAGCGCGGAGTCGATCAGGTCAGGCCGGTTCGAGGTGGCGATGACGACCACGTCCTCTAGCGATTCCAGTCCGTCAAGCTCGGTCAGCAGCTGGCTGACCATGCGCTCGCCGACACCGGAGTCACCGGAGTTTTGGCCGCGCTCGCTGGCGATCGAGTCGATCTCATCGAAGAACACCACCGTTGGGGCGTTCTCCCGAGCCTTGCTGAAGACCTCGCGGACGCCTTTCTCGCTTTCGCCGACGAACTTGTTGAGCAGTTCGGGGCCTTTGATCGAGATGAAGTTCGATTCGGCCTCGTTGGCGACCGCCTTGGCGAGCAGCGTTTTGCCAGTCCCCGGTGGGCCGTAGAGCATGACGCCTTTCGCGGCGGCCATATCGAGCTCCTCGAAGACCTCGGGGTACTCAAGCGGCCACTGGATCGTCTCTCGGAGCCGCTCTTTGGTGTCTTCGAGCCCACCGACATCCTCCCAGGTCACGTCGGGAACCTCGACGAAGATCTCACGCAGCGCGCTCGGTTCGATGCCTTTGAGCGCGGCCTTCAGATCGGATTCCAACACCTCGATGGATTCCAGTACCTCGGCATCGATCTCGTCGCTTTCGAGATCAAGCCGCGGGCGGATCCGCCGGAGGGCGTTCATCGCGGCCTCCTTGGCGAGGCTTTCGAGGTCGGCCCCGACGAAGCCGTGGGTGTTCTCTGCGTAGACGTCGAGATCGATCTCCTCGTCGAGCGGCATGGTACGGGTGTGCACCTGGAGGATCTCCTTGCGGCCCTCCCGATCCGGGACGCCGATCTCGATCTCTCGGTCGAACCGGCCACCACGGCGCAGGGCGGGGTCGATGGCGTCGACGCGGTTGGTCGCGCCGATGACGACGACCTCGCCGCGCTCTTCGAGCCCATCCATCAGCGAGAGGAGTTGGGCCACGACGCGGCGCTCCACGTCGCCGCCGGCCTCCTCCCGCTTGGGCGCGATGGAGTCGAGTTCGTCCATGAAGATGATCGCGGGTGCCTCCTCGGAGGCCTCCTCGAAGACTTCACGGAGCTGTTCTTCGCTTTCGCCGTAGTATTTCGACATGATCTCCGGGCCCGAAACCGTGTGGAAGGAGGCGTCGATCTCGTTGGCGACGGCCTTGGCGATGAGCGTTTTCCCGGTGCCCGGCGGCCCGTGCAGCAGGACGCCTTTCGGCGGATCGATACCGAGGCGTTTGAACAGCTCGGGGTGTCGCATCGGCAGCTCGATCATCTCTCGAACCTGTTCGAGCTCCTCGTCGAGGCCACCGATGTCCTCGTAGGCGACGTTCGGAGCCTCTGCGGATCCCTCACCGGCTGCCGGCGGCGCGTCGGCGATCTGCTCGGCCGGCTGTTCGGCGATCTCGACGGCCGTGTCGTCGGTGATGACGACCGTTCCCGACGGCGTCGTCGAGGCGATCTTCAGCGGCACGGCCTGCGATTGGCCACCCATGAAGCCAAAGCCCAGCGGGAGCCGGACGCTCTGGCCTTGTGTGACCGGCTGGCCGCCGAGCTCACGGCGGATCAGCGAGTCGATGTTGCCACGGATGCCGAGCCGTTGGGGGAGGGCGATCGTGATCCGGTCGGCCGGCTGGATGTCAGCCTTCTCGACCGCGACGGTGTCATCGATGCCGACGCCAGCTTCGCTGCGGAGGCGGCCGTCGATCCGGACGACGCCGGTGCCGTCATCCTCGGGGTAGCCCGGCCATACCCGAGCGATTGCGGTGCCCTCGTCGCTGTCGAGCCGGATAAAATCGCCGCCGGACAGATCGAGTTCGTCGGCGGCAACGCGATCGATCGCTGCCAGCCGTCGGCCCGCGTCCTTCTGTTTGATCGGTTTGACCGTCAGCTTCATTTTGCTACCTCCACGGTCAACACACCGTTGTTCACCGTCACGTCCGCATCGGGGCCAGGCAGATCGAGTTCCGTCTCGCTCACCTCGCCGGCTTCGTCGATCACGAGGATCAACGTCTCGCCGATCGTGTCGTACTCCACGCTGTCGTCATCGACAGGGAGGTCGGCGGCGAGTACCCACGTGTCCTCGTAGTCGTACTGTCGCAGCAACCGGTCGTCGCGGTTTGCTATCTGGGTATTATTCATCGCTCTATTACATGAATAGATGCGCTTCTATATAAACCTTTGCTAAAAAACCGCAAGACGGCAGTGTTTGACACAATAGTGGTGGGGTTGCGGTTCACACGGCGATGGTGGCCGGTTAGCGAGCGGTTCGGAGTGCGACCAAAGCGGACTCACGAAAGGTCATCAAGCCCGGCTTCGATGTGGCTGTGGTCGGCGGTCGGGAACTCGCCGTCGTCGACGGCGGCTTTGTACGCCTCGATGGCGTCGGTCATCGCAGCCCGCACGTCGCCGAACTGCTCGGCGAACGGCGGGGCCTCCTCACTGAGCCCAAGCACGTCGTCGATCACGAGCACCTGCCCGTCGCAGTCGCCGCCGGCCCCGATGCCGATGGTCGGGATATCGATATCGTCGGTCACCTGCGCGGCGACATTGGCCGGAACATGTTCGAGCACGAGCGCGAACGCACCGGCCTCTTCGTGTGCGCGAGCGAGCGAGAGAATCTCCTCGGCGGCAGCTTCGGTCGTTCCCTGGCGGGTGTAGCCGCCGAGCTGATTGACGTGCTGTGGCGTGAGTCCAAGGTGTGCCATCACGGGAATTCCGAGTTGGGTGAGCCGCTCGGTCACATCGACTGTGTGTGGCCCGCTTTCGAGTTTGACCGCGTCAGCGCCGGCCTCTTTCAACATCCGGCCGGCGTTGCGGATCGTCTCGCTTTCGTCGACGCCAACCGATAGGAAGGGCATGTCGGCGACGACGAGGGCGTCATCGCTCCCGCGGGCGACGGCGGCGGTTCGGCTCTCAACCTCCTCGACGGTGACCGGCAGCGTCGAGTCGTAGCCCAACGCCTCGGTACCCATGCTGTCGCCAACAAGGAGGATGTCGATCCCGCAGTCATCAATCAGCCGGGCGGTCGTCGCATCGTAGGCCGTCAGCATCGTGATCGGCTCCTCGCCGGCCCGCTCGCGGAGGTCGCGCGTCGTGGTCATACGTCAGTGTGAACGCCGCGTCGGTAAATCGGCTGTGTCCGACGTTGGATCGACCGCACCGAACCGTCACCTCTTAGCCGACCGCACCGAACCCCCGCATGTGGCCGATCCCGTAGCCAAAACAAACCCCGACGGCGTTGATTTCGGCTGGGTGATGCAGGTCACCTTCGTCGTGACGATCCTCGTGGGCGCGCCGCTGGTCGCCCTGCTGTCGACGACGGTCGATCTGGCGACGTGGGGAGCACGCGCCAACTTCGCGGTTCGGGTCGGCGCGCCGATCTGGCTGACCACGAACGTCGCCGCCTTCCTGTATGCGAAATACAAGCGCGAGGAATCCGGCGACGATGACGACGGCAAGAGCGACGCGGGAGCGATGGCGACAGCCAACGAGACCACGGCGACCGCAGGCGACGACAAAGACACGCAAGCAGTCGCAGGCGACGAGGATTAGACGTACTCAAAGTCGACACCCGCACGCTCGGCGGTTTCCTTGTCGCGCGGCGAATCGCCAACAAAGAGGCTGTTTTCAGGGTCGGCATCAAGCGCGTCAACCGTTGCCAGCAACGGCTCGGGATCGGGTTTGTGCGTCGCCACCGAATCGCGGCCGACGGTCGCGCCGACGTACTCGGCGAGATCGTGGGTTTCCAGCGCGATCCGGCAGGCGGCCTCGCAGTTGAGCGAGCAGACACCGACCGGCACGGTTCGCGTTGAGAGTTCGTCTGCCAGCCCACAGCGGCGCGAGCGACGCGCGCCCTCGCGCTCGTGGCGGCTGATCGCCTCTTCGACGCGGTCGGCGATGCCGTGGTCGGCGGCGTTCTCCAGCAGCGACCACAGCCCCGCTCCGGTGGCGTCGATCCCAGCATCGTCGTAGACCCCGATCACGTCGGTAGCGACGGCGTCCCAGTTGACAGCAAGCGTGACCAGTGTGCCGTCGAGATCGTAGACAACGGCGGCGTACTCGTCGCTCATGAATCGCCCTCCCAGAGCGGGTAGAGCTGGTCGGTCGGCGCGTCGGTGACGCGCTCGCCATCCAACACCAGCGCGCCCGGCTCGCCGGCGCGTTCCTGTACCTCGCCGATCACAGCCGCCTCGATGCCAGCGTCGGCGAGCGAATCGAGCGCGTCGTCGACGGCGGCGGGCGGTACCGTCGCCAACAGCGCGCCCGAGCCGAAGATCCGAAGCGGGTCGACGCCCATCGCCGCACAGATCGCCTCGGTTTCGGGGCGGATCGGGATCGATTCGCTGTCGACCGCGAGATCGACACCCGAGGCCGCCGCCAACTCGACACAGCCGGTGACGACGCCGCCCTCGGTCGGATCGTGCATCGCGGTCGCCGCCGCGCGCAGGTGCGTCGCTTCGGGCTGAATACTGATCTCCTCGAAGAACTCGGCGGCGCGGTCGAGCGTCGCGTCGTCGATGCCGGCTTCGCGTGCGTCGGCGGCGAAATCCGTCGCGAGGATGCCGGTGCCCTCGATGGCCGCACCCTTCGTGAGCAGGAGTTTGTCGCCCGGCTGCGCGCCGCCGGTCGGAACGTAGCGGTCGGTGCGGCCGAACGCCGTCAGGCTGAGGAGTGGCCGGTCGAGGGCAGGCACGTACTCGGTGTGGCCGCCGACGATGGTGACGCCGAGGTCGTCGGCCGCGGCGTCGAGTTGGTCGGTCAGCGTCGCCAGCGTCGCGTCGTTTTCCTCGGGCAGGAAGATCACGTTCGTCAGAAACTCCGGGTCGGCACCCGAGGCGGCAACGTCGTTGCAGGCGACGTAGACGCCGAGCGTGCCGGCGCGGTCGGCCGCCAGCGAGATCGGATCGCTACTCACGACGAGCGTTTCGCCGTCACCGAGGTCGATGGCGGCGGCGTCCTCGCCGTAGGCCGCGCCGGTCAGCAGATCTGGGCTCGACGCGCCCGTGTGTTCGAGGACGCGGCCGAGCGTGTCGGGATCGAGTTTGCCGATCATCGTGCGGTGGTGGAACGCCGTGGCGGGAGCGAGCGGCTACTCATCGACGAGGTCGATGTCGAACTCGTCTTCCAGCGCGCGAACGACCGAGCCGCCGACGCCCGCCCGGGTCGCCCGGCCGGCTTCGACGGCTTCGAGATCCGATTCGTCGACCTCGAGGTCGGCCGCGAGATCCGCAATCGAGAGGTCGGCATCCTCACGGGCGGCGGCGACGCGGTCGCCGTAGTCGGCGACGAGATACGGAAGGCGGTCGCCCTCGTAGTTTGTGCCTTCTTCCTCCCAGTGGGTCGAGTCGCCTTTGGCGGCGTCGTAGACCTCGGCCTGTCGTTGAGCGGCGCGTTTCTTGCGGTCTTTGGGCCCGTCGCTGCCACCGCCGCCGGAGCCGCTGGCACCGCTTTGGCTCCCCTGGCCGCCCGAGCCACCGCTGTCGCCGGTCGTCTTTCTCGCGTCGTCGTGTGGCGCGCAGTCGGGACAGACCAACAACACCGCGCCTTCGACGTTGGCTTTGCTGAGGCGGTTGCTGGCGGTGCCACACAGCTCGCAGCTGTCGCCGTCACCACCGCCGCTGCTGTCGCCGGTCGAATATTTCGCCATGTTTCCCGGTTGGGCCGTCGATGGTTTAACTCTTCACGCGCGTCCTGCTGGTCGCTGGTACGGTTCCGCCGCTCATCAGTCGGTATCTCGGGAGAATGATGCGTGGGTGCTGTCGTAGAGACAACACCACATCGTGGCGGCTGAACCGCCTGCGATGCGTGGGAAGAGATTTGAACTCTCGGACCTCTACAGGACAGCGCCCTCAACGCTGCGCCGTTGGCCTAGCTTGGCTACCCACGCTCGCGGGTGTTTTGTACGCTTTCGCGCACTCGTCTGTTCACCGGGGTTGAATAAAAGCCCTTTCTTTTCGGGGTCGCCGCTACCGGATCGATCCCGGTGCCGACGCTCGATTTGTCCGTGGCGGCGACAGACAAACAAACGGTTTTGATTGTCGCTCTCAAAGCAGGGGTATGCAACTGCAGGCCCGCGACAATGTGCCGTTGCTGACCGTTGTGTTATCCGCCCTCGCCCTCGGGGCGGTCTTCGCCGCCGTTGGCGGTGTGATCCCGGCGCAAATGATTCCACGAATCGAGGGGTTGATCACCTGGATTCCGGAGCTCAACGTCGTTATCAGCCTCGCCGCGATCGGCACGATCGTCTCCGGCTGGCGGGCGATCCGTCGCAACGAGGTGACGACCCATCGCAACTACATGATCGCCTCGACGGTACTGTTTGCCGCGTTTCTCGTGTTCTACCTCTACCGCATCACACTTGCGGGGACGACCGACTTCGGCGGCCCGGGGGTGATCGAGCAGTTCGTCTATCTGCCGATCCTCGCGGTGCACATCCTGCTGGCGATCATCTGTGTGCCGTTGGTGATCTACACCCTGTTGCTGGCGGTTAGTCGGCCCATCGAGGAGATCTACACCAGCCGGCACCGGAGTGTCGGCCAGATCGCGGCCGTCCTCTGGCTGATCTCCTTTAGCCTCGGGGTCGTCGTTTACGCGATGCTGTACGTGGTGTACTGATCGGACTAACGGACAAGCAGATATCGAAGCACATCGAAGAACTGTTTGCCGTGTTGCCACGCAACTCCACGCGGCTTTTCGACCGCTTGCGTTTCGATCTGAATTTCGCCGATCCGTGCGCCCTTCGCGGCTGCCTCCAGGACGAATGTCCCACACGTACACGCTGTGTCGAGGTTGAGTTCAACCGCCAGTGAGCGACGGAGCGCACGCAGTCCAGTGCCCGAATCCGAAACGTCAACCCGCAGCCGTGTGAGTGCGTTGAGAAACCGTTCAGAGGGCCGGGGGATCGTCGACCGGGCTCCAAGCACAAGATCCAGTTCGTTATCTCTGATCGGTCGAATGAGTCGCTGGATATCAGCTGGCCGGTGTTCCCCGTCGGCATCAAACGTGACAACGATCTCTGACGATGCTTCCTGAAATCCCCGTTTCAGCGCGGCGATATACCCCTTGTTCTCGGGCTGACGAACCACTGTTGCGCCTGTACTCTCAGCTACTGCTGCTGTATCATCGGTTGATCCGTCGTCGACCACAACAACGGGATACCGCTCTACGAGCGCTTCCAGTGGTTCTTCGATCCGATCGGCTTCATTGTATGCTGGAACAACGACCGTTGGCTCGCCCATAGAATAAAATTGTCTTACTCACACATTACTGTGATGCAACGGAGTGCGTGTTATCTCCGTTGCTTATCGCAGAGCAAACAGTAGTGTCGGAGTGCGACCACGCACCGCGGACGATCCAGCGCTCTTAGTCGTCGGCCGCGAACGCTTCCTGCCCGCCGATGACCGGTCGATTTACCTCTCGGTCGGTTGTTTCGCCCTCGATGTCGTAGGGGTATTCGCCGGTTACACAACCCAAACAGAGATCGATCTGCTGGCTGTCGAGGCTCTCGGCGATAGCATCGATCGACAGATAGGCGAGACTGTCGGCGTTGATCTCCGCGCGGATCTCTTCGATGGATTTGTCGGCGGCGATCAGCTCCTCGCGGGTCGCCATGTTGATCCCCATATAGCAGGGCGCGACGATCGGTGGGGAGCCAACGCGCATGTGGACTTCCTCCGCGCCGGCGTCTTTCAGCAGATCGACCAGCTGATTTGAGGTCGTCCCGCGGACGATCGAGTCGTCGATTATGGTGACGGTTTTGCCCTCAATAGTGGATTTGATCGGGTTGAGCTTCAGGCGGACGGCGCGTTCGCGTTCGTCCTGTGTCGGCATGATGAACGTCCGGCCAACGTAGCGGTTTTTCATCAGGCCCTCGGCGAAGCGGACGCCGCCGTCGTCTTCGGCGCGGGGCTCGCCATCCGCGGTTGTCTCGCTGGCGGCGTCAGCGTAGCCGGAGGCGAAGGCGCGGCCGGAGTCCGGCACCGGAAGGACGACATCGCTCTCGATACCGCTTTCCTCCCAGAGTTTGCGGCCGAGTTCCCGACGAACTTCATAGACGAGGCTGCCGTCGATGACTGAGTCGGGCCGGGCAAAGTAGACGTGTTCGAAAAAGCAGTGGGCCGTGTTGGGTCGGTCGACGAGTTGATAGGAGTCATAGCCGGTGCCATCGTTGTCGAGGACGATCAGCTCACCCGGCTTCACATCCCGAATCAGCTCCCCGCCGAGGGTGTCGATGACGGTCGATTCAGAGGCCAGCACGTAGCCATCATCAAGCTGGCCGATACACAGTGGGCGGTTGCCCTGTGGGTCGCGGACGCCGATCACGCTCTCGTCGTGCATGATCGTCAGCGAGTAGGAGCCATGCAGTCGCTCCATGGTGTGTTTGACCGCCTGGATCAGATCCTCATCAAGGAGGTTGCGGGCGATATCGTGGGCGATCACCTCGGTGTCGCCGTCGGAGGTGAAGGCGTGGCCGAGATTGGCGAGTTCGTCGCGGATCTCGTCGGCGTTGACGAGGTTGCCGTTGTGCGACAGGCCCAGCGAGCCGGATTTAAACGAGACCGAAAACGGCTGGGCACAGCAGGTGCCGATCGAGCCCTCGGTCGGGTAGCGGACGTGGCCGATGCCGGTCGCGCCGTTGAGCGAGCTGAGGTCGTCTTCGTCGAAGGCGTCGCCGACGAGGCCCATGTCGACGTGGCTGTACTGTTGGAAGCCATCGTGGGTGACGATGCCGGCGGACTCCTGGCCGCGGTGTTGGAGCGCGTACAGCGAGTAATAGAGCGGTCGTGCGACGGAGCGATCTTCCAGTGCGATCCCGACGACCCCGCATTTCTCGGTTGGGCCCTCGGACGCATGGTGGGTCGACTCCCGGCCGTGTTCCATATCTCCCATACCGTACTCAGTCGCTAAAAAGCCCCGTGTTTGTGCTATCTCGGCGTTGTATAGGTTCAAATATATACACGATCATGGATATGTGTCGGACAGCAGGCTGACACACCTCTCTGTGGTGGCCATATCAGAATCATCTCAGTCGGGCGGAATCGTGTTGAAACTGCTAACTACTGGCCGACAACGTCTCGTCTGTATACACAGTTGATTCTTGCCATAGATAGCGAAACAGGCTTATCGGATTTCAATCAGAATAGGCGGTGCAAGATGGAGGGCGCATATCTTACAAAATAACTTGATTATCATTGTTGTGGTGCTGTTTATTCTTATCCTGCCCGCTCCGCGCCGACCCGCGCGCGACTCCGACGTGTGCGATGGCTTTGCGGTGCCTTAGCTCGGTCGGAGCCGTATGATACCGGGGCTGCCTGTGTAGTTAGGCCTCCAAAATCGAAAAACTGCAGCGTGGAATGTCCGCTCCTGCGCGAAATAGTATTAAAGTTGCATCAATTAGAAGATCGCTCATCTGTAGAAGTCGGTACTCAAGATTTTCTCGAACCAGCGATCAGTGTTGAGTGTGAGGCTGAGGAAGTTCA
>NZ_JABEBY010000021.1:0-39740 GCF_046719765.1 Halonotius sp. F2-221B
TCTCACTACCAGTTGTTCCTTGACGAACTGCTCCAGCGATCAACCAAAACAGCAATGAGCTGTGACCTCTCAACTGAGAGCACCAGAGGCAAACTCTAGAGGACTTTGCGACGCGACCAAATAATTTCATCTCCACTTATATTCACTGGTGGTCATTAGATTGTCAAAAATTAATGTTTGAATATTAAATCCATATTGCAAATTCGACTTTACATACAAATAGTAGAATCAGCAGCCACAACGGTGAGTCCAAAATCCTGTGGAAGAGTACTTCTGTGTTGATATAAAAGAGACCAATCAACATGCTACCCAACAAATCGCGCGATTCAGGGCTAACAGTTGGTTAGCTATGTTTGTTAGTATACTACTCTATGAGGGTGTCATAGAACTCTTCTCATACCGTGATCACGGTACTTCCCGGATTATCTCCTCGTTCGTAATTGGTGATTGCGACGACAAGTCGAAGACACAGCGCAAGGAAAACCTGTGCTCGTGCATGAACGCGGCCTCGGGCGTGCGTTCGCCCGAGGCCACAGATCTTCACTGACTCATTGGTTCGTTCGACGCTACTCCGCCGGTTGTACGTCTCGTCCAGCGTTGATTGCTTCAATTGCACGTCCTCACTGTGGTCGGTAATACGATCTTCGACCCTGTACTCGATATCTTTCGGGTCGTCAGTATTTCGCGCGTTGTACGGAGCGACTGGCACGACGCCTGCGTCCAGCAGGTGGTCGTGCCAGTCGAGCGTGTCGTAGGCACTGTCTCCAAGCATCCAAATCGGCTTCCTGACGGCGAGCGCGTCACGCGTGACGCGCATCGCTGTTTCCTCTGGTGCTTGCTTACTCTCGGTGAATTCGGCTGCAATCGGGATCTTTTGCCCGGTCGAGACAATTGTGCAGCCGTAGCCGTAGTAGTACTCATCATCGGTTGGATCATAGCACTTTGAGGCGTCTGGGTCGGCAGGCATCGCTCTTACGTCGGTTGAATCGATGGAGTACGTCAAGTCGAGCAGGCCCCGCAAGGCGGCCTGCTCGACGAGATGGTCAAAGACCTGATCAGCGACGTGCTCAAGATCAGTGAGGAAGCGATCGACCGCGTCTCTCGACGGCGGTCGATCAAAGCCGCAGCTGAGCCAGACAACGGTGTTGTTCAGTTCTCGTGCAACCGGACGGATGCCGTAGATGTCCTTGTAGTAGCAATAGAGAAATCCACGCATCATCTCTGGCGGTTCAAGATCTCGTGTTCGCCCCGTCTCTGCCGGGGCGAACACATCGAACTCTTCGAGAAACTCGAAGGAGAGGTGCTCAAACAACGCCAACGTCTCCGTTTCCACGACATTGAAGAACGATTCTACCGAAGGATCATCTTGCAGGGTCGCTGAACTCATTCCACCTCAGCGTTCACCCTGCTCTTTGGTATGCGAACTGTTCTATGACACCCTCGTAACGGCTGCTTGGCACAGCCAGAAGTCTACCTGTTCGAGACAACCACGGGTGCGTTTCACCCACAAGAACAGGGAGTCTGCAAACCCTAATATCTCAACGCTCGGGATTCACCCCGCCTTCAGGCGGGTGAGGATGTCAATCAGGTGGGTTGTCGGAAGCAATGACGGGACTATCGTTTCATCGGCCCATCGAGAGCGTGGAGTGCCCGAAGAAAATTATCTCAAAATATGCAAGATATTTATAAATAAGTTGCCTATTATGTTACAACTTGTCCTCTAAACCAGAACTCACCGTTCTCTCACAACTGAGCACTCTGCCCGTAAATGATGGCCTGTTCGATTTCCCTACGCACTCTTGAAATCGTTTCACCAAGCTCACCGAGGGTAGCTAAGACTGGATACGTCACCGGAAGGGACTGATAGAAATAATCTACCAATGCACGGAGGGAGGCATTGGACTGCCACGATCGTTGAATCGCTACCAAATCGTTCTGCCGATCGGATGCGATCGCATCGCACTCAGTAAAGAGGACATCCGTTTGCTGATAGTATGCATCTAAGGCACCAAATGATGAAGATTCAAACGGAGTGTCTGAAAGCTCTGCAAGCGTGTCAGTGACAGATCGGATGTCCGTAGCCGCCGATCGAAGCGACTGTAGCTCACGATTAACGAGTCGTTGGAATGCCTCCCGCTGCTGGATTGCGATATCAATCTTGTCCACAAGAGTAGCTTTCGTAGTAGGCAGGAAGTGATCAGATTTTGTGAGCAACACCGCTAGCTCAGGGCCAAATTCTTCGGTGATACTTTCCTCATAGGTGTCGTCGTAGTCGTCCTCATAGTGAGATAGATCCATTACCGTTTCACTGTAGGCCTCACGAACCACTGACAGTGTTTGTGGCGCAACCTGTTGTTCGTATCCAACCCTCCGATCCTGAGACGGCCTTTTATCCGGGGATAGACGTTCGATCCGAGAGCCAAACCGATCGAACGCTGTTTGTTCAGCAGCCAGACGGGTCTGCTCGGTTTCCATATGATCGATAGCAGTAGAAATTGAATTATTGGCTCTAATCTGATTAATAGCACACATACACTTGGTATTAGTGATTATTTTTTCATCTGATAGTACTTATACCATTCTATTACCAAAGTATTCATATGAATATTAGAATAGTAACTATTAGAGGGATACCGGCGACCCAACGAACCGGTCGTGAGAATCCGGTCTGTCGTATTCCGCGGGCGAAATAATAATCCAGTAATCAACCAATGAATATCCGCATAATAATATATTTACAGCACTATATGGAGTGAAATCTCTATATCGGTGCCGTTCGGTTATATGAAACACTCAATCCTCTTTGTTGTGCTAACAAATAGAAATTATTGATTAGTCTCGCTCATATTTAGATTGACTTCAATAACATTGGCTGCGTTAATTAGACGTTCGGGAATAGTTCCTTCATACCGGTCACCCTGCATGAAACTCGTCGGGCCTGAAATGCTTAATGAACCAAGAACCTCACCACCAGGGCCTCTTACAGCTGTCCCAACGGCACGAAATCCCTCGATCTCTTCTTCATCATTGTAGCCATAGCCGCGTTCACGAATCGACTCTAACTCTTCGAATAGTTCACGTTCACTCGTGATGGTATTTGATGTTTGTTTAGGGAGTCCATTGCTCTCGATGATCTCTCGAACCCGATCAGCGGGTAGGGCAGCGAGAATTGCCTTCCCAGAGGCGGTATAATGAAGATGATCTCTCCGTTGCGGTTTATTCTGCTGGTAGTCTCCTCCCACACGGGTTTCGCCCTTTATTTGATAGAGATTAATTCCCCACCCATTTTCTTCAGTGACAATATGGACATATTGACCTGTATCGTCAGCCAATTTGTCGACTTGCGATTTCCCGTGTTGATACAACAGATTTTGCTCACGAACGTACTGACCAAAAGTGAATAAGTTGACAGCAAGCTCATACGTTCCGTTTCGATTGATAACCAACTCTTTGTTTTCAAGAGTGGCTAAATGGGCGTGTGCACTGCTTTTTGAGATATCTAGACGTGTAGCGAGTTCCGTTACTCCAAGAGTATCATTCTCTTTGAGTTCGCTTAAGACTTCAAGAGAAGTAGAAACCGTCTGTAGAGTCCGTGTTTTATTGTCTGTATCAACCATATTCGGGTTTGTTTTTCTGTCCACTAAACTGTTCGTATAACACGAACACTTACTCTATAATACTGATTATATACTTTAGAATCTCTGTAAAAGACAGCGAAATTTGAAATTTTTGACTATACTGTGTGAGAGCTAGTACCCATCACATAGTTTGGTTCGTCTATTACGAACAACAAATTTTATTGAATATGACGTATGTTGCGAAATCTTTATCTAACAATAGCCAATCGACTAATCTGGTTCGACAATGAATATGATATCTCATATTCTGACCGAGAAACGGAACAAAGCTGAAACTAACTTCGGAATAACGGAGGACAAAGAATGAACGAAACCCACACCTCAAATGATGAAAAGTCAGGTGAGATTTCAGTCACTGATCTTCTCACTAACAAATCGCGTCGCCGATTCCTCTCAGGCCTTGGTGCTGTCGGTGCAGCAGGTCTTGCAGGTTGTACAGGCGGTGAAAATACCACTTCAGCCGATGATGAGTCATCTGGTAGTGGAAGTTCGGACTCCAGACTGGTAGCCAATATCGGACAGCGCATGGGCACCATCGATCCTGCCAAAGGGACGGATTACGTGCAGGCGATGGCATTGGTGAATTTATACGATCCTCTAGTGTTCCCAGATAGCGAAGGGACACTACAACCCAATTTGGCCTCTGATTGGAGTGTTTCAGAGGATGGAACAACCTACACGTTCACACTGGAAGAAGGGATTACCTTCCACAGTGGTAATCCCGTAACTGCAGAAGATGTACAGTTCAGCGTGGAACGCTTCATGGATATCGATCAGGGATACGCTTCTCTCCTGACTGGCATCCTGGAAAAAGAAAACATTACTGTCGAAGACGAGCAGACAGTCACATTCGAGCTGAATCGATCATACACACCATTCCTCCCCATTATGGTGTTGCTGTTTATTGTTGATAAGACGCTCATTATGGAGAATCTGAGCGATGGTGAGTTCGGAGACCGTGGGGACTACGGACAGGAATTCATCAATAACAACGACGCTGGATCGGGTGCCTACCAGCTGGATAGTTTCTCCCGTGGAAATTCGATTACCTTCGCTGCATTTGATGATTACTTCAAAGGGTTCCCAGATGGCTCCTTTGATACCGTTGAAGTGCGGATTATTACCGAAAATTCGACCGTTCGAACGCTGATGCGGAACGAAGAACTCGATATGAGCGGTCAGTATCAGGATACGCAGACGTATGAGGCCATCGAAGGGATGGATAATGCCCGCGTCGAAAAGATGCCAACGTTTGGGCTGCTCTACAACAAAATCAACACACAAAAAGCTCCAACTGATGATCCAGCAGTTCGCGAAGCGATTTGCTGGGGCTTCGATTACGAGCAGGTCGTCAACGAGATTCGCCCTGATATGAACCGGGCCCACGGGCCTCTCCCACCGACATGGGCTGAACATACTGACGAAGTTGTTCAGCCATCGTATGACCCGGAGCGATCACGGGAGCTCCTTGAAGAAGCCGGCTACTCAGAAGGTGAACTGACGATCTCGAATACGTTCACAGAATCGTATGCCTTCCAAGAGCAGATCGCTCTGCTTTTCCAAGACAATATGGAGGATATTGGAATCAACGTCGAATTGAACCCACAGACATGGGGGACAATCACGGAGTTAGCTGCCTCTCCAGAGGATACCCCACACACGAGTCAGGTGTTCTACGTCCCTACCTATCCCTCTCCGGATTCAATGTTCTACAACCAGTTCCACTCTGAAGCCGCCAGCACGTGGATGAGCATGGAACATCTCGAAAATGATGACGTTGATTCTCTTATCGATGAAGCCCGCCAGACTCCAGATCCAGACGCACGAAGTGAAATCTACGCTGAGTTACAGAATACCCTTGGCGATCTCTACTGTGATATGCATCTCTATCACACGGTCAAAACGATCGGGTTCCAAAACGATGTTGAAGGGCTGACACTCCGACCGGCACAAGGGTTCGAGTACACGTTCCGTGATCTCCACCAAGTCTAATGTCAGGAGTAAGGTCACTGCTCCGCCGCATTTCGGGGATGATTACCAGTCTGCTGGGACTGTCCATCCTCATATTCATTATTTCCAGGGTACTTCCTGGGAACCCGGCACGGTTAGCACTGGGTGCGTTCGCCAGCGAAGAGCAGGTTAATCAGCTCTCTGCAGAGCTTGGACTCAACGATCCACTCTCGGTACAGTACATTGAGTACATGCGCCGACTGCTTGTGGGTGATCTCGGACAGAGTTTACAGACGAGAAACTCCGTCGTACATGATCTTGTCACCAAGCTGCCTGCAACATTCGAGTTGATCACACTCGCCTTTGCCTTCATGGCTATCCTCGGCATCCCGCTTGGGATACTCGCTGCGCGGCATCAAGGCGGCGTTGTCGATAACACGACTCGCTTCTTTGCATTTGCAGCGGTGAGTGTCCCGAGCTTCTTTATTGGGATCCTGTTCCAGCTATTGTTTGGATATTACTTAGACTGGTTCCCAATTACAGGTCGGCTCTCCTCAACGTATGGGGATGAAGTGATCACTACAACGGGATTCATGCTTATCGATACGATCCTCTCAGGGTCGATTGCAGCACATATCGATGCCTGGAAGCATCTCCTGCTTCCTGCACTTGCGCTTTCGTTTGGAGGCTTAGGACAAGTGATCCGGATTACCAGATCCAGTATGATCGATGTTGAGGGCAAAGACTACATCGAGGCCACACGTGCCTACGGGCTTCCGTCGTGGCTGATTGTCAACAAGTACTCACTAAAGAATGCGTTTATCCCGACGCTGACAATCCTCGGGTTGCAATACGCTTGGCTGCTCAGCGGGGCCTTCGTAATTGAGATCGTATACTCATGGCCCGGAGTTGCCAAGTATGGCGTTCAGTCCGTGCTGTCATCGGATATCAACGCCATCGTCGGTGTCACAATGGTGATCGGGTTGGCGTTTGTCACAGCGAACCTCATTGTCGACATACTAACAAGCATGCTTGATCCACGGGTCAGCTTTGCAGGTGATAGCACATGAGCACTGAAACGTCTCGACTAGACCAATTCGTCTCACCAGCTCGTCGAGAGCTGTGGTATCGATCCTACCAGCGATTTACGAATCAGCCGATGAGTGTCATCGGCCTGATTATCGTGGTAACCATCACGATCGCTGCAGTGTTCGCACCGTATATAGCGCCGTACCCCGAACACGCAGGAACATTCACTGATTTCGCTAACGCGTTTCAACAGCCGAGTTTAGAACATCCACTGGGTACAGATGACGTTGGGCGTGATATCCTCACCAGAATCCTCTTCGGATATCGGATTGCACTGACCTTAGTTGCGGTCGTGTTAGGTCTTGGTGTCCCAGTTGGGGTCACATTGGGGCTCACAGCTGGCTACGCTGGTGGATGGATTGATACAATTATCATGCGAGTAACGGACACATTTCTCGCATTGCCCCCACTGGTGTTGGCACTCGCAATCGCGTCTGCATTCGAACCAACGCTCGAAATCGCCATGTTCGCTATCGCATCCTTGTGGTGGACATGGTATGCACGATTGGCTCGTGGACTGGCTGCCAGCCAATCAGATGAAGAGTACATACAAGCGGCAAAAATATCAGGGGCAAGTACGTCACATATCCTCTTTCGTGAACTGCTTCCAAACTGCCTCTCACCGCTGTTGGTGAAAGCAACGTTGGATGCTGGGATCGTCATCCTCACTGGCGCATCATTATCTTTCATTGGCTTGGGTGTTCAGCCGCCGAAGCCTGGATTGGGAACAATGGTCGCGAATGGAACTAATTTCCTCCCGACAGACTGGTGGATTGCCATAATGCCGGGAATCGCGATCTTCATCCTCGTTATGGGATTCAATATGCTCGGTGACGGGCTGCGTGATCTCTTTGATGTGGAGGTCGAACAATGAGTTCTGATTCGTTGCTTGAAGTCACTGATCTCTCAGTTGGCTTCGATGGCTTCGATGGCTATGCCGATGTCGTTGGTGATGTCGACCTTCAAGTTGATCGGGGTGAAATCGTCACGATTGTCGGCGAGACAGGCTGTGGAAAATCGGTCACGACAAAAGCGATTACTGGACTTCTAGAGGAACCACCTGCGCATGTAGATGGGTCTGTTGAGTTCGATGGTATGGATCTTCGTGCACTCTCAGAAGACGACCGAAAGAGTCTCAATGGTGATCGACTCGGGATGATTTTCCAAAATCCCCTCTCAGGCCTTAATCCGGTCTTCACCATCGGTGAACAGCTCATCGATACTGCCATGTTTGGTGGCGAAAATAAGGGCGGAATACTCTCATATTTCCGACGCCGCCGCTCCTCAGCAGAGCGAGACAATGCACGCGACCGTGTTGTTGAGATGCTCAAAGAGGTTCAAATGCCGGATCCCGAGGCGGTATTGAACAGTTACCCCTCGGAGCTTTCAGGCGGCATGCGACAACGTGCGCTCATTGCCCAGGCACTTCTCAACGAGCCTGATCTACTGATCGCAGATGAACCGGGCTCTGCGCTTGATGTGACAGTGCATGATCGCATTCTTTCCTTGCTCACTGACATTATTGAAGATCGCGATATGAGCATTCTCATGATTACCCACAACCTTGGGGTCGCCCGGCAGGTTAGCGATCGGATCTACATCATGTATGGGGGCCGTATTGTCGAAACCGCTCCCACCGAGGAGATCTTCGAAGATGCTCACCATCCTTACACGCAGGGACTGATCGCGTCTATCCCGCAGCTGTCTGGAGAAGAGATGGCAGGCGGCATAGACGGCTCTGTGCCAAAGTATACCGATCCACCCTCTGGCTGTCGATTCCATCCACGGTGTCCATATGCTGATGAGAAATGCAAACAGTCACCACCCCCGGAGGTGTCCTTCGGGGATAACTCCCATGCGGTCTGTGTTCGACACACAGACGATGGGACGACTCCAACAAACGAGAAAACCAAACATCGGTTGATGAAAAACGGTAGTGTTCAAACTGGTGGTGAACAATGACGGCCCCAGTATTGGAAGTCAAAAACCTCGAGAAATACTTTGACACGAATACGGGGTGGTTTGACAATAAACCACCAGTAAAGGCCGTTGATGGGATCTCACTCACAGTAGATGAGGGAGAAACACTTGCCCTGATCGGAGAATCTGGGAGTGGCAAATCAACTGTCGCTGAGACGATCATCAATATTCACGAAGCCACAGGAGGGCTCATTCGGTACCAAGGCGAAGACATTACCAATCCGCTCAAAGAGCAGTTGGAAACGATTCGGAGTGATATCCAACTTGTATTCCAAGATCCAACATCGTGTCTCAATCCACGGCGGACGATCGAAAAATCACTTCGTGTCCCACTCAAAGCGACAGGTGTTGACAAAAATAAACGGGATCAACGAGTACGGGAAATGCTCGATCGCGTTGGGCTTACTGATGAGTATCTGTACAAATATCCACACGAACTGAGTGGTGGGCAAAAACAACGAGTCAATATTGCCCGAGCACTCGCAGTAGACCCACAACTCTTGCTCCTTGATGAGCCTACGAGTGCACTCGATGTGTCAGTACAAGCTAAAATAATCGATCTGTTGAGAGATCTCCAAGAGGATCTCGATCTGACGTATCTATTTATCACCCATGACCTTTCAGTTGTTAGAAATTTTGCAGATGAGACAGCGGTGATGTACCTCGGAGAGATCCAAGAGAAAGGGCCGACTGAGGAGATCTTCCAATCACCAAAACACCCTTACACACGAGCGTTGCTCTCCTCGATTCCGGTAACATCGGACAGTGATGAAGCATACAGGCCAGACAGTGAACCGCTACGTGGAGAGATTCCCAGTCCTCGAGAAGCTCCGTCCGGCTGCCGACTACATCCACGCTGCCCACATGCAACAGAAGAATGTTCCATGCAACATCCAGACACACAACACGTAGACGACGTTGAGGTACAGTGTATTGCCTACAATGAGGATACAGATGGATTCGATGCATTGCTTGAAACCACCAATGAAACTCCGGAGGAGGGGGTATGAGCGTTGATCTAACCGTTGTTGGTGGGACGCTTGTCACTACAGATGGGACGATCGATGCTGGCTTTGCAGTCGACGATGGCACAATCGTGGCCGTTGGCAACCAAGAGATACTGCCATCAGCCGATCAGACCCTCGATGTAGATGGACAGCTTGTCCTTCCTGGGATTGTTGATCCACATGTTCATATTGATGGCTTCAACTCCATCGATACCTACGAAACTGGAACTGCCGCAGCAGCAAGAGGCGGAATTACGACGGTTATCAATTTCGCCTGGCAGACATGGAACGGAGAACGCAGTGATGATTCCGATGACGCTGTGTGGATGGACGAGGGATCATTACATACGGCGATCGAACGGCAAAAACAGAAGGCTACCGAGTCGTATGTCGATTATGGACTCCATGCGACGGTCACGGCGGAAGATCCGTCAGTAGTGGACGAATTTGAATCGGTTGTCGAAGCTGGAATCCCGACGTTCAAATTCTTCACCGCCTACGATATTGCGGTCTCCAACGGGTTCTTACAGATCGCCTTTGATCGGCTCGCCGAGCTTGATGCTGTGGCTGTCCTGCATACAGAAGATGCCTCGGTTTGTCAGGCATTGACTGAAAAACAGCAAGAAGAAGGCCGAAATTCAGCAACGGACTATCCAGAAGCACGTCCAGATTACACAGAGGCGATGGCCCTCTCAGATGCCGCTGCAGTAGCTGAGGCAACTGGGTGTCAGTACTATGGGATCCATACCTCATCTGATGCAGCTGCCACTGCACTGGCAGCAGTCCGTGAAGACGGCAGTCAATTCCGGGGTGAAACATGCACCCACTATACGACATTGACTGAGGAAGCCTACGGAGAACAAGGAACACTCGCACTTCAATCACCACCACTCCGAACACAGGAAAATGTGGATGCGATGTTTAAACACCTGCGAGAAGGCCCACTCAGCATTGTCTCAACTGATCACGTCGCCTCAACGCGAGCTGACAAAACAGTTGAAAACTGGTGGGACTGCTCGTTTGGCGTCAACAGTCTGCAAACAAGTCTCCCTGTGTTTCATGATGAGGCTATCAATCGGCGGGGATACAGTTACAAATTCCTCGTCGATGCCATGGCGCGATCCCCAGCACGCACATTTGGGCTTCGAAATAAAGGCCGACTGACAGTCGGCGCAGACGCCGACTTTGTTGTATTCGATCCCGATGAAACGTATACGATTTCAGCCGACGAGAACGAATCTCGGGCCGATTATTCAGTATATGAGGGCCGGGAGGTAACCGGTCGGGTGAAACAGACCTACCTTCGGGGAAACTGCATTGTTGATGAGACTGGCGTTGTGGCCGATCCAGGTTATGGTGAGTTCCGTGAACGACCGGTTCCACACTGGGGGCCACAGGAGACCCATCGATGACTGACGATCTCATCATCGATGGTGATGCGCTTCGAGAAGATATCGAACAAACGGCCACATTTGGGGCTGTAAAATCATCCGAGGGCCGTGGGCGAACAGCACTCCCAGCAGATGAAGCTAATCGGAAGGCCCGGGATTATTACGTCGACCAGTGTAAGGCCGCTGGGCTCGATATCAGTATCGACCCGGTCGGGAATATCGTCGGCCGGTGGGTTCCCCCAAATGCAGATCCCGAGAGCACAGCTGTGGCCGCAGGAAGCCACCTAGATTCAGTTCCTCGCGGAGGTATCTTCGATGGCCCACTTGGAGTTTTTGCGGCGTTGGAAAGTGTGCGTGCGATCCAGCGAAGCAAGATATCGCCACGGCGGCCAATCGAAGTTGTCTCATTCACCGGAGAAGAAGGAACCCGATTTGCAGAGGGCGTTCTCGGTTCGACTGTCGCAGCTGGAAAGGCCAGTGTTGACGAGATGTTATCACAGTCAGATGGTGACATCACGCTGGAGAAGGCCCTCAAAAATATCGGATATCACGGCTCCGATCGAATCGACGCCAACAAATGGGATAGCTGGCTCGAACTGCATATTGAGCAAACAACGCGTCTCAACGACGCAGGTGTTCCACTGGGAGTTGTTACGGATATAACCGGCACTGTCCGGTGTCACGTGACGCTCACAGGACACCCAGACCATGCAGGTACCACAGCCATGGATAAACGGCAGGATGCACTCACTGCAGCGAGTGAGCTTGTCCTCGCCGTAGAAAGCCACGCTGGTGACATTGCGTCAAGCGGGAGTGAGACTGCTGTCGGTACAGTCGGTCACCTCACGCCGGAACCAAACACAGTGAATGTTGTCCCTGGTGAAGTGTCCCTTCGGATTGATCTCCGATCAACCAAGCAGTCTGAGATAACATCACAACTTGAGCACGTCCAAGGAAAGCTCAACGAGATCGAGGCTAACCGACCGATCTCGACGACGTTCACGTGTGATTACGACATCCCACCAACGCCACTGTCTGATCGGTGCAGAGACACTGTCAAGCAGGTCAGTGAGGATCACCAGGTGAACACAATCGATATCCACTCGGGTGCAGGTCACGATACGATGCAGATCGCTGACGTGACTGATGCGGCACTCCTGTTTGTGGCCTCTGAAAACGGATACTCCCATTCACCGAAAGAGAAGGCTGATTGGGAGGATTGCACCTCAGCCACACAAATCCTTGCAGCCTCGATTGCACAGCTCGCGAAGTGACCCAACCCGATACATCCAATCACAATGATACAAATTGAAGTAAACGACACAGAATTCGAGGCAGAATTACACGACGACCAAGCTCCAGAATCAGTCAAAGCGGTTCGAGAGCTCCTTCCATTAGAATCAGAACTCATGCATGTTCGATGGAGTGGAATTGCGACATGGATCAATATCGATGAGATTGATCTCCCCGAGATCCCTCGAGAAAATCATACAGTCTATCCCTCACGTGGAGATCTCTTGTTGTACCCTGGCTATCGAAACGAACAAGAAATTCTTGTCCCATGTGGGCCAACCTGTTTCAAAAGCCCAGCTGGGGAACTTGCAGGCAATCACTTCGCGACAATTGATGCCACCGCCTCAGAACTCAAAGAGATTGAGGAGGCCACTCTTCAAAATGGGGCGTATGATGTGGCGATCCAGGAGGTGCAGGCATGACTGATATCGTTGTCCTTCATGACAAAATCCATGGGCTTGATCCAGAAGACTATGCTGAGACAATTCGTGAGGCCTGTCCAGACAAGGAGGTGACGGTAGCATATACCCCAGATCAACGGGAGAAGTATCTGACAGCTGCATCAGTGGCAACTGGGTATCAAATCAACCCAGAACTCGTCAAGAAATCCGATACATTGGACGTATTCGCCTGTACCTTTGCCGGCACTGACCACCTACCACTAGATGTGCTCAACGAAGCGAATGTCACCGTGACAAATGCATCAGGTGTTCACGGCCCGAATATCGCCGAGCAAGTGCTTGGATACATTCTCTCTGATGTCAGAAACCTTCGTCAAGCATGGGAGCAAAACGAACGTGGAGAATGGAACCACTTCCAAGGGGGAGAGCTACGCGGGGCAACGGCTACTGTCGTCGGTATGGGACCGATTGGGACGGAAATTATTGCTCGACTCAATGATTTCGGGGTCGAGACTATCGGCATCCGATATACACCCGATAAACCGGGTAATGCCGATGAAATCGTCGGGTATGATCAAACGTTGGCTGCCGCTACTCGGAGCGACTACCTCATACTCGCCTGTCCACTAACAGAAACAACAGACAACCTAATTGATGAGCAAGTGTTCAACGGGCTTCCCACCGATGCCATGCTCATCAATGTAGCTCGAGGGCCAGTTGTCGATACAGATGCGTTGGTATCGGCTCTCCGTGGGAATGATATCCAACAGGCAGCACTCGATGTTACTGATCCTGAGCCACTGCCTGGAGATCACCCCCTTTGGAACCTCCAAAACTGTCTGATTACACCTCACAACGCGGGACATACCCCAAACTACTGGAATCGCTGTACAGACATTCTTGTTGATGCGATTGACGATCTCCAATCGGTATAAACGACAAGCGGCGTGGACTGCCTCGAGGTCAAGCCCCGAGGCACTCGACCTACCCAGCCTGTAGACGCCTCCGATTTTTGTCATACAATTCTCTCAAAGTGTGCCTCTGGGCAGTTTTTACTTCTGAAATAATCGCGATCGCCAATTGAGACACCTCATCAAATATTCTGACTAATATAAGGTAATGGTTATAAATACCACCTGCATCCATAAATATGATAGTAATAGGAACAGATATATTTACTTTTAAATCGTTTTCATGAGTATGTCAAAAGTTTTGGCGGGAAACGATTTCGAAGTGTTTGAATCTGCACCGACTCCACTGAAAACAAAGGCTGGCCTCCATGATCCATTTGATTGGTACAAAAAAATGCGGAGTCAATCCCCGATACACTATGATAGCCAACGGGAGGTCTATGATGTATTTGGGTTTCAACAGGTGAAAAACGGACTGCAGGATAATGCTCTCGTTCGTAAGAGCTTGGCTGATAATTCAAATCGGACATCCCCCTTTTCGTATATCGACAATGCCATCGTCTGGATGGATGGGTCTCAACACAAACGTTCCAAAGGTGAATTCTTCAAATACTTTCGTCCCGGCGAAATCAACGAATTCGAAAATACGATTAGGGAGCTCACAACAAATCAACTTGATCAAGCAGTAGCGAACGGGACGGAATTTGATTTTGTGAGTGAGCTCGCTGAGCCACTTCCGCTGCGTGTTATTATGAGCATGGTTGGAGTTCCTGATGAGGATATAGACAAAGTAATAGAGTGGTTGTTGACTTTTAGAGAGGTAACATATAGTGAATTCAGTGACTTTGATAGCAAACAGCCAGAACGACTATCCAGCGTCGTCGAGTACTTTAGTGATCTCGTCGAGAAACGACGAGCGGAACCACAAGATGATTTGATATCCAAGTTGATCGAGGATGACGAGTTGGACGATATTACCATCGGCTCTAATGCATTCAATTTTATTCTAGCAGGACAAGGAACTCTCACGTCATTACTCGCAAACAGCGTTTACCTATTGGATAAATTCGACTGCTATTCGAGTATCGATCAATCTCAGATTGATGTGGTCTTAGAGGAAATTCTTCGATATCGATCGCCACTACAAGCACGTGCCCGGAAGACAAAACAGCAAACCGAAATTGGGGGTATGACCATCCGACAAGATGAAACAGTTATTCTTTGGATTGGTTCTGCGAACAGAGATCCTGACATATTTGACAATCCGGATACATTCATTTCAGAGCGCGACCCCGACCATATCGCCTTTGGGAGTGGATCACACACTTGTATCGGTGCCCCATTGGCACGCTTGGAGGCATCAATTATCCTCAAGACGTTGTTTGATTACTTTGAGGACATAACCGTTCGTGACTCTTACATCCCCCTAGCGAAACCGTCTGACTTGGGATTTGAAAAATTACCAGTGAAAACAAACTCGAAATAAAACCTTGTAAACCCTACCTACGAATTTAAAATCAATAGAAGGCTCCAACAATCTAAAGCATAACCTGCTCAGTGTTGGTTAGCTATACCTCTCCGGCATCCGGCACCTCGACACGTGGGGTGTCACTGTTGTCGGCTCCAACACCGTAGTCTGCACAGCGAGGGCAAATCGCTGTCTGGGGTTTCGGATGTCCTTGCCACATGTACCCGCATTCCGGACAGGGCCCGATCTCTACAGAGCAGGTCACGTCTCGATCCCGGCTTCTTCGAGATCTCGTTTCCGATCTTTCGCTCGCCGAACGTTCTTTTCGACCATCTCCTGGCTGCGGTTGTGCTCTTGAGACACGTCAGCTGGATCGCGATCGTTGATCACGACTTCGCGATAGTCGCGGCCGGCCTCTGGGCCGAGCAGCTCGACGATGTCGACGTCGGTATCGATGGTGATCTCTCGAAGCTCGGATGAGTCCGTTTTCTGCAATTAAATTGGTTGCAGAACTTTCCCCGATGAAGTAGTAACAACTAAACAACCAATACCATCATAATATTTTCATGGAAAATCCGCCGACGGCATCTCAATCGGGGGCCGCTGAATACGATAGAGAAACACTCGATACAGAAGTAATTCCACCCTATACCGTACTTCCAAGTGAATCGTGATACTGAGTCAATCACTTGTGAATGGCATCTGATAGATAGTGTCCTAACCACCGCAGTGCTGTGAAGCAGCACTGCTATCTTTCACTTTCTTGGAAGAACGATGCGGACAGTTTGTTGTGACAAGCAAGTCCACACCAACTGGTTCTATCGTACCAACTGACGATGACCTTTCGGTTCTGTCTCTTCCTGAACCAGACTGCCCCAGATGTGGCACAACAGCCGTCAAGAATGGAAGATACAAGCGGCACCCGCACGGCCGTCGGCCCGTGCGGGTGCAGCGATACTCTTGCAACCGGTGCGGCTCGTTTACACCAACCCATCCGTCGGTTGAGGACAACCACCGTTATCCACGGACAGCGTCACAGCTTGCTGACTCTGTTGATATATTCGCTGACGCCTCTCTGGAGGGTATCCAGGACATTCTCACCGTTCACCGTGGTGTTCGTCCTGCTGACCAACAAATCCATAACTGCCTAACCGAACCGACGGCGGAGATCGTCGAAAACGATCTCCCCGTCTACTCCGGCGTCTACACCTACGATGAGCAGTATCTCACAGTCAACGGAAATCGCGCCTATCGCCTCACTATCTACGACGAGTTGATGCGTGCGCCGGTGGCTGAGACCATTGTTGGTGACTGCACCAAGGAAACGGTTCGCTGGTTTCTCACTACCGTCCTTGAGGAAAAACCAACTGCTGTGATCACTACCGATGGGCGATCTGATTACCCAGAGATCGTCGAGGACGATCTCGGGGCAGTCCATCACCGGTGTAACTTCCATTTTATCAAAAACGGCGAGAAGTCGCTTCATACGTCTGTTTTCAAGAGTGTTCGATACACAGACACGGAGAAGCTTCAGGCCGCGATTGTCTGGAGCGAATTCAAGAGCGTCTTCGCTGCACCGTCCTACGCGGCAGGGCTTCGCCGCTTCGAGGCGGTGCTCGACAAGATCGAGCACCTGCCGAGTGAACTCCGCACTTACGTTGAGCAAGTGATGGAGAATTTCGACAAATTCGCCGTACATCTCCGTGATGAATCGGTTCCAAGCACGACAAACAATCTCGAACGCTACTACGGCCACACGAAACCGACGCGAATCAAGCGTCGGTTTCGATCACTCCAGCATGGTCAAGCGTTTCTAAAGCGACAGATGTACGTTCGAACGATCAAGCAGGGACTGATCTCCCGAAACAAATCACTCTCGCTGGGGCGAGAGTTGTTTCCATCGCTGTCTGTGGAACAGCTCCAACCACTGTTCACTGACTCCAAGCAGCGGTATCTCTCTTGGCGTGATCACGACGTAGGCTGACCAGACAGCGACAGTGCTTGCCGCCCCGCTGGAGCGGCAGCACTGTCACTAGTTCTATATTTCGCACTTAGATGCTCAGAATAATATTCTCCCATGAAAACTATCAAAATTATTCTGTCATATCTATCCTGCTGGCCGCTTTTTATATTCTAACTCTGATATGAAAGACGGCAATCTATCCATTATCAACGCTCACTTGGATGGCACGCTTATTGAATGAAGGCTGGAACCTACCAATGGTAACTTGTATCAATCAGCTGCTGAACAAAGACACTGAACAAAGACGCTGAACAAATAAAGTAGCCATCATCGACACTACCGAAGCCACACCACGTTGCGAGTGAAGTGACTCTGCCGTCAAAGTATCCAAAACGCGGAGAGGGATAGTTCAGTCGAACACTCGCAAATCGGTTCCAAACGCCCGACAGCCCACCACTATCGATTACCTGACGCCAGTATGCTAGACAATGTATGGGACATAGTCTCACCGGCATCAACGATCGAGTGGCCCATCCCGCTGATACGTGTTGAGGCGACCACTCCGATCGACAGAAATCTGGCTGTCGTCCTCCAGCTGCCGAAGTTTGTTGTAGATTCGATGGTCGGGGAAGTCGAGTTCTGTACGGAGGTCTTCGATTGTTTTTGGCGTCTCCAATGAGACAAGCAATGCATTCTCAAGACAGTAGGAAACAAGCTCTCGTTTGATTGGCGCGACAATATCATACCGCTCCGCAAGAATATCAAGCGTATCCAGCACCGCAAAGGAAAACAGTTGATCCGTGAGTCGCTCCTGTGTTTTGATCTCCTCGAAGATCCCGTCCCAATCAAGCGACGCTTGCTTAGCAATCAATGCAACATCTTCGAGATCGCCTTCCCGCTCTGTGATCGACTTGAACAGGAAGATATCCGTTAACGAAAGCAGATGAACGGTGAGATTCCCATACGTGAGTGACTCATCACACCGCTGTATCATCGCCTCGGTCAGCCGGAGTTGGCCTGCAACGGCCTCGACAAAAATATCCCACCGTGGGAACCCCTCCTTCTCAAGAACGATGTTCGGATCGAGTTGGGCGTATGCTGTCTCCAGCGTCCCTCGTTCCTCGTAGCCTAACTCCTGTAGTGTCTCAGCGATCGTCAGAAACGTCTGTTTGTCCTCAACGACAAGGTCGACATCCTTTGTTGCGTCTTTCAGACCTCGCAAAATGAGGTTGCCACCGCCGAGGAGATACACATCAACACTCGTTACAAGGCTCTCGCCAAGTTCTTCGAGGCCTCGCTGGAGACTATCTTCCGGATGCTGCCCGCGGGGATAAACGCCGTAGTCATTGGCAAGATCAATGAATTCCCCCCACGGAAGAAATAGATCGGCGTCGTGAACCGCTCGCTGGTCAACATAGGCCAATAGATCCGCCCACTGCTCGACACACTCCCACTTGTTGGCCAGCCGCCAGCACTCACTGGTATCAAGCGTCCCGCGGTGGGTGAGATAGAAGACGCCAGCCATCGCCATCTGTTTCTTGGTTTCTGCAACGGTTACTGCATGGATCAAGACCGCCTCAAGATCGAGTTGCCGATCTCCCTCATAGACGTAGGTTGTCGCGGAGTGAAACTCAACACCGTAGCGAGTGAACGCAGAGAACGCAGTCGGTGTCCCATCCCCATCGTCATTTCTCGTTTCGATGAGTCGGGCTCCGTTTGCGTGATACACTGTTTCAAACGGGTTCTCTCGCCTTCTGGCCCTGAGAAATGAGCGCAGCGTCTCATCAGTAATAGCATACCCGTCATCTGTGTTAGCGATCGCGCCGGTTTCTTGGATCTCATTCAGATGTTCGTAGAGCGTCGATTTTGCAAAGCCCGCTTGCTGTAACTCGCCGATGGTTTTCGGATCCGAAAGGAGTGCACTGAGAACATCTTCTTTCGTTCCTGTCAGCACTTTATTTAGATCATAGCGTTCGATCAGGTCAGCACAGAGCGTTGCTTCATACGTATCGGCCAGCTGTACGCCATTATCCCGTTCTACGAGATGCTCGTCAGCTAGGTCGCTCACGACCTCCGAAGTCCAATTCTGACTCTTGTCGATCGCATCAGCTAACTCGCCGACAGCGTACGATCGATCGCGTAGAGACTCGATGATTTGTATTGCTGTACCCCTCATATATTCCAATTTGACCGATTTATTTATAAATATATCGTTTGTATTGGAATAATAAACGCATATCTACAATGGGCGATAGCAGCGCAATTATACTATTCCAGCCCTATATATTGGTAATGACGTGCCTCTCTTCAGTCGATATCGATCCTGTCAGGCAGGATCTCCAGGCCCGAGGGTTTTGTATCGACGAGGGTCAGCCTACCATCGCTCGCGGTGGTTCCATGGAGATGATCGAACCCGATGCACCCCTGGAAGTGATACCAGTTGCAAACAGCCGCCCGCTAACCGTCATCTCAGCCATCGCAAACGCTGCCGGCGGCGGACGGGTGCCGCTGTTGGTTGTCGACAAACACGACCGCAGCGCGATCGATGCGCTCCTTTCAGAACCGTTTGCACTCGCTGATCGGCGGGACGGTTTCCGCCGATTTCACACCGTTGAACACAGGATACAGCTAGCAGACGACTCCTTTGCTTGTATCACCACAGACGAGCACCTGTGGTGGACTGAGGCCTCTGGTCGCCAGGGTGAATCATCGCAACTACACCTCATGGCCGGTGACAAACCCGTTGTAGTTTTCGATGCTGTCGAAGATCTTGCCTGTCCTGCGCCTTCGCAGACAGCCTTCCCAAACCGGTATGCTCGTGATGAAGACGGCCGCTTCGTACTCTACAATCGTGCTGGAGCCATTGGGAGATATTCCGGAGTGAGTGCAATGCGTTCCGATGGCATCAAACCCGTTCCGGCCCCGTTGGTGCCTGAAGATCATCTTGACCTACAGTCACCCCTTCCACGAGCGACTCTGCTTGCGACCGCCGATGAGGAAACCGTGCAGTACACCACTCTTACTCAATCGTAGCTCGGCAGACCCACGCACTGGTGACCGACTACCACCCTGATGCTCAAGCGTATCGGCAGCGAAGCTACTGTATGGACACACGGTCAGGACAGTTCCGTGTCTATCGGGCTGTCGAGTCAGTGCGCCACATCAATTTTCAGGCGGTTGCGGAGCCACAGCTGTATTCAGTGTATGAGACCGGGTACCCAGCGGATCAACAGGATAGCATCGACGAACTGCAGACAGGTGATCTGGTCACGGCGACACTGGAGGGCGATGCCGACGCGCCTACCGAGGCGTGGCACGTTGCATCGGTGACCCGCAATCAACGCGTTCCGTTCGGGTTTGCGGTTAATCTTGTTCCCGAGGCACTTCCACAGGCCGCTCAAACACTCGCCGCCGATTCTGGATTTGAGACGGCAGCACCGCCGACAGAGCCCGCTGGCACGACACTGTCCGCCGATGGAGATGACATCGGTGAGTGTTGGATTCAGCCGCGGGCAACGCTCCCAAACGAAGCGTTCGTCCCGAACGTCGTGACCGGTTTGTTGCCGATTGAGCCATGGATCGACGACCTCCCAGCACTTGGAGTACCAGCCACAGAGGTGTTAGTGCTCGATACTGCTGCTCCAACAGCTGATACTCACGGACATAGATACGTAAAGACATCTGGAACTTCAATGCGATTGAGTGCAGAGAGTGCAGCATCTCGAAGATCGTCTAGCGTGTCGAACAGCCGATTGCCGAGCTCTTGATCAAGTTGTCTCCAGCACTCTTCCGCGGGGTTCAGCTCCGGTGAACCCCGCGGGAGATAACACAGCTCTATCGGTGTGTTCTCAACGAATTCCTGCACTGCGTTGGCTGTGAAATACGACGCGTTGTCCAAGACGACGCAGATTTTCTCGCCGAACTCTGTCTGGAGTGCGTCGAGCAAGCGAATTGTCGTGTCACTGTTGAAATTCTCTGCACACGGCAGAAAGAACGTCTCATCGGTATCACTGACTGCCCCAAGTAATTTGATGCTGTCCCACGCGCCCGTCACCGGCAGTGACGGGCGCTCCCCTTCCGGAAACCACGCATAGATCAGCGTCGAGAGTACCTGACGTGTCTGATCGATGGTCAGGATCGTGTATTCGTCGTCCAGGTTGTCGCGCTTTTTTTGAAGCCTTCTTGCCAGGCTTCTTGAGCTCTCTCGTCGGATTTGTGGAACTCCGGCCGGGCTGTCTTCCAGGACAGCCCGGCCTCAGACATCAGTCGCCGGACGTGACGTTCGCAGTACTCAACGTCGAATTCTTCGGCGAGGTAGTGACGAGCTATTGGTACAGACCACGCGGGCGCGTCTAGTCCAACTTCTTCAGGTGATTCGTGGAGTGCCTCAACGAATTTGTCGTGCTGTTGGTCAGAGAGCTCAGAGGGTCTCCCGGAACGTTGTTGATCGTAGACAACCTCCTCGAACGGCTCGTCTAATGATTAAGATAACTTTTGAAAGTCAAGGAACTTCTCACACCACCCCTTTGCGAAGCTGATTCGGTGCGTTATTTTCTCGAATGTTTCCTGGACGAGAGTTTTGAACTCGGTTTCGTCCTCAACAACGATCGGTGCCATCGTCCATTTGAGGTAGTCCCAGACTTGTTCGATTGGATTGAGGTGCGGTGAGCCTGATGGAATGAAAATCAGGTCGATCCCGAGTTCATGCGCACGCTTGCGCGTGTATCTACATCTATGTGCTCCATGCTTGTCCAAGACGAGCAGAATCCGCTTGCCGGGATTCTGCTCGCGGATCTGCTCTAATACACCACAAATTCGCTCTTTCTTTTCGTCTTCAGTGAACTCGACTAGACTCTCACCGTTCAGTGCATAGAAGCCGACCGCAGAGTCGTGCGTCTTGACTAACTCCCGCTCAATGTGTGGATCGTCCACGTACCAAACACGGCGTGAATTATCGTACGGCTGTGGCTTCGATGCGTCAAAAAATCCGAGAACGGTACCACCGTCAGTGCAAATATCGTCGTCAACAGTCCACCCTTCGTCGTCTTCTCCATCATGTTTGTTATGCGGCTGTTCGTCCTCGTCGAGCGCGTCATCGACGCGCTCTTCGAGGATTTCATCAGGGTTCTCTGGTCGATGTGGACGCTTTGGCCGTGGTTTCGCGTACGAGAGACCGAGGTTCCGAAGGAAAGTACCGAGGTAGTTTGTGCTGTAGGAAACGCCGAACTCCTCCTGAAGAAGATGGTGAATCTCCTGCGATTTCCACGGTTGGCCGTCACGAAGCATCTCCACCAGCTCGTCTTGCTCATCCTCGTCGAGTTTCGGGGGCCGGCCGCCCCCGAAACTCGGCATCAGTCCTTCTAAACCGCCCTCGTTCCAAGCATCCGCCCAGCGACCACCGGTGGCGGCCGACCGACCTTCGCGGTCGGCGGCCTCCGGGATTGAGTCGCCATGGTAGAGATTCTTCAAAAACCCAAGACGGCGGACGTGGTGATCGTCCTCAGCCTCACGTAGCAGTTCATCGATTTCTTCCTCAGTCAAGTGATGCTCAATCTCCTTTCGACGTGAGCGCTCCATTACTCCTCTATCAAGCTTAGCTAACAAAACTTTTCGTACTCATTAGGCGAGCCGTTCGAGTCGGTCAAGCCAGCGTGAGAGCCAGCCAGCAGTGTACCCATACCGTTCAGCAACATCTTCCAGCGTCGCTTCGTCTTCTTCGAGATAGTTGATAGCCGCCATAACCCGCTGTGTCGGCTTCTTCCCCTCGATCTCCGCCAAGATCTGGCGGAGGTCGTCGGTAGACACGTCGTTAAGCGAAGCCATATCGGGAGGACGTATTCCTCTTTGAAAAATATTCAGCCGTCAGTATGAGCGGTATGAAACGCCGTACGGGGTGTTCTTGTTTTTCACTGATGCCGGTCGTGCGGTTGCCACCGACTATCGGGATCGATACGACTGTCCACGGGCGGTCGATAGTCGACCGGACTTCGACCCATACTAAAGTGGCTGAGAGGCCGGTGGCTTGACTAGGTAGTGAGTGACCCCGACACCTCACCATCGACGATAGAGCTGACACTCGACACTGTCAATGGAGTTCCCACGACTGGCGTGAAACTTCTCCCTGCTGACGCTGTAGTATCCTCATGGCAACTTCGTGGACTGCTGACCAAATGCCGGATTGTGCGGACAAAATGGTGCTCATCACCGGTGCCAACAGCGGCCTTGGCTATGAGGCAACGAAAGCCTTCGCCGCAAAGGGCGCAACTGTGATCATGGCCTGTCGCAGTCTCGACCGTGGACGGGAGGCAGCGGCCGACATCCAGAATGATGTTGGGGATACCGGTGCGACGTTGAACGTTCGAGAATGTGACCTTGCATCACTCGATTCGATCGAAACCTTCGCCGACGGCATCACGAATGACTACGACACGCTCGATATTCTCTGCAACAATGCTGGGGTGATGGCGATCCCACGACAAGAAACCGAAGATGGCTTTGAGAAACAACTTGGGGTAAATCACCTCGGCCACTTCGCATTGACCGGCCATCTGCTGGAACTGCTCGTTGATAGCGACGGCGAAAGTCGGATCGTCACCCACTCCAGTGGCGCACACGAGGCCGGAGAGATGGACTTTGATGACCTCCACCGAGAACAATCCTACAGTAAATGGGAAGCCTACGGTCAGAGTAAACTGGCCAACCTCCTGTTTGCTTACGAGTTACACCGACGGTTCAAGACAGCCGATATTACTGATACGATCAGCGTTGCCTGCCACCCCGGGTATGCAGCCACGAACCTGCAGTACCGCGGCCCTGAGCAGTCTGGATCACAACTCCGGCTGGCGATGATGAAGATCGCCAACGCTGTCGTCGCTCAGTCGGCTGCAAAAGGTGTGTTGCCGCTGCTATACGCAGCAACAAGTGAAGACGTGAGCGGTGGAGAATACTACGGCCCAAGCGGATTCAAGAATATGCGCGGTGCTCCTGCCCGGCAGACCTCCAACGATGCTTCATACGACGAGAAAGACGCCAAAACGTTGTGGAAGACAAGTGAGGAACTAACTGGTGTGAACTACGCAGATACGCTTTGAGACTTCCATCGAAGCCGGTGAACTAACAACGCTTCTTTTCATAACACGGCGTTACACAGGATGTGGTTAAGCTTCTCCAGGGTAGTCATATTCGTGAAACTCTAACCAATACGGTTGCTCGTAGTATACAGATCCATCGGGACTCGTTTGCCGATTAAGCCAGCCTCTTTCATGCATGATATACATCGTTTCCCGGCAAACACGCTCTGAGACGCCCGTAGCCTCGGCTATATCATCTGGAGAGACATCTTCTCCTTGTTGGAGAGCTCTGGTTAATGAGGTACTCCACACCTTGTCTCGTTGTGTTGGTTCGGCCACTATGCAAATATAGTCATGCTACGTAATCCATTTGTCGAAAAATGATAGGGAGTAACTGACTGTCTAACGGGGTTACCCTTTCCGTGGATCGTGGACAGACACCCAGTGATCGGTGTGCTTGGCTTCGTGTTGCTTGGCACGTTCGTAGGCGCTAACGCATTGCGTAATCTGCTGTTCAAGCTCACATTCATGACAGACAATCTTACATGGCATGCATACACATATCACATAAATTGTATTATATTTATCCCCGTCTGATCCGCTGAAACAATGATACTACTGGAATTTCCGTAATTGATCGGGGATACCGGAATGCCGCCACCGGTGATTCGTGTTTCGGCTCAGTTGAGCTACCCTCGGCGAGTGAAGCTTTTGTCGCGTGGCCTTCTCAATCAGTTATGCGCGTCGTCTCCCTCTTACCATCGTGTACGGAGGTGCTGTTTGCATTGGGAGTCGAACCTGTCGGTGTCTCACACAGTTGTGACCATCCGGAAGCGGTTGCTGATATTCCAACGGTAACCTCTACCGTAGTCGATCACGAAGACCACACAGCCGGCGAGATTGACGCCCAGATGCAGTCCGTCGATGGCGCAGTCTACGATTTGCATCTGGATCAACTGGCTGGCCTCCAGCCTGATCTCGTGGTGACCCAAGCAACCTGCGATGTCTGTGCTGTTGATGCTACTCAGGTACACGATGCGGTGACAACAATGGACACTGAGCCAGACGTGTTGACACTGGATCCACACTCATTTTCGGATGTGATCGATGACATCCAGCGCGTTGGCGACGCGATCAACGAATCCGAGGTGGCCACAACGCTTACCACAGAGCTGCAGATGACAGTCGAACAAATCGAGACCACTACGGAAACAGCCGTTGGGTCAAGCGGTCGCCCCCGAACGGCCGTTCTCGACTGGACTGACCCACCGCTCCGAGCAGGCCACTGGGTCACCGAGATGATCGAACAAGCCGGCGGGGATGCCTCCTTTCAGCCTGCTGGCGCATCCGAACCCGTCAGATGGAACCAGATCACAGAGTACGACCCAGAGGTACTGGTCGTGGCACCCTGTGGATTCGAGCGTGATCGGGCGAAAGATGCCATCAACGACCTTCGAGACCGCGAGGGGTGGGAAGAGATGACAGCAGTCACAGATGGGAGGGTCTACGCTGTTGATGGTAATGCCATGTTCAACCGCCCGAGCCACCGACTGGTTGAGTCCCTGAAAGTGCTACAATGGTGTATTCACCCAGAAAGTGTTACGCTCAGCGATGGAACTCGAAACTACGTGTCTCAACTTGATCAACCCCACCGACAATCAATTTGACACCGGGATCCACGCCGAAAAACAGCCTTTGTGCTAACCGAACCATCGACTTTCGTCATTGAGCATTGGTGATAGATTTCAGACAGACACTGATTCAAGATAGACGCCTTCGACTGGGCGGTCATTACCGTCAGTTTCGACACTACCAATTTGTTCAACCACATCCATCCCATCTGTCACTTGTCCGAACACTGAATGGCGATCGTCTAGTTGTGGCTGTGGCGAGAGCGTGATGAAGAACTGTGATCCGTTGGTGTCTGGGCCGCTATTCGCCATCGAGACAACACCGGCACTATCGTGACGAAGATCGTCATGAAACTCGTCATCAAAGGTGTATCCTGGGCTGCCTCGACCAGTGCCGGTTGGATCACCAGTCTGTATCATGAAATTCTCAATAACACGGTGAAAGAGCACATCCTCATACAACGGCTCCCCCGAGATTGTGTCACCGGTTTCAGGATCCGTCCACTCACGTTGTCCCGTCGCTAACCCAATAAAGTTCTCAACGGTTCGTGGTGCCCGGTCTGCGTGTAACGTGATGGTTATATCACCGAGACTCGTCTGTAACGTGGCCATCGTCTCAGCGGGTGTCTCGCTACTTGAACAGCCAGCCAAGATACCACACAAACAGGTGCCGCCGACAGCAAGGACAGTTCGTCTATCCATGCCACGACTCCTCGAAGCAAAATTATAAACTAACCGACTATCCGGAATGAGAAGAACAAGTTCACTCTCTGTGTTCGAGAGCGTTGGTTGAGCTCATTTCAGGTATTGCAATAGGTCGTGTACTCTGCATCGAATTCCTTCGGTGGGGGTTGCTGAAATCGTGATGTTGCTTCATCCGATTCATACGGGTTTTGCAGCACGGTGAGTAACGCCTTGAACCGTGAGAGATCCTTGTCTTCGACATACTGTGTGAGAGCGTTTTCCACCAAGTAGTTGCGGGGGATGTATCGAGGATTGGCCTGTTTCATCAGGTTCTCATCGAGGCCGACCGCAGCCACTTTCTCTTGGATCTGCTTGAACTCCGGAGATGAATAGATAGGATCATCGAAGGAGCCAGGATTTTCGAGTTCGAGGAATGTATTCGTATAGTCTGCTCCCGATGTGCGAAGCCAATCTAAGACCGCATCAACTGCTGCTTCTGCTCCGTCAGAATCAATCCCAAGTTTCTGTCGCATCATCGCGTAGTATTTTTCTTCAAACAGATCCTCGAAGGAGTCTAGCTTGGCTTCGATCTCGTCGAATGTGACCGTTGTGCCACTACAGAGTGGTTCGAGGGATTCAGCGAAGCGTTCAAGATTCCATTTCAGGATCTTCCGTTGGTTTCCAAAGGCGTATCTCCCGTGTTTATCGATTGAACTGAAGACCGCATCTTCGTCGTAGTAATTCATGAATGCACAAGGGCCGTAATCGAATGTCTCCCCATCGATACTCATGTTGTCTGTGTTCATGACACCGTGAATGAACCCGACACGCAGCCAATCGACGACCATCTCTACAGAAGCTTCCATTACTTCATCGAAGAACTCGACGTATTTTCGGTCGGAATTATTCAGATGCGGGTAGTGTCGATCGATTACATACTCAGTAAACGCCTCAAGTTCGCCGGGAGCTCGGGAAGCAACATATTGGAATGTACCGTATCTGATGTGGCTGTTCATCACCCGGACGAGGATAGCTCCAGGCTCTGTTTGGCGTCGCTCAACAGATTCGTCGGTCTCGACGACTGCTAGACTGCGGGAGGTGTTAATCCGAAGATTGGCCATCGCATATGAGTACAGATACTCCCTGAGCATGGAGCTGACAGTTGCCTTCCCATCGCCCCGTCCTGAGTAGGGCGTCCGACCAGACCCCTTCAGTTGAATATCATATCTGTTGTCATCGTGGACGTGTTCACCCAATATCATCGCTCGACCGTCGCCTAACACCGTGAAACGCCCATATTGATGGCCTGCATAGGCTTGGGCAATCGGTTCTTCCAGAATGTCTTGGCCTGATAGAATCTGATCAGTGACCTCCTCATTGTCAACCCCAAGATCGTTAGATAATGCCTTGTTGAACACGAGTATGTCTGGGTTTTCTATTTCGTCAGGCGTCACTCTGGAGTAAAGTTTTGAGTCCAAATCTTTGTAACTCGTATCAAAAGAAAATGCCATCTACTGTGATAGCGACTCAGGCGGCCGTTTTTATAAACTGTTCGTTCAACTGAAGATCGCTACTAATGCGTTGCATGAGATATCGCGTCAACAGATGAAGCAGGCGTCCGCACCGGTGACGAACAAATTCAATCATCTACCAGCCCAACTCGATAAGCGAGACAACATCGATGTCCGACACCGTGCGATCCGACCGCCGATAGAGTAACGACCGTGGTCTGCCGGTTGAGACTACTCAATTCGCTCAAAATCTTCATTTTCGGTGACGAATAGCTGAGAATCGATATCATACAGATACCCACGGCTCAACAGCCGATCAATCGCGTAGTCGGCATCAGCCTCTGCATAATCTGCTTCCAGTAATCGTTCGTGTGCATCAGTCCGTGGGATGCCGTCGTCAGGGTCAATCGTCTCCAGCAGACTCTCATAGGCACTTTCAGCGACAGCACCGAGCGGTCTCTCATCTCTGTCGTACATCTGTTCTGTGCGTATTGCTTCTCAGTCCAGCGTTAAACGCCTATGGACATTCACTCTACGGGAAGCTGGTCGGGCCGACTACTGGTCGAGTTGCTCACCGGACGTTACATCTCGATAACGGGGGGTGATGTTGTGATTTTTCCCTTAACGAGAGTCCAGAGACATCCGTTGATGACAAGAAGTGTCGTCTTAGAGTCGAGTTGGATCTAACTTTTTCTTGTATGGGTTTCCGGTGGGATAGTGTTTGAATGTTGTTCCTATCACCCTATCTGAATCAGAAAAGTTAATATTGTGAATATTACAGCGTATCCATGGCGCACGAAAATCTGGATGAAAGGTTGATTAACGCACTATTAGAAAACGGTCGGGAAAGTCTCCGAAGTTTGTCTGACGAACTTGACGTGTCGGTGACGACGGTTTCGAATCATCTTCACGATCTCGAAGCTGAGGGGGTCGTCAATGGGTACACCCCGCTCATCAACTACGAGGCTCTCGGTTACGATGTAACTGCGGTCATCAATCTCAAAGTCGAAGGCAGCGCACTTTCCGATATCACTGACCGCCTGGAGGCAGAGCCGCAGATTATGTCGGCTTACGAGACAACAGGTGATTTTGATGTGATTGCTATCGGGAAATTTGAAGATACCGATCACATGAACGATCAGATCAAGACGCTTCTCTCAGAGGCTGATATCGAGGAATCAAACACGAGTGTTGTACTCAACACTGTCGCCGAGAACAAACAGTTCGAACTCCCGGTAGAAATATAAACCGTTCATTATCAGCCGCCATGACACGCGTCGCAGCCGCCAGTACAGCAGGCGACTCGACTGAAATTTAAATCTGTCTCGACGCCATTACTCAGAAGTTAGGCTGGTTCTGTATCTGCAAGTTATTGGAGTTGATATTCTGAGCCGAACGTATTTTTATACCCTCGCTGTATCTATAGCTGTCGCTACTCAGACTCGAAGGCGACACACCCCCTGAACAGGTGTTGAAGTCTCCCCCGACTTCACTCTTCGAGAAAGAAGCGACATTGACCCCCCTAGAACCCTGCTACCCACTGCACATGGTGGTAGCACTGCAACCCACTTTTCGGTTCGTCACAGTATAATCGTTCGCCAGTAGCTATTGTGTTTGATACTTGGAGTGGCGTCGGTATCGGATAGCCGGTCTCGATCCGACTGTGTCTGTTTGAAGCCATGCAACCCCCCGTGTGCAAAGTGAAACACCCCAGAGTGTGAATGGAACCCCCCGCTATCGAAGTGTACTCAAGCGATGACCAGGCCACCTGAAGGACTCGTTACGTAGCACCCCTAAGAGCGACGATCGCTCCGGGTCGCGTTGACGCACAAAAGTTTCAATACATTGCCGTAACCGCTTCTTGCATGAACGTACTTCTGGGGGTTGGCAGTCCAAACGACTCTCCAGCCGCCATCGGACGAGCCATCCGGCGGGCGACACGAGTGGGCAACGAGCTGACTGTCGCCATTCTTGATCCCGAAACTGCCACTGACGAGTTAGAAGCGACCGTCACAGCAACCCTGGATGAGCATGATATCACGGCCTCGACGCGCTATGTTGAGGGTCAGCCGGGCAGCGAACTTGTTGACATCGCCGAATCAGAAGGATTTGATGAGATCGTCCTTGCCGGCGGCCAGACGAGTCCAATGGGAAAGATCACGATCGACAAAACGGTTGAGTTCGTTGTGCTCAACGCCCACACTACGGTGACTCTCGTCCGATGAATTCGGATCGTCGGTACCCTGAGATTGTTTCGGGCCCGTTTGAGGAGCCCCCTGTTCGTTTCACTGACCGGGAAGATCGTACCATCGAGATCCGTTCATATGATGGCTCCGAAGCGGAGTACGAGGCAGTGGTAGAGATGTACGTTGAGTTCGATCCATCGGATCGCGCCCAAGGTATTCCGCCCGGTCAGGAGTCGCGGGTGCGAACTTGGCTTGACGGCATCCTCGCAGAGGATTGCTACAATCTGATTGCGTGGGATGGCGACACCGCAGCGGGTCACTCGACACTTGTCCCCGACGGCGACGACGACTACGAGTTGGCGATCTTCGTCCTCCAAGAGTACCAGGGAGCCGGGATCGGCACTCACCTGATCGAGTCGCTGCTCGGCTACGGGTGCAGCGAGGAGATTAATTGTGTCTGGCTCACTGTTGAACGGTGGAACCACGCCGCTGTCTCGCTGTATGAGAAGGTCGGTTTCGAGACAACAAGGGTCGAAAGCTTCGACCTTGAGATGGCGATTCGGATCGCTGAGGACGACTAGCCTGACACCATCGACTGAGTTGTGTCTAGCAGTATGTACGCGCCGGGTTCTCCAAGATATCGGCACACAATTGCTTCGTATGAGGAGAACGACGTGCTCTACGGCGTAACCGCGAGTATCTTACCAAACAACAGCACACTATGACACATCTTGTTTGGTAAGTTTCTGGCGTCACATCTTCCTCAGCAAGCCTGTATCTGAAGCGGAGAGGGAGAGAGGAAGGTGCCTCTCGAACTTGGTGGGTCTCGTGTGGCCGTTGGCGGGTATTACGGCCAGTTGAGAAGATGTGGTCTGATAAGTAAATTTTATCGACCGCTCTCTGCCTGAGTGAACCTCTCCGCGCTTGCAAGTGAACGACGCTCCGGACATGGTGGGGTGTCACCCGAGACTCACAGTATGGACACACCACGTTTCCGCTGTAACTCACTGGTCAATAGCGTCCATCCGATCCAAAATGACTTCAGCGATTTCAATTGCTGCCTCGTATTCTTCTGGGGGTATCTCTGAAGGTGGTCTTGTCCCTTTGCGATCAACGAGGGTCTCAAGATACTCACGGTCGAGATCGGCCATGAGTTCAGTGTCTAATTCTTTGTGAATGAAAGCTTCCGCGAGTTCGCTAAGTTCATCTAGTTGGTCGGGATCGAATTCGAAGTCGCCTGCTTCATCACTACTCCCTACCATTACTGTATTCTGCTATGGCGGCATCGAATAACAATCTATGCCATGTATTCAAATGTCTCAGCGCAGATCGGACGCTGAAGTTTGCCGTCTTTGCGAACGCGCTGATCTGCTGGGCCAGTCCAGATACACTCCGGAATTCGAATCACGAGTATGTATCGTTAAATTCGCGCTCACGCCGCATTAGCTCTTCAACGCCGTGTTCAAGAATCCCCAGGCCCATTCCTGTCGGCCGATAGTAGGTATAGAACCCCTGGCTGTCAGCGGTTCGACGCTGCCGTTTGTCGACGAGCCCTACATCAACCAACTCGTCGAGGTGGTAGTGGAAGTTATGGGATTCGACATCGACTGCGGCCTTGAGATCGGCGGCACTTAGTTCGTCGTTAGCGACGAGTGTGCGAAGAATCCGAAACCGCGTCATATGGCTGATCGCTTGCTGCATCGCCAGATACTCTTCGAGCGTCAGCCCGCTATCTTCTGGCAACGGTGGTTCAGGCTGCCGAACCTCCGTTGTCGAGTGCCGATTGGTTTCGGACATCTGTGAGTGCCTCTGTTCACATATTAGGACGCCACATACTTAGTCATTCTCGACTCGAAGATTATTGAAAAAACCGATATTTATATACTATCGTCCCGAACCGGTGAGTCGAATGCGGCAACGGATTATCGACTCCCTCCCTCGTGCCGCCGGTGACTCAGACGCGCTCGATCCAGTGCGACGAGAACAGTTTCTCGTCTACCTGATGGGCCCATATCGTACGTTCGATCTCGACGCGCTGCTCCCGGAGAACGCCGATGCCGAAACCGATGCCCCTTCGTTTGCAACGTGGGACGAGACCACCGGTGAGTATGCTGAAGACGAGGTCTTACGTCTGCTCCAGGAGACCAGAGACTGTCTCCGTGAACGTGGGTTCAATGCCTTCCTCGCAATCGATGTCGGTATTTCGCTCGACGAGATGGATGCCGCCACACAGAGCATCACCTTTGCCCAGGCGAGTAATGCGACGGTTTTTATCGCCCCACAGGTTGGCGATAACCTCGGCGTCGGGATCGAGATTGGGAGTGTTCTCGAAGATCTCTTGTCGACGGATGGAATGCGGGGGCCAGCGGCAGAGGCGACACCACCAACCCGCACACGACGGGTTATGGTGGCAACCGAACCATCGGTCCGGAGTGCGATGCTTGGATCCGTCAACACACGCTGGGACGCCAGTGTCCGGACATTTACTGATGCAGCGGATTGTTGTCAGCTCTGCGCACAGTTCTGCACCCACATTCAGAATGAAGAACTCTACGGCTCGCTTGATCGATTGGACTGATACGGTTTGCTGTCGGAAGTTACCGTTTGACCGCCGCCCGGTGGGCGGTCGAGGCGGTAACCGTCTACAGTAAACAGTATGAGGTTACTCTTCCGGTACTCTGTACATTGCTGCGAAATCGGCTGTACTTCTAAAACTGAATTGATTTTAACCAACACAATACAGAATCACTACCTATGTTGGTTAATTGCTCAGAGGTAACTCTGGAATATCTTCTGGACTATGATTCCGCCGGCGTCTGGATAAATACCTCAGCGCAGACTGGACAATAAAATTGGCCGTCTTTAGGCACACGTTGCTCAGCTGTTCCAGTCCAGCCGCACTCAGAACAGAGTATTGGGTCAGATTCGACCATTTCAGTAGACGCTTACTCGTCACCGGTGTTGTTGAGTGCGCTATTGAACTCATAGAGTTCTCGCACGACATCGCTATCGGCTACCCGGTAGCGTTTGGGAGACGTGTTCGGGACTGCTTCGATAAGTTCGACCTCTGTGAGTAGTTCGGTATAGTTACCGACTGTCTGCCGTGTAACACCGGCGTGTTCAGCGAACTCATTTTTATTGAACTCACGGTTTGGTGGGAGATCAAGAAGCGCATCAATGAGAATCGGCACTGCCTCGTGCTGTGTGAGATAGAACCAGCCGCTGGGATGCTCTTGGCGGAGTTCTTTCCTTTCTGCTCGGTCGTCGGCCGATTCGGTACTACTCATATCAGGGGGAACGGGAAGCGTGTGTATAACGGTTCGCGCTACTGTTACTCAGCATTACCATCTTCCCCCGTATTAATCGGCGTGTAATTCCGAAGGTGTGTGATCGTCTCGGCAACGAGCGTCTGTGACAATACGCCTTGTAGATTGTCGATGTCTCTGTGTTTTAGGTTTATGACGTACCACGGAGAGATGAAAGCGTCAGTATCTGATCCACCACGAATCCAATTGTCTTCAAGTACAGCGATCCCAGCTGGATGCTGTTGGGTTGTTAGTGCGACAGCAATGCTCTCTTCGTCAGCAAACGGGTGTGTATCGTCGCTGATGATGAGCCACGGCCGATATGCTGAATTAGATTTGTGAGGTGCAGGTCCCCACCAGACCTCGCCTTGGCTGTAGTTCATTCATTGTTCCCGGTACTGGCTTCGGCACCTTCTCCCCACTCGTTGGGATCTTCTGGCCCGAAGCGCTCGGTCACGGTGTTAGCTGTCCGCATTGAATTGAGTGTTTGGCCAACATCTTCATCGGCTGTAACCGCCCAGTAGTTGCCTCTGTGCCGAACGAGGTCTCGATCTTCTAATCGGGAAAGAACGACACCCACACTCCCTCGCGGCACATCGGTTGCCTCATGAATCTCTTTCGGCGTGTATGCTTGCTCGGGTGAGGTAGCTAAGAAAGACAGGATCACCTCCGCATTCGTACTGCCCTGCGATTGTAAGTCCTCTTCAGGGTCAGACTCAAACCGTTCAATATCTATTGGCATGGTTGTTTTATGTAATCCTGTGTAATAGATGTAATGGTACTCTACCTAGCCTATTTCAGGATACTGCAACACAGATGAGACCGTAGTGCCCTACATCCTTGATTCGTAGTAATCAGCGCTTCAGTTCAGCCATACTCATGACAAAGTATTAGATTAAATTCGAGATTATATTACATAATAAACGATTTTATTCTTTACTTGGTCGAATCCATATTACCCGACGGGGTTCGGGTTTCTTTTTTCTGATCTTGTTGTTTTCTGCGAGTTCATTCAGAAACTTGTATGCTGTTCTGCGCGGTATTTCGGCTTTGTCTGCAATTTCTCGACTCGTATATGGTTCTAGTGGATCCATCAAGTGGTAGATATCATGGAGAGCTACATCATGATCTGATGAGAACTTACCCTCTGCGTCACGCTCCCTATCCTCCATGTTACCCCGTTAATCTCCTTGCTATTAATTCTCGACACTGCTTGATTCGATAATTTTATTACCCATGCCTTGCAAGGCATGGATAGAAGCTCACTCCAATAGGGCGTTAGTGGTGAAGGAAACGCCCGGGTGCTGTGACACCCGGACTGGGCTTCTGAGGACAGAAACCCATGAAAAGATCTATTCCAAGATCGGAAGATAGTACCGGATTGCAATTAGAACAGACGCTCTCAGACCACACACTACGATTACTCGCCGCAACCCGGATCGGAGGTGGACAATGAGTTCAACGTCGGATCCTGCTGGGACAGTCAAACGCACGACTGCGATTCCAGCACTCAAGACGAACTCCGCGCGGGCGATACTGGACGCCTTCGGTGATTCGATCATCCAGCTCAAAGCAATCAGCAGCGTCGTCACAACCAACGAAACCCTTGTCGAAGAACTCCGGGAGTACGGTGTCCTTCGGGCACAAGAGACAAAACAAACCCTCGATATCGATTACACGCAGCTGCAGGACTCTGACGGTTCTAACCCGGATAATCCGTGGGATGAAGCCGCTATCGAGACGCTCTACGAGCATCTCAACGCCATTCTCGATGCAGAGGCACAGGCGGTTAAACCGGATCTCGCTGTCCAATCGGTCACCATTCGAGTGACTGATGAGGCACTCCAGGAGGTCACACCGGCTCGCACAGCGGAGTTCGATCTGCACTTCGAGGCTGCGACAGCTGAAGAGGCCCTTCGGGAACAGACACGGCGGGCAAACGCTGGCCGTGGGCTGTACACTGAACTGGGATTCAACGTCACGAATCTGAATCTCCATTCCGTCATCGAGACGGTCACGAAGTACTCCGAAACCTCCGACGGTGAGTATCTCTCTTGGAACGGGCCTGAAGACGACACTCGACCGAAGGTCAACCCGCAGCTGGCGGTTCGAATTAACGACCGCATCCTCCCGGATCAGTACGGTCTGCTCAAACCGTATCACGTCGTCGACGACGAAGTAATCGACGTGGCTGACGAGGCACTCGAAGACGACACTGGGGACAGTGAAACTGATGGGGGATCTGCGGATTCGGAGGCTGAGAACTAATGCCGCCGGCGCAATTCAGCGTCGATCCCGCAGCTGATGAGGGATTCTACGTTACCGTCGGGACTGAACTCACGGTGTACGAGTCCTACGACGCCGCGATTGCCGAGGTGCAGGAGAAGATCGCCACCGAGACTGATAGCTTCCTCGCCGAGGTCACCATCGACAATGATGGCAGTGATGACGTGGCTATTAGTCTTGAACAGGTCGGCTGGCAGCAAATCATCCGCGACATGACGACCGCCCAAAATGGCGAGGAACCGACTTCATGATGGAACGGGCTGAACTGCCAATCGAGTCGCTGGTCGTCGATCCGATGCAGTCCCGCGATCAACCGTGGACCGGAGACGATATCGACCAGCAACTGGTCGCCGCAATCGAAGCCGATGGGCTGTACAACGATCTCATCGTTCGGCCACTCAACGCTGTCGAGATGGGGGTAACTACTGAGACCACTGACACCGTCGACGAGGGCCGTGATGCTGCTGTTGCTGCTAACGATGACAAGGCTGGTTCTGATGGCGATCTAGCACCGGTGACTGAAGACCTGTATGCTATCGTCGCCGGCTCACGACGCTATTACGCCGCGATGGAAGCCGGCTATGAGACGCTGCCGTGTAAGATCCTGCAGGCAGACGATCTGGATGCTGCGTGGACATCGCTACTCGAAAACACCGACCGACGCGAGCTCTCCGAACAGGAGATCGCTCAGCAACTCAACCTGATCTATCAGCTGATTCGGCCGGGAACGAACGGCGAGGGCGTTGAACCAACTGACACGCCACTCGATGTAGATCTTGCTGCCGAGCAGGAGCACTTCGAGACTGACGAGGAAGCTCTCGCCTACATGGCCGAACGGTATCTCGGCCGCTCGGATCAAAGCGCGGTTGATCATATCCAGGAGCACCTGCAGACGGCTGCGCTTCCACCGGTGCTGCAGTCACTGTTCAAAAATCCCGAGGAGCGCACGGCCACCGAGCGGACGGCCCTTGAGAACTACGGGATCGATACCCGTGCGACACTCGGAAGTGGTGAGGGCAAATCTGGCACGTCTCGGGCGGTTGTCGCGCTTCACGACACACTGGAGTCCGAACTGGAGACCGACAGTCTCGATCCAGTCGATGCGGTCTTAGAGACAGTTGGTTCACTCCGGTTCGAAGAGATGTCGGAGCTTGAACTCCGGCAGTCGCTACGAGAGTTCCGCAAGGATGTCTCGACGGCTCTCGATTCGGAATCGCCGACCGAGCAACGGGAGGCCTTCAGTGAGACGTTACAGCGGCACACCGAGGAACTGCAGGAACTCCACGAGGAGATCGAACCGAACCGTCCGTTCAAACGGGTCGATCTGCAGGGCCCAGAGACCCAACGGCACAGTCGCTGGCACGTTCAGGCGATGCGCTCGCGGGGTGCTGACACGCACACCGAACTGGCCAGAGAGTTGTATCTGGAGCGGTTGGAGACCCTCGCTGACGAACGGGGGTGGGAGTAAGCATGTCGCAGGCACCATCGAATCCAGCCACTAACCACGAGCTCCTGCCAGACACCTACGATGAATTGTTGCCAGTTGGCCAACTCATCCACGGTGAGCACAACCCCCGTCGTGTACGGCCATCGGAAACCCTGAAACAATCCATTGCCGGCTTCGGTATCAACAAGCCACTGATCGTGCGACCGGATCCGGATGAAGACGAGGTGTACCACATTACCGATGGCTGGCAACGCTACCAAGCAGCAGTCTCCTGTGGCTGGGAGCAACTCCCGGTTCGGATCTATGAGGACACATTGGATGCGCTTGAAGCGACCGAAATGGAGAGCATCGTCCGGGAGTGGTCAACCTACGAGTGGGCGCAGTACTGCCGCTCGTTGGCCGACGAGATCGAGACCGACACGGAGTCAAAGGCAGAGCGAGCACGGCAGGTCGCCGCTCGAACCAGCCGTGAGGCCGACACTGTTCGTCGTTATATCGATGTGTTGTCGCTGCCTGATGAAGTCCACGTCCTGCTGTCGGATGGCCCAGAAGGTACTGAACAGCAGTGGTCGGCATTGAAGAATTTCAACGCGGATGTTCGACAGTACGGCGATCTGCAATGGCAGGTTGCTGACCGGCTCGCTCGGAATCAATCAGGGCTTTCCGAGCAACGGGTAATCGAGATCGCAGCGACAGCTGTGGAGTTCCAGACTGCTGAACAGGGCATCGAGTTCGTCGATCTAGCGGTGACCAACCCTGAAATGAGAGTCGATGTTCTCCACCGGAAGGTGCTCTTCGGGAAAGATTACGAACAGTATCTGGTGATCCCTCGTGTGTCGGTGAAGCTCTCAACCGCAGAGAAGCGAGCGATCATGGATCACTGTCACGAGCAGCGGAAACCGCTCTCCGAGATCATCTCAGAGAATATTACAAGCTTAGCAGATGAACTCACTGATTCCAATGGCGATCAGACAGACACGGAGACAGATCGCACCACTCAATCAGATTGAACACCTCGTGACTCGACTGGCGATAACTATATTACTCGGTCGATCTTATTTGTGATCATGGAATCACACGATAATGAACACAGCCCCCCTGAATCAGATTTCTCTGAAAGGCTTGCCGAACGGGTTGAAGACATACCCACTGATGAGAGAGTGTATCAGACCGCCCTCGAACTCCACGAACCAACTCAGGTGTCCGAGGTCGCTGAGCGTGCTGACTGCTCGAAAAACGCCGCCCGTCGACATCTCAAACGGCTGGCTGAAATCGGCCTGCTAACCCGTGTGATGGATAATCCAGAGTCATTCAAGCGTAATAAGTCCTATTTTGAATGGCGACGGTTCAACCGGCTCTCGGAACTGACCGATAGTGAATATAAAAAACGAGTCGGCGAACTGCTCTCGGAGAATGAATCGTACCAAGAGCAGTATGATGTCGAAAAGCCAGGAGAGATTGACCCACTCGACTATACTGAGTATGGAGATCCTGAGCAGGTGTGGTTAGATCTGAATAATTGGGAGGCGATCCAGACAGAAATACAGGATCTTCGTCAAGCGCGCTACGACGAAAACGTTGGTGAGGGAGTTGCGTGAATATAGACCACGGTGGTCATAGTCGAGACGCAAACAGAGAGCAACTCCGTGAGATTGCCTCGCTTCTAAAATCTGAATCCTGGATCGAGGCTATCTCTGTGTTCCCTTCGAACCGGCCTGAATCAATCGTCTTGTTTCTGGTCACGCAACAATACCCACAGGATTTCGTCTCTGAGGTATATATCGAAATCCAGTCCTACACGAACGGAGACTTCCATATCAGCTACGTCGAGAACCAACAGGGTGAAAGATGGATGAGCCGGTGGGATCGTCACGAGAGCAGTGATTTCAACCGAGACCACTTTCACGAGCCGCCAGAAGCAGGCCATCAAGATGGTGTCGGCCGTGATTATCCCACAGGATTGCTGGCTGTGATTTCAGGTGTCGTTGCACCGTGGGTTTACGAGCGTATTGGCGATGTGTGGGATGAATACGACGGAGAAGATAGCTGAGGCGACACCCCGCGCTAGAGAGCCACGATCTCGGTGCCCCTCGCTGCCTGGGAGAACACCGCGCGGAGCAGAGTGCCAATCCCGGGGCTGTATTGGATTGTGGAACTGGCTTGTGTTTGACACGCCTAGTTCCGTACCGTAACTGTTGAACCAATCTGAAGCATTTAAAATGGCGAGTTTCCTGAAATATATGGTTCTTTTTAATATAGTTATTTCTGCGCCAGTCCAGCTTTCTCCTTAGCTATCTCTATACATTTCAATACCCTCATACATTATTTGTCATTCAAAGAAGAAAACATATATACAACGAAAACCGGCAAACAAATATATATCTGGTTTTTTATTCTTGCTCATACAAAATCCTCCATATAAGAAATTTGATTAGAATTATTAATAGGATTTTCGCTCATCTGTAGAAGTCGGTACTCAAGATTTTCTCGAACCAGCGATCAGTGTTGAGTGTGAGGCTGAGGAAGTTC
>NZ_JABEBY010000022.1:0-34816 GCF_046719765.1 Halonotius sp. F2-221B
ATCATCCGGTAGGGCGACCGCCGCAGGGTTACAGATCCCGAGATCGACACCTGCGGTTTTGTCGCCCGGCGACTCGGTAGCAATCTCATGCTCACAGACAACGTGTAACTCCCAGCGGTTCTTTGTGGTATTCCAGACGGCCCGCACCTGCTGGATATTGGGTAGCTCAACTTCCGGCGGTGCGTCGTACTCACAAAGGATGAAGTCGTGTCCGTCTTTGTGAGTTTTGCCTTTGCTGAGGCGGATTCGCCCGTGTTTCGTGTCGTGACGGATACCTCTCTGTTTCCACGTCACGGTTGAGCGCGGATGTTCTTCGTGGACTCTGTTGCCGTCGCTATCGTAGTAGTTGCGCTTACGATATCCCGGAGGATTGTCCCGGTCGTCATCGGAGCCGAGCCACGAACTGAAGCTTTCAGAAAGCTCTTCGAGAACGTTCTGGCTGGACTGTGAGTGCAGTCCCTTGTATTTTGGATGGGTTTTCAGTTCGTGTTTGAGTTCGCTTTCATCGGGAATTTCCCCGGTTTCGTCCCACTGTTGTTGGGCGTAGTAATTGGCGACGTTCCAGAGTTTAGATGCAGACCAGCCGTGTCTGTCGAGTGCATCAGCTACCTGCGTGTGGTTTGTGATGCGACAGACATGTGTTCGGCGGGTGGCCTGCATCCAGTGTATATTGTTATGAAAACCCAATTATTAAATACTGTGGAATATCCGGCTATGCTATCGTGGTGTGGATGTTGCCTGCTCGTGTCGGTTTCATCACCCGCCTGTTCGTCACTCGGTTCCGACCGGGGCGGTCGTAACGCTCGTTCCTCACGGTAAGGCGGGTGTATTCACCTTGCCTTTCTATAACGACCGCGAACGAACGCTGTTTACCATCTCGAAACTCGGGCTCAACGAACACAGCCACACACCGCCCCTGTTTGTCAATTTGTTACTATTGTCGATGGCTCTAATTCATCTGTTCTGTTTCGTTTGGCTATCTGGGTATAATCGTCGAGTATCAACGCCGATATATCATATTTTGGTAGATTTAGGGGTGGGAGAGATACCCTCTCCGATATGGGAGCGTCGTATCAGGGTTCAGCCCGACGAGACGTTGGAACCCTGTGCAACGCGGGAGGGATATCACAGGTTAGCTGCTAACCGGTCGGCTGCGTCCGCGATACTCCCTTCATTCTCCAAGAACTGCACCGGTGCGTCCTGATCGCGTGCGTACTGGAGCGCGGCTGATCGGTTCAAATGTTGTTCGAACGCGATCTTGCGCTCGGTGGCAGTTGCGGTCGCTGCTTCAGCGTCGGTACGGCGATCCAGAATCGTTTCCGGGTCGGCCTCGACCAGAATAAACGCATTCGGAGCGATATCGTCCAGCACCTCATCGGGCAGTCCTTGCACGTAGCCACTCTCAGTTTCAACCGCCAAATGCGTCGATAGAATGACGTTCGTCTGGGTGGCCTCATCCGCGATGAATTCACCCGCCCGCCGTTGGAGTCGGCGTGTCTGTGTTTGTGACAGCGTCGCCAGTTCACTTCGGTCGGTCGTTATCCCGGCGGTTGCGGCTTGCTCAAGCATCACATCGCCGAAATTGAGTAGTTTGTAATTACCGGCAAGCTTGCCGCGAACGGCCTGACAGACACTGGAGAGGCCAACGCCAGTGACCCCGGAAACGAGCGTAACGCTCATCAGAAATTCACCTCCTGGTCGTCATCCTGTGACGGTCCGACGCCACCTCGGTCGTCGTAGAATTTGCGCCCGATGAACTCATCGCCAACGAATGTCATCAGACTATCATACAGGCTGTCGGCTGACTCAAACTCATCGATTTCGCAACGCTGAATCACATCGCCGATCGTCTTATTTTCCCCGCTTGGTGCGTGCAGCACAGTGTCGCCAACAGTGTCTAACACCGTCGATCGTGTCACGGGGAACTGAAGTTGTTGCGCAAAAAGGTCGCGCGTTTCTGGGAGTCGCATGGGTAATATTGTATGGCACAGGATAAATCGGTTGGGGTCGGACGGGCTAGTTGGGCGGTGACATCCTCCGTGCCGTTCACGGCGCGGATCACGTACGCACGGATAGCAGCGATTCTAGCGGTCGTCGTTCCGCTCTTTGAACATCGAACCGGTCTGATCGGTTTTCACTCTCGCCGGCCACGCACTGACAGCAAAATGTGCCCGCGACGAAAACGCAGGTTTACTCCGAGGCGGCAGCCTGCTGTTGGTGGTGGTGCCGGCGCAGAATCCCAACCTTGTTTGCGACCGTTCCCGCAAGGGATGTGAAGGCCTCGGCGGTGTCGTTGTTCTCACGACGAACAATCGGGTTCCCCTCGTCACCACCCATCCGAACCGCCGGATCCAATGGGAGCGACCCAAGATAGGGTACGTCCACAGCCGCAGCCAGTGACTGCCCGCCGTCGTCGCCGAAGATATCATGCTGATTCCCACAGTCAGGACAGACAAATCCGCTCATGTTTTCGACGACGCCCAACACGTTTGTGCCATATTCGGCGAACATCTCAACGCCGCGGCGAGCGTCGTCGACCGCCACCGACTGCGGCGTCGTGACAACTACTGTCCCGGTGACCGGTAGATTTTGCAGGATGGTTAGCTGAACATCGCCGGTGCCCGGCGGCAGGTCAACAATGAGGTAGTCGAGACCACCCCACGAGACATCCTCGAACAGGTTTGTGAGCGTGTTTTGGGCGACTGGGCCGCGCCAGACAACCGGGTCGTCCTCCTCGATCATCAGGCCGACGCTCATGAGTTCAAGTCCGTGAGCTGTTGGAGGTTCGATCCGGTCTTCGCCGTTGACAGTGGTCACCTCAGGTTCAGCCTCGGAGCCGAGCATCTGCGGGACATTCGGCCCATACACATCAGCGTCGAAGAGCCCAACGTCGGCACCACGCTCAGCTAATCCGGCGGCCAGGTTCACAGCGACCGTGCTTTTGCCGACACCGCCTTTGCCGGAGGCAACCACGATGACATTTCGGACGCCGGGCATGACGCTCGTTTCGTGGTCGTCGATGAGCGGAACGTTCGCGGACAGTTCACACGTTAATCCGGTTTCAGCGACGACATCGCGGATGTGGTCAGCGATTTCGGCCTCGTCCGGTGCGTGCGGCGCGCCAAGAGCGAGTTCGATCTCAGCGGTGTCGTCAGTAATTGTCACATCAAGCAGGACGCCAGCGGTAACAATATCAGTTCCAAGTGCCGGATCATCGACGGCACGGAGGCGATCACGCAGGTCAGAGGCATCGATATCGGTTGTCATTGTGAAGTGGTATCTGTGTCTTGGTCGGTAGTCGGTACCGCGGTTTGAACACCATCGCGAGCGTCCCATGCGGTAAACGTCCGGGCGAGTCGAGTGATGCCGGCGAAGACACCCTCAACGGTGTCCTCGTTTGCGACGGCCGCCTCAAACTGATCGAGCCAGCCGAGTGTGGCAAGCGTCGATGCCTGCAACTCGTGGATGGTAGCAAGCCGGTCGACAGCGGTCGGATCATCGGTGAGCCGTGCCTCCTGCAGACAGAGCGCGCCCATAAACTCGAAGCAGGCTGCCACATGGTCTGGGATCCCATCGCCACGGTCGGGTTCGAAGCCGGCCACATCGTACAGTTGAGTCATTCTGGCGGCCGGATCACCCAGCAATTCACCGGAATCGCCGGCCGTGTGGTACGGTGAATCCGATTCGAACTCTTCGCTTGGATCGGTCGCATGCCCGGAGGCAAACGGCGGGACGTAATGCTCACCGGGAACAACGAACAGATTGTCATACCCGATCTTCAGCGCCCGCTCGTCGGGGTCGTCACGCACGAGCGGCTCCGTGTTGAGATCCACCGGGAGCACCGCCGCAAGGTCAGCGAACGTGTTGTCGGCAAGCGCTGTTGCCACCTGGTCGATGTCACCATCAAAGGTTGCTGCTAACAGGGCGTAGGTGCGCCCGCGGGCAGCGGCCATCGTACCGGCGTCGGGGTCGTCGGCAGGCGGATCCGCAGCATCGAGGTCATCAGGATTGTGAGCGGACATCTGACTCACCGCCGTTCAACCTCGACGAAAGCATCATACTGTCCGTTGCTTCCACCAACGATATCCGACAGGCCCGTATCGCCGAGTTCGTTATCGAGCGGCTGGATGTGATTGATCGCAAAGCCGGCATCCCTCCCTTTTGCAATGCCCGCGTCGTCACGCGTCGGGTGGTCAAACTTGTAGGGGGTGTGGCCATCGTCCTCGGCTGCGTCTTGGGTGTCGCCATCAACAGTCTGTGCTGCTGCCCCATCGCCACTTCGTCCCCACCCCCACGCCGCACCGACGACACCGGGACGGATGCCGCCAGTGACCCGTGCGATACCGTCGACACGGCGGCGACCAGCGTCGATTGTGATCTCATCGCCGCTCTCGATGCCACGTTGTGCAGCGTCGTCAGGGTTGATCCACAGGGGGTTTTCTGGTTGGGTCTCTCGGAGCCACGGACTGTTCTGCGTGCGGTGCATGCCCTGTGTGCGTGGTTTCCAGTTGATCAATCGCAGTGGACGATCGGGGTCGTCGTCGCTGCGCACAGCCGCCTGGACATCGCCGTTGTAATGTGTCACGTCGTCGACCTTCGGCAGCGGATCGAACCGCTCGCCGGTAAAGGAGTGTTTGCCTGTCGCCGTGGCATCACTGTAGAAGTTCACCCGCGCGCCAAGCTTGTACTCCAGATGGTCGCCATCGTAGGCGTTGGTATCGTCGCGTCGCCCGGCGTAATCGTAGTCGTGGCCCTGCTGGCGGAACGCAGTCTCATAATCCTCGGCCGGCTCCTCAAACCGCCCGCCGCGGTTGAGGATCGTCACAACCTTCAGCCACTCGTCGTCCGTGACGGCTTGTTTCCAGCGGTCGAGATCGAAGGCGTCGCCAAGCCCCTTCTCGTGGCTCTCGCGAAACACGGCCTGTTCGTCGGTGGTAGCGTCAGCCACCGGCTCCCGCGAGTAGGCGATGTTGGCCGCCAGCTTGAGATAGAAGTCTTCTGCCTGTTCGAGCGGCCACAGTTCGCCGTCGCCGTCGGGGATCGACGCCTCACCGACACCGGGAAGATCCAGTTCCTTCCAGATGTCGATAAGCACGTCCTCAAACGGCCGGGCATCAGGGACGACCGAGACGGCGGGTTGGCTGATCTTCTCGTCGGCCAGCCGCTTGTTCGGGTAGGTGCCGAAGTTCTCCCAGCGCTCAAGGTAGGTCGGCTCGGGGAGGATGTAGTCGGCGTGTTTGCTGGTTTCGCCGATGACCGTGTCTGAGGCGACCACAAGCGGGATCGTCTCGGTGTCCTGTAGTATCTCAGGGATCTGGTCGCCGCCAGCAACGGCCATCACATGGTTGTTTGAGTATGGCCTGATGAACAGGGCGTTGATCCCATACGGATACTCGTCGGCGGCACTCCCGTAGATCTCCTGGGTTTGCTGGGCCGGTGAGACAGGGAACCACGGCCGTTTTGCCGGATAGCCGTCGTCGCGATCGAACAGTGTGGTGTCCTCATAGTTGACACCGCCGCGTGTCAGAGGGATGCCCCATGAGCCGTTGGCATCGGGCACGCTGCCTAACTGATAGCGCCCCGACATCGTGTTATACCCCGCGTAGGGGGTGATCTGGCCACCCTTCCAGTCGTAGTTGCCGATGAGATGCTGAAGGGTCGCGATAGCGCGGGTGTTGTGGAAGCCGTTGGTGTGTTTGGCCGAGCCGCGATACTGCATGATCGCCGCCCGTTTCCCGTGGCTGGTGAACTCGTCGGCGATCTCGCTGATGGTCTCAGTCGAGACACCCGCCATCTCGGCGTATTCCTCGACGGTGTGTTCGAACACGCGGTCGCGATACTGACTCCAGACGCTTTCGACGCGTGTGCCGTTGACCGTCACATCGACATCGAGTACCGCCGTGTCAACCTCGCTGGCCGGGCGTGGATCACCTGAGGCGGCGTCGACAACGACGAAATCATCGGCGGTCTCGGCACCCGGTGCAACGAGCCCGAGATCGGCCGCCGTCGCTTTCGGGCCGCTGTCTTTTTCAACCATCACGAGGTGCGTCGCGTCGCTCCAAGTCGGCTCGTTATCGGTGCCGGCGGCCGCCTGCGATGGGTTTTGGAGGTACGACAGGTCATGGCGGTCGTTGTCGATAATCCACCGGGCCATCCCCATGGCGAGGGCACCGTCGGCACCGGGGTCGACCGGCACCCACGTCTCGGCTTTCTCGGCGGTCTTCGAAAGCCGAGGGTCGACAACATCCATCCGGAGGCCGTCTTGGATCGCATTGGTCAGTTTGGGTGCGAGCCACGTCGGCCCCTTGTTGGCGACCATCGGATTCGTCCCCCACACGAGGATGTATTCGGCCTCGTCGATGTCGGGGTACTGGCGTTTCTTCGGGGCGTTGTACGATCGGACGTTCCCGATCACACTCGAAAGCCCACAGGTTCCGGCATGGTGGAAACTATTGGTTGAGCCCAATCCCTGTTTCCAGAGTCGCGTCCGGATGAAGTTTCGACGGAACCCACCGATATCGACGATCTGGTTTGCTTTCGGGCCCAGATCGGGGTGATCTGTGTCAATGAGCTTGTCGTCCCACTTGTCGTCGAAGGCCGACTTTGCCATTGCACCGTCTTGGACGGCCGCCCAGTCGCTCATTACCGCATCTTTGGGGGCATGCGCCCACATCTCGCGCAGGCCGGGATGACCGAGGTCGTCGTCGCCGTCGACGATCTCCTCGATAGCCTGCTCCCACGAGATTGTTTCCCACTCGCCGGAGCCGCGAGGCCCGACGCGTTTCATCGGTTTGCGGACGCGGTAGCTGTCGAAGGCTGTTTGGATACCCGCCTGTCCCTTCAGGCAGATGCGTCCGCCGGACAGCGACCAGCGGTCAGTGTCAACATCGCCGGAGCCCTCCAGATCGCCCATGGCGACATCTTCAGGGTCGCTGTTGTAGGGCACCTGCCCGAACGGCTCGGTGGTAAGGAACGAGTATGGGTTGCCCGCTAGCTTGCGAATCAGCGAGCTATACTCGCCGGTGCCGCTGGTGTCTGCGAGTCGCACCTTGACCGGACAGAAGCTGTTACACTGGCCACAGGTCGTATGGATCACGTCGCTTGCGCCGTACTCACCGTACTCGTCGCCGACGTAATGTTGGGCGTTGTCTGTCCAGAAGTTCTCTACATCTGCATCAACAGCCACGTTGCTCGCGGCCGCGATACCAGCGATACTACCAACCGCCTTGACGAGATCACGGCGTGAAATGGAGACGCCGTCGTCGTCTGATTTATCAGCACTCATTGTGTATCACTCTCAGTTTCAGGTAGTGGTGTCAACGGGAGGATCTCCGCGCCGATCGTATACAGGAGCAGTCCGACACCCATGATCCCGAAACTTGAGACCCATTCGACCGCTGTTGGGAAGTACGATCCATGCGGGAGGCCCTCCAGTACCGGAAGGATCTGGGCCGGCACGACGAGATTGAACCGCACCCCGACGACACCCATGGCGATGCTCAGCGCGGCAACAACCGCGACCGACGGCTGTCGCCGCCACGATTCGTTTGTTAACAAAACCAGGGGGAACACCCACGCAGCCCCGATCATGAACCACCAGAACGACCACGACATCTCACCGAACATGATAACCTGCCATGTTTCGATCACCTCAGCATGGAAGCTGACAACTGAGATCAGGAGCTCGATCGCCGTAATGGCGATATCGGCGATGATGAGCCCGATAAGCAGCGTTCCCATCCGATCGACCAGGTCGCGGTCGATTGTCGCGCCGTCGAGCAGTCGCGTTCGAAGCACGTACAGCAACAGCATAAACGCGGTGCCGGCCAGCAAGGCCGAGACGACGAATATCACCGGGAAGAGGCCACTGTTCCAGTAGGGGCGGGCTGAGGCGACCGCAAAGAGCACCCCTTCGCCACCAACAACGAAAAACAGTGAGAGCGGGATGCCAGCGATCCCGATCCGTTTGAGCCAGCGGCGATCAACCCGCTCGGCAGCGGCTGTTGTCTCATCACGGCGCAGCGTCAGGAGCGTGTAGATCCGCTCGCGGAGCCCAGAGCTGTGGGCGGCAAGCCGGGCCAGATCCGCCCGCATCGAGAAATACAGGCTGCTGCCGATAACGCCCATATACAACACGTAGGCGTGGATTTCCCACGACAGCGCGGAGCTGAACTGCCGCCAGATGAACGGGAAGAACATCCGATCCATCCGACCGAGGTCAACCCAGATGAACAACAGGGCAACGGCCATGCTAACGAGTGAGACAAACAGGGCATCACGACTGATCCGATCAAGCCCTGGGAGCCCAAAGACGGTGTCAAGCGTACTGACAAGGAACGCGCCGGCTGAGAGCCCAACAAAGTAGATATAGAAGGCGACCCACGCGCCCCAAGGGACGATGCTTGTCAGATTGGTGCTCGTAAGCCCCTGTGTGAGTCGCACATACAGTGCGACCGCGCCGGCTGCCAGTAACACGGCGATAAACCCGTACCAGACGCGGCGAAGCCGGTCGCTCTCGAAGCCGAGATCAGCGCCTGCTGGTGGTGTGTGTGTTGCCATTGGTCTATTTGAGGTAGTACATGTTGGGGTCGGTTCCCTCGTCTTCTTTCAGTTGGAACGCCCGATCCGAGTCGGCCATCTCGGCGACCTCACTGTCGGGATCGTCAAGATCGCCCATATTTCGAGCGTCACCAATGCAGGTCTCAACGCAGGCTGGCTCCTCGCCGCGCTCGAGCCGGTGGGTGCAGTAACTGCATTTCCGGACGTTGCCGATGGGTGATTTGTTCTCCTCGCGTTTGCCGCGATCGACGCCGTACTCGGGGCTGGTGATCTCGCCGGCCTCATCAACCTCGTCGTCGTAGCTCTCGCCGAAATCGAAATGCCGCGAGCCGTACGGGCAGGCGATCATACAGTACCGACAGCCGATACAGCGATCGTAGTCGATATTGACGACGCCGTCGTCCATCTTGTAGGTCGCCGAGACCGGACACACCTGCACGCAGGGTGGGTTCTCACACTGCATGCAGGGTTTGGGGACGTTCGTCCGGGTCGTATTGGGGAACTCACCGTGTTCTTCCTCCATCACGACGTTGTAGGAAACGCCCGGTGGCGTCCGATTTTCCGCCTTGCAGGCGACCGTACAGGAGTCACAGCCCACACACTTCTGGAGGTCGATCACCATCCCCCACTTCTCGTCGCCCGCACCGATGCCACCCTCACCGTCGTCGGTTTGGGCCGTCTCGGCGGCGACCGAGTCAATCGAGCCAACGGTACACTGCAGTGACTCGGCGGTGTCCGTCGAGATAGTCTGGTCGCCAGCATCGACTGCCGGATTCGGCGTCTCACGATAGGCGTCACCGAACTCGGCGGCCGCAGCCGTGTCGTGTTTGGCCCAGTAGTCGTCGGCTGAGAGCTCCCCGCGTGAGACGCGCTTTGCGTCCTCGGCCATCTCGATCCCGAGGTCGGTGTCGGCGTCAACCTTAGCGAGCTCCTCGCGTGGGTCGGGGGTCTCGGCGTCGACCATCGCATCAAGCTCCTCGCGGCCGACGTTTGGAACGCCCGGAAACACCTCACTATCCGCGCTACTCATCGTTCCACCTCGTCGGTCGGCCCCAAATGAACCGTTTCAGTTCGTCGATCATACACATAGATGTACGGCGACACCCGTTGTGAGAGTTGTACCAATACTGTTTGCCCCACCGAGAGCCGGCTGATAGCCCGATAATGGGGGTACCAATACTGTTTGGGACGCGGGTCAATCCCCGATTACAGGCGGTGTGTCGGTCGCGCCCACCAAGCGGGCGATGAGCACGGTTGTTTATCACGGATGACACGCAACGCCCGCATATGGACTGGTTGTACCGACAAACAGGCAGTGGGATCGGTCGAGAGACACAGAGGCAACCGGGAGGGCAGCGATGAACCTGATTCTGGTTGTCTCGGTCGCGCTGCGACTACTCGGGGCCGGCTACTCGTTGCTGTTGCTCTCGCGGAGCAACGACCGGCGGTTTGGCTTTCTGACACTCATGTTGTCATTCATGGCGCTCCGCCAGTTGTTGACAATGCAAACCGGTCGAACCGGCGTTGAGGAGCTTCCCGGATTGGTTGTGAGCGTCCTCGCGGTGCTGACTGTCTACTACCTCTCAACATATGTCGACGAGGAAACGACGATCAAACGAGAGCTGCAGCAGGCCAACGATCGCCTTCGGCGGTTTCGAAAGGCGATCGAACACGCCGGACACGCGATCTTCTTCACTGACCCCGACGGGACGATCGAGTACGCCAATCCGGCTGTTGAGTCGGTCACGGGGTATACGCCCGATGAGGTGATCGGCGAGAACCCCCGACTCTGGCAGTCTGACGAGCACGATGAGGCCTTCTATGCGGAGTTGTGGACACAGATCTCTTCCGGGGAGGTGTGGGATGGTGAGCTCACCAACCGACGAAAATCCGGCGAGCGGTGTTGGGCCGATACCACGATCGCTCCCATCACCGATGATGAGGGAACGATCGAGCACTATGTTGCCGTTGAGCGAGACATCACAGACCGAAAACAGCGGGAGGTTCGGATCGCCGAACAGAACGACCGGTTAGAACTGCTAAACACCACGAACGAACTGTTACGTGACATTAATCGGGAGATCTTCTCAGCGGCAACGCGCGAAGAGATCGAACACGCCGTCTGTGAGCAGTTTGTTGACGGAGACCGATTTACTGCGGCATGGATCGCCGACCGAGGGGTTGTCGATGGAACAGTCTCACCGCGGGCGTGGGCCGGAACCGACAAAACCACACTGGCGGATCATATCGAAGCCCTGTGTACACCATCGTCGACACCGGTGGACGAGGCCCTCGAAACCGAGACAGCAGTTGTCGCGCCGGTCGCACACCACTCCGAGACCACCGCTGTCGAAACGCATGCGATCGTCGTCCCGTTGGTCTACCACGACGCCGAGTATGGCGTGCTCGTCATCGAAACAGCCGACGCCGAAACGGCTGAGCTGCTGCCGGCCCAACTCTTCGTCGAACTCGGTCAGACTGTTGCCGACGCGATCAACGCTGCGGAGCAAAAACAGACACTGACCTCGGACACAATGACCGAGCTTACCTTTCGGCTGAGCGAAGTTACCGAGCCGCTGGCGACCCTTGCGGCACAGCTAGATTGTACCGTCGAGGTGGAGCATATCGCTGCCGACGCCGACGGGCAACGACGCCAGTATATCGCGGTCACCGGGGCGACACCTGAAGCGGTCAGTGAGTACGCGGATGAGGCGACCCACATTGAGACGATCCAACACGTCTGTACGAACGATGACTGTCATCTGTTTTGGCTGGTCGACGACGGTGCGGCGATCGTCGCCACGCTGGCGCAGTATGGCGCGAGCATTGAGTCGCTGTCGATCACCGGCACGAGTGGCCAGTTGGTCGCACAGCTTGCCAGTTCAAACGATATTCGAAGTTTCGTTGACGCGCTGCAGTCGACATACAGTGGGGTAACACTGGTGGCGAAGATCGAGCGCGAACGGGATATTCAGACGGAGGCTGAGTTCCGAACACAGCTCGAATCAGCATTGACTGATCGCCAACGTGAAGCCGCACAAACGGCCTACTTTGCGGGATACTTCGAGTGGCCGCGAACCAATAGCGGTGAGGAGGTCGCCGAGATGATGGACATCACCCAGACCACATTCACACAGCATCTGCGGGCGGCAGAACACAAACTGTTCGAACGCCTCTTCAGCGAGACGGTGACATCCGCCCCCGGCTGACCACGGGTAACTGCCGAGCGTGGGTCGTCGTGGATGGGGGTGTGAAACGCTGTTTCTGGGTCGGGATCCTGTGTCCGGCCGGTTATTAATTGGGCTGTCACAGACTGCCCCTCACGAGGAGGCCACGGAGAACCCGATGCTGGCCGGTGGCATACTGGCGGTGCTGATGGTTGGCAGACTCGATCCCGGTGGCGTGGTGGAGCGACAGTTTCGGGCAAGGCCTGGATCAGGTAAAATACGCTATCGCCTGTCGCTCCGATGCAAGCGTCTCAAACTGCTCGCTCTCACAGCGATCACAGGTCGGGGGCTCGGCGACATCTGCATAGACCGTCTCACAGCCGGTACACGAGAAGAATTGCAGACAGAGCATACCACATGTTAGCGGCGATGAGCAATAACGACAGCGGTCAGCCGAAATCGAGAGGCTGGACACACGCTGCGGCCCCACCCGCCCGGAGTGTTTTGGCGTTGCGCGTCCAAGGGGGCGTATGGCGCAGACAGCCGTGATCGCTGGTGTCGGGCCGGGACTGGGTGCATCGGTCGCACGAACCTTCGCAGCCAATGGGTGTACTGTCGCGCTGTTCGCCCGGAGCGCGGAGTATATCGAAACACTCGCTGACGACCTGCCAGATCCCGGTGAGGGACTGGCCGTCCCAACTGATCTACAGGACGTTGCGGCCATCGAATCTGGATTCGAGACGGTCAGAGACGCCTTCGGACGCGTGGATATCCTCGTCAACCACGCCAGTGCCGCCGCCTGGAAGGGCCTCGCCGACATCTCACTGGACGAGTTCGAAACCGCCTGGGAGGTCACCGCCCGTGGCGCGTTCGTCTGCTCGCGGGAGGCCGTCGAGGACATGCGTGAGACCGGCGGTGGGACGATCATCTTCACCGGTGCGACATCGGCCGTTCGAAGTCTCGGTGGAACGATCGGATTCACCGCGGCGAAGTTCGCAGCCCGCGGGCTGGCGATGGATATCGCCCAGGAGTTCGGCTCCGAAGGAGTGCACGTTGCCCACGTCGTCCTTGACGGCCAGATCGATACCCCCGATTTGCGGGCGCGTGATCCCGAGCGGGATGCTGATACACTACTGGATCCCGAGTCGATCGCAGAGACCTACTGGCATCTCGTCGACCAGGACGATCACAGTACCCAGCCCTTCGAGGTACATATCACGAACGGCCCACAGAAGACGGAGTTCATGTAGGGGTTCGAGGCCAGCAACGACGCGGGAGCAAGTGTTAGGTATTCACCGTGGCGAGTTCGGTGTTAGCCAGCATCTTTCCCTTCTGTGTCAGTCCCACGCCGTCGTCGGGATGGGTAACTAATCCATGCTCTAATGCGTCCTCATAGATCGACTCGAATTCGCTCGTGTTTCCATCGGTGAGTGCCTGCATGGTCTGTTTCAGATTCTGCGTGGTGTAGTAGCCGATGACCAGTTGGGTTTCGGCTTCGCTCACATCCGTCGCATCGATCTCCGCTTCGAGTTCGGCGTACTCCGTCCGAAGATACCGGTTGAACAGATGTTGCAGCCGCGGCTCGATGAGGCTCAGGTAGCTGGTGATCCGTGTTTGGGATTTCATGTAATCGACCTTGATCGCATCTCGTTTCGACTCACCGATGGTTCGTTTGCCGGATTTGATGTTCACGATCTCGCCAAGGGCGATCGGTTTCGATGGTGCTGCATCCCGCTCAAAGACCACGCGCTCGGGTTCGATTGCGACCTCGACCCGCTCTGTGTCTGCGTCAGTCTGTTGGCCACCCCGCTGGGCCGCCAGTTCAACCAGCCCATCGGCCCCGTTGATGATCTCCGCAAACAGGTGATACTCAAAGATGTCGGCGTGCTCCGGATCGTACTCCAGAAAACAGATCCGGGGGTTTCCGCCGGGGGTGAATTTGATCCCGAATACCCGGTCAAGGTCGTCGCTGAGTTTCTCTGGCGGGGAGCCGACGGTGAGATCCCGCACGTCATCGAGAGAGATATCCAGTGCTTGACTGCCGGCCCGAAGCGAGATGCCGTCGCTGTCGATCTCACAGACGCCGTTCTGGACATCCGACCGCCTGATGGCGTTGGAGTAAAATCGTGTCTGAAAGCTGGCTGTGAAATCGGTGGAGTTGCCGACGGCACTCATCTCCCTGTCGTAACGGGTGATACGCCCTGCTATCGTATATATCCCCGTTATCACGCCTGTGTCGACGACGGACCATCCGCACTGGTGCTCGCCGGAGCGATGTCGGCACAGCGTCGCCGGAGATGAAACGCATCGACAATCAGCACACGACAGTTATACGCTCACACGTTGTATGGAGGGTATGTCCGAGTCCGCTGACGGAGACCCCCCGCCGAAACCGCCGGTTACCCGACTCACGAGTGCGGCCGAACTCGATGCGTTCATCGCGGAGCCGAGCGTCGCACTCGTGGAGTTTTACACCGACGGCTGTGGCATCTGTCAGAGCATGGAGCCCGTTGTCAGCAATCTTGCCCGGGAGGTTTCGATCCCGATCGGTACGGTTAATCCGCGCGACGATCCGCCGCTTATCGACCGCTTTGAGGTGCGGAGTGTGCCACTCTTTGTGCTCTTTGTCGACGGTGAGCCGACCGCAAGACGCGCCGAGGGGTTCATCAGCGGCGACGACCTCACCGACTGGATCGAATCCCACCAGAACTCATAACACTGTGTCGCAGGCGACGCTTCCTCAGCCGAGTCCGACGGCAACAACCGGCCACACGCCGGTCACAGCGATCCCAAGGACAAACAAGCCGTAGTTTGCAAGCGTGTTGTCCGCCCGCGTCACCGACAGCGAATAGTGCTGTGGCAACGGCCACAACAAGGGAACGCCGGCAGGTGTGAGTGCGTCGCCGACGAGATGGGCACCGACAACGAGGACGCCGAGCAGAACGCCAAAGACACTGAGACCCATCCCGGCAACGCTGAACGCACCCGCAAGGGCGGTTCCGACCGCGCCAAACAGGCCGGCAATGAGAGCCGCAAACAACAGCGGGTGGGTGATCCCGCGGTGCTCGATCACCGGAAGGCGGTGGTCGACATCCGGCAGCATGGCGAGCCAGCACATCACCGCCCCCGTCAACAGCGCGGCTTCGGGGGCACCGACGGTCACAAGCCAGTACCCCACCGGCGCAAACACAAGCAGCGAGACGCCGAGATGGCCCTTGCGGTACATACGCCACCGCCGCCGAGCAGCCACAAAAGCGGTTCGACTCCCACCAACCGGATCAGATCGCCGCCATCAGTTCCCGCGTTGTCGACGAACAGCCCACTCCTCCTTCGAGACAACGTACAGACGCACCTCGGTGGTAAGCCCCTGCGCATCGGCATCGACAATCGAGTAGTGCACCGCGCGGTCGACGACGCGGAAACTCATATCCTGTTCGCCGCGGGGACGCGTGGTATTGGCGTCGTCGGTGAACTGGAAGTTATGGAGACTGACGAGGTCGCCGACGGCGGGAATCGGCGGCGAACAGCCGGAGACGGCACCGATCTCCTGTTCGGTATCCTCATCAAGCAGGATGATCTCTGTCTGCTCGGACTGCGGTTGATCGTCCGGGACATCCAGGGACGCATTGCTGGCCATACATTATAACGAATTAACATTAGTATTAAACTGTCGGCTGCGACCAACTCGCCCCGGGAAACTCACCCCACCTTACTCGGCGGAGTCAGGGGTGTGGGTGTGACCGCAGTTGGGGCACTCAACCTCCTCAGTCCGGAGCTCCGCGCTCTGTTTGCGGACATCCCGCATCACCGAGGAGATCCGCTCCTCGGCGTCAAGTTCGTCGGCGACCGCGAGGTCGACGCCTTCGACCTCCAAAAGGAACTTGGCGATCTCGGTGACCTCATACATCAGGTCGTCGAGCTCATCAGCGGTAAAAAACCCCGACATCGCCCCATAGAGGAACGTCGCGCCGGCTTGGGTCACCTTATCCTCAAACGACGACCGAGCCTGGTTGACGGCCTGTGGGCTGTAGGTGTCAGTCATGAACGGCACCAACTCCGGAAGGTTTTCGCCGATCTTCGTCATCTCGACGCCGGTCTCGGTACGGAAATCCGCACAGAGCCGTGCGATAGCCCACTCGCGGGCGGTGATGTAAGTGCGATCCCGCAGGAACTCGTTGACGCGGTCGTACTGCGCGCCGTCCATCTTGGTAAACCGCTCGTATTTGCGCACGTCGGCCGGGATATCCGTCTCAGCCGCGTCCGCATTCCCCTCAGTCGGGGACGTTCCGTCGGCCTCCTCGATCGATCCGGTATCCGCAACGGGGTCGTCAGCACCCGAGCGATCAGCAGCAGCCGAGCCATCGTCGCTAACGGAGCGGTCAGCAGCAGAACCGTCGTCGCCGACGGAGCGGTCAGCAGCAGCCGAGCCATCGTCGCCAACGGAGCGATCATCGTCTCCCGCATCGTCGCCGGGGGGTGATTCGGGCGCGGCGTCGGGGGCGTCGTCGTCCATATCGCCCCTCCGAACGGCCGCTTGAAAAACGTTGTCGTGGCTGGCATCGGCAGGGGAGCGACGACCGATCCGGCTCGCACGGACGGACAACGCTTTTACCGAGTCGCCGTAACCGTCTCTTGCATGAACGTACTCGTGGGGGTCGGCAGCCCAAACGCCTCGCCGGCCGCCATCGAACGAACCATCCGGCGGGCGGCACGGGTGAGCGACGAGCTAACCGTCGCCATCTGCAGCCCCGAGACAGCCACCGACGAGTCGCTGGAAGCGACCGTCACAGCGACGCTGGATGATTACGATATCGCCGCCTCGACACGCCACGTTGAGGGCCAGCCGGGGAGCGAACTCGTCGACATCGCCGAAACCGAAGGGTTCGACGAGATCGTCCTGGCCGGCGGCCAAACGAGCCCGATGGGAAAGATCACGATCGACAAAACGGTTGAGTTCGTCGTCCTCAACGCACACACCACGGTGACTCTTGTCCGATGAATTCGGAACGTCGCTTCCCCGAGACCGTGTCCGGCCCGTTTGAGCAGCCACCCGTTCGCTTCACCGATCGGGAGGGTCGTGACATCGAGATCCGCCCGTACGATGGCTCCGAAGCGGAGTACGAGGCGCTGGCCGAGATGTACGTCGAGTTCGACCCCGCAGATCGCGCCCAAGGCATTCCCCCGGGGCGGGAGTCGCGGGTGCGAACCTGGCTTGACGGCATCCTCGCCGATGACTGCTACAATCTGATCGCCTGGGACGGCGACACCGCCGCCGGCCACTCGACGCTCGTCCCCGACGGCGACGACGACTACGAGTTGGCGATCTTCGTCCTCCAAGACTACCAGGAGGCCGGGATCGGCACCCACCTGATCGAGTCGCTGCTCGGCTACGGCCACAGCGAGGGGATCAACTGCGTCTGGCTCACCGTTGAGCGGTGGAACCACGCCGCCGTCTCGCTGTACGAGAAGGTTGGCTTCGAGACAACAGGGGCCGAAAGCTTCGAGCTTGAGATGGCGATCCGGCTCGCCGAGGACGACTAGCTCAGACCGACAGTACCGGCTGACTCGCGTACAGCAGCACGTATTCGGCGGCTTTCTCCAACACATCGGTGTCGCTGTCGCCGGCTGGCTCCCGCGGAACGACGACGAAATCCGCGCCAAGCTCCTCGGCCGTATCGAGGACAACGCTGCCCGGGTGGAGCGTCTTGATCTCCGTCGAGAAGCCACGGGTGATCGAGGTCGAGAGCTCGACCCCGGCGTCGGCAGCGATCGCATCGAGCGTCCCGCTGAACGATTCGGTGTCAGTGGCGATCTCGGCGTCGGTAACCGTCCCGTCGGCCAGCCCGCGTACCCGCGGCTCACCAAGGACATAGACAGCATGGACGGCCGCGTCGTAGCGGTCGGCGATCGCCACCGCGTACTCGACGGCGGTCGTCGACGCCGGGCTCCCGTCGACCGGGACGACAACGAGCTCGATATCCAGGTCGGCCATACCCCATCCCTCTCCCGGCGACCACAAAAACACTCCCTTCCGTCGGCGACCCCCGCTTGCTGTCGAACACCACCAATTTATGACCGCCGCGGTCGAACCGCCGGCTATGTTTGAGACGATCGTCGTGGCGACCGACGGCTCCGACAGCGTCAGCCGGGCGGTCACCGTCGCACTCGATGTCGCCGACCGGTTCGATGCGACCGTCCACGCGCTGTCGGTGGTCGACACCGACGCCGACGAGGATGACGCCGCCGACCGCCGGGCCGAGCTGACCGCCCACGCCGAGGACGCCCTCGCTGCGGTCGAAGCCGAAACCGACCAACCCGTGGTGACGGCTGTCCGCGAGGGTGAGCCAACCGAAGAGATCACCGCCTACGCAGAGGAGATCGATGCTGATCTGGTCACCACTGGCACACGCGGCCGCCACGGCGAAAACCGGTTTCTCCTCGGCAGCGTCGCCGAAAACGTCGTTCGCCGCTGTCCGGTGCCGGTGTTGACGGTGCGACAGCTGGCAGCCGTTGAGGACGACGAAGCAGTCGACGCCGCGTAGGCTGGCAGCGTCGCCCGCGCCGTAGCTTCAAGTACGAAGCCGGGGCCACGGCGGGATACCGATGGTCGATCCTTCGTCTTCGACCGACGACCGTGGCGTCTCGCCGGTGATCGGCGTGATCCTGATGGTTGCACTGACGGTGATTCTGGCAACGGTGCTTGGGACTGTTGTGCTTGATTTCGCCAGTGGAGTCTCCGAACAGCCACCGCAAGCCGCCTTCGACTACGAGTTTGAGGATGATGAAGAAGTTACCATTACTCACGTCAGCGGTGATAGTATCGATAACTCGACAATCAGTGTATTAATCGACGGGAAGGATGCTTTCCCAGCAGACGATGCCAATGACTTCACGGTCGAAGATTGGCATGGAACAATCCAAGCCGGAGACAGCGTGACAATCGAAGATGATGACGGCGTTGTCGATGATGAGACCACCGTCCGAATCATCTGGGAAAATCCATCAAGCAGTTCCGCAAACACCATCGACAGCCGCGAGTGGCCGTAATCGATTCGAAATCAGGAAAACACGCGCTTGAGGTGTTGCTTCGAGAACAGCGAGGTCGGCTTGTCCATGTGGACGCCGATCTCGCCCGAAAGTGCCCGAAGGCCAAGTCGCTGAACCGGTTTCGGTAGCGAGTAGCCACGCCGGATCAGGTGACCGAGGCGTATCTCACTTGAGAGGGTTTCGCGCCACGCCGACTCGTAGATCCCGAGCGAGTCGGGGCGATCCGGCTGGATGTGCCGGGCCGCACAGTCGGCGGCGGTCATCCCGTAGAGAATCCCACCGCCGGTGAACGGTTTTGTTTGGGCGGCGGCGTCGCCGATGAGGAACACGCGGTCGGTCGTGACCGTCTCGGGTGGGCCGATCGGGATCGCACCCGAGCAGAAGTGATCGGTGTCAACATCGTACTGCTCGGTCAGGATATCGAAGCGGTCGTTGACATCCTCGCCCGGCGCGGCCGCCAGCCCGTACTCGACGCCGGCCGTACCGCGCGGGATGCGCCACGCGAAGAATCGCGGGACGGTGAGATGGACATCGACGTGGTCGCCGTGATCCTCCTCGTCGGTAAAGGCGAGGACGCCGTGGAGCTTTTCTTCCGGTTCGGGGAGTTCGACCGCCTGGCGGACGCGAGAGACGGGGCCGTCGCAACCGGCGACCATGCGGCCCTCGATTTCTACGGGGTCGGATTCGTCGGCGACGCTGACGGTGAGCACGACGCGATCATCGCGCTCGTCGACGCCGGTGACGGTGTGGCCCTCGCGGATCTCCGCGCCGGCGTCGCGGGCGCAGTCGGCCAGCGTGCGATCGAGTTCGACGCGGTCGATGACGTTCGAGATCTCGTCGGTTTTGTAGAACAGGTTGGCGTCGCTGTCGGGACCACCGGTGTAAAAGTTCGCGCCGTAGACGCGGTTCTGCAGGAGGTCGGCTTTGGCGTCGTCGGGGACATAGTCCCAGATGTCGGTGCTGACATGGCCCGAGCAGGCGAGGGGGGTGCCGACGGTGCCCTTTTCGAGGCCGAGCACGTCGTAGCCCGATTCGGCGGCCCGGCGGGCGAACCGCGCGCCGGCAGGGCCGATGCCGACGACGACGAAATCGTACATTACTGTGGGTTAGTTGAACTGGATGTTTAGCTTGTTTGTTTTCGGGAAGAAGTTGTAGAGGTCGATAACAGCCAGAAAGCCCTCGACACGCTCGACTCCCGGGACTCTCACGACTCCCGTCGGTCGCCGTTCGAGCGGGTCGCGGTCTCCCTTCGGTCGACCGCGCGCTCGCTGCGCGCTTCGTCGCTCACTACGTTCGCTCCTGCAGTGCTTGCGTCGGCCGGGTTCGGCGAGCGTGTCTCGCCCTTTCATTCCGCCAGGGGCGGCAGTTGGTTGGGCGAGGAAAAAAGGCTAAGCCAATCAGTCGTCGCTGGCGACCTTGGCCGGTTTGCGTCGATCCGAGCGCGGCCCTTCGCGGTCGATTTTCGGAAGCAGGTCGCGCAGGTAGCGTCCCGTGTGCGACTCGTCAGTTTGGGCGACCGATTCGGGAGTCCCGCTGGCGACAACGTCACCGCCGCCCTCGCCGCCCTCCGGCCCGAGGTCGATGATGTGGTCGGCGTTTTTGATCAGGTCGAGTTCGTGTTCGACGACGACGACGCTGTTGCCGTTGTCGACGAGTCGCTGGAGCACGTCGATCAGTTTGCGCTCGTCCTCCTTGTGGAGGCCCGTCGTCGGCTCATCGAGCAGGTAGAGCGTGTCGCCGGTCTGTTTCTTGCCCAACTCTTCGGCGAGTTTTACGCGCTGGGCCTCGCCGCCAGACAGCGTCGTCGAGGGCTGGCCGAGCGACATGTAGCCGAGACCCACGTCCTTCAGGAGTTTGAGTCGGCGGCGGATCTGGGTGTTAGCCTCGAAGAACTCGTAGGCTTCGGCGACCTCCATATCGAGTACGTCGGCGATCGTTTTGTCCTTGTAGGTCACGTCCAGCGTTTCGTCGTTGTATCGCGCACCGTCACACTCCTCGCAGGGAACCTGCACATCAGAAAGGAAGTTCATCTCGATGGTGACCGTGCCCTGCCCGCCGCAGGACTCACACCGGCCGCCTTTGACGTTGAACGAGAAGCGGCCCTTCTTGTAGCCGCGCTGTTTGGCGAGTTTTGTCTCGGCGAAGAGGTCGCGGATGTAGTCGAAGACGTCGGTGTAAGTCGCGGGGTTCGACCGCGGCGTCCGGCCGATAGGCGACTGGTCGATCAGCCGGACGGTTTCGATCTCGTCGATCCCCTCGATAGCGTCGTGGTCGCCGGGATCGACACTCGTGTTGTCGTTCATCTCCCGAGCGAGGCCCTTGTAGAGAATCTCGTGCATCAGCGTCGATTTGCCGGAGCCGGAGACGCCCGTGATCGCGGTGAAGACGCCGGTCGGGATCGACACATCGAGATCCGTGAGGTTGTGCTGGCGCGCGCCGCGAATCCGGAGTTCGCTGTCGCCGTCGCGGCGGTCGTCGGGGACAGGGATCTCCTTGCGACCGGCGAGATAGTCGCCGGTGATCGACTCCTCGCTCGCACAGACCTCATCGAAATCGCCGCGGACGACGATCTCCCCGCCGCGCTTGCCAGGGCCGGGGCCCATGTCGATGATGGTGTCGGCCCGCCGCATCGTCTCTTCGTCGTGTTCGACGACAACGAGGGTGTTGCCGAGATCCTTGAGCCCTTCAAGCGTGTTGAGCAGACGGTCGTTGTCGCGCTGGTGAAGCCCGATCGAGGGTTCGTCGAGGACGTAGAGCACGCCGACGAGCCCGGAACCGACCTGCGTGGCCAGCCGAATCCGCTGGCTCTCACCACCGGAGAGGGTCGAGGCTTCGCGGTCGAGCGTGAGGTATTCGAGCCCAACCTCCTCCATGAAGCCGAGTCGCGCGCGGATCTCCTTGAGGATCTCCTCGGCAATGGTGCGGTCACGCGCCGAGAGGTTGTCCTCCATGCCCTCGAAATGTCGCCGCGCATCACCGATCGACATCTGGTTGACCTCGGTGATCGACGTGCCGTCAACGAGAACATGGCGGGACTGTTCCTTGAGTCGGGTGCCGTCGCACTCGGGACACTCGGTGACGGCCATATACTCCTCGATGTGCTCGCGGGTTCCCTCGGAATCTGTCTCGACGTGCCGCCGACTCAGATTCGGGATCACGCCCTCGAACCGCTTTTCCTTCCGGCGGGTGCCGTTGCGCGTCGACCGCTCGAAGACGACCTGACGGTCGGTGCCGTAGAGGAACTGTCGCTGGATGTCGTCGTCGATCTCCTCCCACGGGGTGTCGAGGCTGAGACCGAAGTGCTCGGCGACAGAGTCGATCCGGGTGCGGTAGTACGACCGGTTGTAGCTCCAGGCCTCGAAGACGTGTTTCAGTGGTTTGCTCGGATCCTGAATCACGAGATCCTCGTCGACCTCTTTCGCTTGGCCGATTCCCTCACACTCCGGGCAAGCCCCATAGGGGCTGTTGAACGAGAACGACCGCGTCTCGATCTCCGAAAACTGGAAGTCGCTGTTCGGGTTGCCGAGTGTTTCGGAGAACTCGACGGTCAGGCGGTCGTCGCCGTCGCCGGCGAGATCGCCCGTCGAGCGCGTGTTTGAGCCGATCGGTGGCTCTTCGGGCGGATCGGGGATGATCACCTTGAGGACGCCGTCGGCCTCCGCCAGTGCGGTTTCGACGCTGTCGGTGAGCCGCGAGCGGGCGTCGTCAGCGAGTTTGACGCGGTCGACGATCACGTCGATCGTGTGGTCGTAGTTCTGATCGAGGTCCGGCGTCTCCATCGTCAGGTCGTACTCCTCGCCGTCAACCTCGACGCGGGCGTAGCCCTCGCTGACGAGGTTCTCAAATCGATCCTCGAAGGCTCCCTTCTGGTCGCGGACGATCGGCGCGGCGATCTTTGCGCGTGTGCCCTCGGGGAAGTCAAGCAGTTGTCGCACCATCTCTTGGGGGCTCTGCTCGCCGACCTCCTCGCCGGTAATCGGATCGTACTGGGTGCCGGTGCGGGCGTACAGCAGCCGGAGGTAGTCGTGGAGTTCGGTGACCGTGCCGACCGTCGACCGGGGGTTGTTTGCGGCGTTCTTTTGATCAATTGAGATCGCCGGCGACAACCCCTCGACAGCTTCGACCTTCGGCTTATCCATCTGCCCGAGGAAGTTCCGGGCGTACGCGGACAGCGACTCGATGTAGCGTCGCTGGCCCTCGGCGTAGACCGTGTCGAAGGCGAGCGAGGATTTGCCCGACCCCGACAGCCCGGTGACGACGGTGAGCTCCTCGCGGGGGATCTCAACATCGAGCTCTTTCAGGTTGTGTTCTTCCGCGCCGCGAACCTCGATCACGTCGCGGCTCATCGTGTCTGAGTCACCCGGCAGCGACGCAAAATGGTTGGTGTGGCGACAACGCGGTTCATACCCCAGGCAGGGGTTCGACCGACTTAACGCGCCCGCTCCGTGTGTCGGTCTGTCGTGAGCAACGTGGTGGGGATACTGGCGATCTCGACCGCAGCCGACCCGAGTCAGCCGCCCAGGTACCTCTTGGTAGACTGAAACAAACGCTAAGTGGATCGATCCTGTACCGGCTCTGTATGTTAGGTGCTGGCTCCGATGACGACAGGACAGTCATCTGTATCGCCTGTGGGGAGTCAGTGCCGCGGTCGGCCGCCCGCGAGTACGACAAGACCGGCAACCGCTGGGAGCGACATGACAAGGAGTTTGAGCACCTCTGTAAGGACTGTTTTCGGGAACTCTCCCACCAGCCACGGGCGGGCCTGGAGTCGTTGCTGGTCGACATTGAGGGCGATGGCCTCTCGGAGACGGAGTTTCTGAAACGATATCTCGACCGTGTCGACGACGACAACGCGGTCGAAGAGCCCGATTCCTGAGCCGACTGCTGCGGGAGGTGCCGCGTCGTGGCAACACCGTAATCGACCGACACACCGCCAATTTATCGGCCGCATCGCCGGCGACAGTGCTCAGGCCCAAGCGAACTCCTTTTGATGACGGCTCTCGGAACGGTGGGTATGGCTACTGACACAACGACCGGGCTCTCCGATCACATGCGGGGGGTGACGGTCACGACGGTCGCCTGTCTGGCCGGGCTGGGGGCCGCACTCGGATCGGCAACGATCTTCGGCACCACGGCCGCCGACGCGATCGGCACGGGGCAGGCACTCCTCGTGGCAACGGCGATCCTGATCCAGTTCCCGATTCTCAAGGTCGTCGGCGTCGATATCAGCGACTTCGGGATCAAAGACAACCTCTATATCGCGTTTATGACGTTCTGTCTCTGGTTTATCACCTACACGGTGTTGCTCACGTCGGCGGTGGGAGCGTAGATGGCCGACGACAGCATCGCGGTTGTCGATCTCGACCGCTGTCAGCCCGATCGCTGTAACTACGAGTGTGCAAACTTTTGTCCGCCGAACCGGACGGGCGAGGAGTGCATCATCACCCGCGAGGAGCGGTTCGCGGACGACGACCGCTATGAGGGCGACCCCGACCAGATCAGCATCTCCGAGGAACTCTGTCTCGGCGAGACCTGCGGCATCTGTGTCGAGAAATGCCCCTTCGACGCCATCGAGATCATCAACCTTCCCCAGGAACTCGACGACGAGCCGACCCACCGCTACGGCGACAACGCCTTCGCGCTGTATGGGCTGCCGGTTCCCGCACCGGGCAACGTCACCGGCATCCTCGGCCCCAACGGGATCGGGAAATCGACCGCTGTCAAGGCGTTGGCCGGCGAGCTCGTCCCCAATCTCGGCGAGTTCGACGGCGACGCCGAGTGGGAGGCCGTCTTGGATCGCTACCGCGGCTCCGAGCTCCAAAACTACATCACACAGCTGATGGACGACGATATCACCGTCGCCCGCAAACCGCAGTACGTCGACCAGATCCCCAAGCAGTTCGACGGCAACACCCGCGAACTGCTTGAGCAGACCGACGAACGTGGTGTGCTCGACGAACTAGTCGAACGACTCTCGATCCAGCCGATCATGGATCAACCTATCGACTCGATCAGTGGCGGCGAACTCCAGCGGGTCGCCATCGCGGCGACGCTCGCACGGGACGCCGACTTCTACTTCCTCGATGAGATCACGCCGTATCTCGACATCGGCCAGCGGATGGTCGTCGCCCGGCTCATCCGCGAACTCGCCGACGACCCCGAGGCCGATCGGTCGATGCTCGTCGTCGAACACGACCTTGCGATTCTCGACCTCCTTGCGGACACACTCCACGTCGCCTACGGTGAACCCGGCGTCTTCGGCGTGATGACCGATCCGAAATCCGTCCGCAACGGGATCAACGAGTATCTGGAGGGCTACCTCAACAACGAGAACATGCGCATCCGGCCGGAGTCGATCACCTTCGAGGAACACGCCCCCCGGGAGACGAGCCGCGGCACGCCGCTGGTCGAATACCCCGAACTCAGCAAGTCCTACGGCGACGGCGAGTTCGCACTCGATGTCGATGCCGGCATGATCCACGAGGGTGAAGTACTGGGCGTTGTCGGCCCCAACGGGATCGGGAAATCGACGCTCGCCAAGCTGTTTGCCGGCAACATCGACCCCGACGACGGTGAGCTTGATTTCGATCTTGAGATCTCCTACAAGCCGCAGTACATCGAGATCGACCAGCCAATGCGCGTCGATAGCTTCCTCTCGTCGATCACCGACGAGTTCGGCACCTCCTACTGGAACACTGAAGTCGCCCAGCCGCTCCAGCTCGATCCGATCATGGAACAGCAGCTCACCGATCTCTCGGGTGGGGAACGCCAGCGCGTCGCCATCGCGGCCTGTCTCTCGGAGCCCGCCGACCTCTACGTGCTTGACGAGCCATCCGCCCACCTCGATGTCGAACAGCGCGTCCAGGCTACCTCGGCGATCCGCCGGTATGCGGAAAACCACGACGCGACCGCGCTCGTCATCGACCACGACATCTACATGATCGATCTGCTGGCCGACCGGTTGATGGTCTTCGACGGCGAGCCGGCCAAACACGGCCACGCCACCGAGCCACAGGAGATGCGCGCCGGCATGAACGACTTTCTGGCTGACCTCGATATCACGTTCCGCCGCGACGAAGGCACGGGTCGGCCCCGGATCAACAAACCGGGCAGCCAGAAGGACAGCCAGCAGAAACGCGACGGCGAATACTACTACTCCGCGTAAGTCGCTACCGTTGCCGACGCAGAGAGACGGCAGGCAAACAGGTGGGTCGGCCGGCCGACCAAACCACGGCCTGGCGGACTGAAAGGGCGAGACGCTCCCGACGAACCCGGACGACGCAAGCACCGCAGTGAGCGAAGCGAACGAGGAGCGCAGCGAGTCCCGGGAGTCGAGAGCGTCGAGGGCTTTCTATGCGGTTATGTCCGTGATTCTGACGAATCAACCCACACAGCCGAACACGTCTAGCCCGAACCAACAACCGTTTTCCGTCCCCCGGTCGAACGCGGAGCCATGACAGACGACGAGGAATCCACGCCGGACGCCGAGGAATCGGAAGCCACCGACAACGGTGAGGGCGAAAGCGACGGCGAGGAGAAATCCTTCCGCGAGCGTGTCGAGGAGATCCGCGAGAAACGCGAGCAGGAACGCGAGGAAGGCGAGGAAGGCCGCCCAAGCCCCGAGGAGATGATGGGCGGCGGCACCGGCGCGCCCGGCGGGATGGGTGGCGGCGGTGGCGGCAACCCCTTCGCCCAGATGATGAGCGGGATGATGGGCGGCGGTGGCGGCCCGGGCGGCATGGGCGGCGGCCCGCCGGGGATGGGTAGCGGCGAGGAGTCGTCGAACGACAACGAACAGCTCGTCCGTGAGATCCGCCAGCTCCGCGATGAGGTGCGGGACGCCAACCGCGAGCTCCGCCGGATCGCCGACGCGCTCGAAGACTGAGCTGCTGGCAGCCGTATTTTCTGGCGCGACAACACCATCCAACAGTGGGTCGCAACACCTAACATCCGCTCGGCCGCGAGAAACACACAGTGAGTATCGCCGCCGAGCGCATCGAGCGACTGTTCGCCCTCGCCAAGCAGGCGACCGCCGACGGCGAGTTCGAGCGCTCCCGGGAGTACGTTCGGCTGGCCCGCCGGATCGCCGAGCGGAACCGCTGTGGCCTGCCGCGGGCGTTCAAGCGGTTTACGTGTCCGCGGTGTGATGTCGCGCTCCGGCCCGGCGTCAACGCCCGCGTCCGACTGCGGGACGGCCACGTCGCAATCAGCTGTAACTGCGGGGCGATCAAACGCTACCCCTACGAGTAATCAGTGTGTCGCGGAACCCCCGGCACGAGTTGTGATAGTAAACTTACAGAAGCTCCCATATTGAAGCGACAGCACGGGGATTGCGGTCGCTTGTGCTGTCACAGAACGGATAGAATAAACATACAATTATTAATCAGTAGCAACCAGAGTCGATAATAATGGCAGCACCGCATGTGCTCCTCGTCGAGGACAGCGAGTTCATGGCGACCCGGGTCGCCGAGACGCTGGAGGAGGTTCATGACTTCTACGTGACGACCGTCGATACAGCCGATGACGTTCGCACAGCGCTCACGGAGTACGACGACATCGAATGTATCGTCACAAACTACGAACTGCCGGAGACAAACGGGGTCAAGCTCGCCGCCTCGATCAACGGCCGCAACGAGGAGCCGGAGATCCCGATCATCATTCTCACGGGCAGAGAGCTCGAACCGATCGCCAGCGACGCGATCCGGGCCGGCGTCACCGAGTTTGTCTACAAAGGCGACCACGCAACCGGCGAGATGGACGTCCTCGCCAACCGAATCGACCTCGTGTTGAAAGCCTACAGCGACCGGTGATCGGCCGATCGGCTGGGGTGGCTGGGAGTGAACCCGTAGGCTTTTGTCGATTCCGACCCCACAAAGCGATAATGAAGGAGTCGCTCATGGATATCCTCTGTTGTCCGGTGGATAAACACGACCTGGAGCTGACGGTCGAAACAAAAGACGACGAGGAGATCATCGAGGGAACGCTCACCTGTACGGAGTGTGGCGAGGCCTACCCCATCGAGGACGGGATTCCGAACCTGTTGCCGCCGGATATGCGGGACGAGGCCGCGGCCTAACCCACGCACCTGTAGCTTTTTGGTCTGTGGGGTCGATTCCCAACCGTGTCGCAACTGACAGTGTCGCTCAACGAGGACGGGCTCCACTCGATCGCCGCGCCCACCAGCTTCGAGACGAGCGAACCCTTCGATGTGGTGTTGGACAACGACGGCGAGGCCGTGCATGTCCATCTCAACCTCGATGAGACGCTGTCAACGGTCGCCGACATCCGGGCCACCAACCACTACGTTGAGCCCAACGGCTCGCGCCCGGTCGGGGTCGGGATCAACCCACGAACGACGGCGGTCACCGGTCGGCTCAAGATCGCCACGGGGTACGGATCCGAGGTCGCCTACACGACGGTCACGATCCAGCCGCCGGAGGAAGATCCCAAACGCGTCACCGTCGACGAGTCGCTGGCGAAACCTCAACGTGATCCCCCCGCGGAACCGACCACCGCCGAGCAGATCGGCGCGGCCCTCGCCGACAGCGGGGCCGGGCTCGTGGTTGCCTTTGGACTGATCGCGGTGTTGCTGGCGGTTGTGATCGCCGCAACGCTGGAAAGCGGGGTCGTCATCGCCGGCGCGGGTGTCGTCTTACTCGGCGTCGTCGTCGCCGTCGGCCTCGCTGTGCGCGCCTGAGTTCTCATTCGCTGTCGTCATCGTCGCCGTCGGGATGGGTCGGTGTCCCCGAGAGGTGTCCATCGTCGTCGAACCGTTTTTCCCGGAGATACCGCGCCCGCCACCGGTTGGCTCCGTTCCCGATATCGGCCTCTCGGATCTCGTCGATCTCGTCGTCCGCAACCGCATCGATGATCGCCTCGATCTGTTCCTTCTCGCTCGGCGTGAGCTCAAACTCGTAGCTCCGACTCTCCTCCCGTTCGAGTTTAGCCCACTCACGGCCCGCGGCGACGACCATCGAGCAGGGTTCCCGACAGGGGAAGACGCCGTCGCCGCCATCGGCATCCAGCGGCTCGTCTTCCGACAGCTCCCACTCGCGTCGCTTGAGACACTGGGAGTCGTCACAACAGGCCGCAGCCGCCCACTCGACGGCCTCGTCCGGCAGCACGGTGATCAGATTGTAGATCCCGCTCTGGCGATCCTGTTCGTCCCGCCAGTGGTCGATATCCAGCTCGCCGCGCTGCTCGCGGTGCCAGTTGACGACCGTTGCCGAATAAAACGCCTCGACGGCTTCGTACACCTCGCTTGCGGTCAGTTCGGGAAAGATCCAGCCGGAGTCGAGCGAGGGCGCGGTTTGGAGCGGGCGGTAGCGACCCGTTGCATCGAGCGTCCCGATATCGCGGGCGTCGAACGGATCCGTGTGCGTTGTCAGCGCGTCGGCGTCAGCATCGCTGTCGTCGACATGGCGGATCTCGTAGCGACGAGCCCCCTCGTCGGCCAGGGTCGTCGTAATCGAGAGCTGTCCCCACTCGCGGTCGATCCCGGAGTCGAGGGCGTCGTAGCGATCCGGAACCGGGCGGTCGTCGGCCAGTTCGAGCCACCGGCAGAACGCCTGGGTGACCTCACCCCCGACCGCCTGGGTGTAGAAATACCAGTTCGAAATGTAGGCTGCCCTCTCGGCGTCGACCGTGCTGAGTTCGTCGGCGGTGAGCGTGGTCTGTCGGCCGGGCGTCTCGATATGATAGCTGTCCTCGTCGGCGTCGTACTCGGCAGCCAACCCGTCGTACTCGATTGGTTCCGCCGCAAGCTGCTCTCGAAACGCTGCCAGCTGCGTCTCCGAAAGCCCGGATTCGATCATCGACATCTAATCGCCCGCCGCCTGCGTCGGTTTGGTTCGCTGGCGCACCCGCGCGATCGCATCACCGATATCCGCGCCGGCGTCGGCCGCGCGCTCAAGGATCACATCGGCGGTCAGCTCCTCGGTGCCGACCGCGCCGCCGTACCAGATCCGGTGGCCGTCAACTTCGCTCGGCACGTCGTACCCGTTCCGGTAATCGTCAGTAAGCCCCATGTCCTCGGGGATATCCTCCTGAGTGTGGAAGCCGTCGGCGATAAACAGCGGGACGACGATGATATCCTCGCTGTCGAAGTGGTCGGCAACGTCGTCGACCTCCGGCTCCTCGTCCATAAACAGGGCCTTGACCTCGTCGAAGCGACCGGTCTCCCGGATGCGCTCGGTGTGGTACTCGATCGCTTTCGCGCTGTTTTCGTTGCGCTCGGTGCCGTGGCCGACGACCGCAAAGCCGAATCCCTCGCCGACTGACGGATCGCCGGTGACCGATTCCGCACGGTGAATCAGTACGTCTGTCATCGCCTCGTGGGTGCCGACGGGGCCGCAGTAGTGAACCTCGGTGTCGATGTCGCTGGCGACCAGCGTGGCGGTATCCGCCGAGATGCCATCCGATCCCCACAGTTCGGGATCCCAGCCCTCCAACCGGAGTTCCCGTGGGATGACCCGCTCGGTGAAATAGCCCTCACTGATGAACAGCGGAACCACGTAGATGTCGTCACCTCGCGCCGTCCGAAGTACCTCACGAAGCGAGGGCTGTTCCTTCCAAAAGCCGGTTCGCACCTCGTCGAACGCGCCGGTTGCCCGGATCGTGTCGGCGTGGGTGTGTGTCGGCGTCGCCGAATCGGGGTTGAGATGAGAGCCGTGAGCGACGATGACCAGCGATTGCATACGCGGTGGTTTGGGCGTCGATGGCTTATGGACTTCGGGTGATCGCCATCGTCGTTGCCGAGACACCGAGCAATCGGTGGTTTTTGCGCCGGTTTGCCACCATCGACTCGTTGCTATGCGAGCACGCCGAGCGGCGGACGGCGACCGACGGCGAAATCATCATTAGCGTCGGCGACACGCCTCTGGTATGTCACTTGCCGCCGAAACACGCGAGGCCGTCCGTCAGCGACCCGTTCTCTATGACGGGCTTCGGGCGGGCATCGTCAACTACACCGCCGCCGCCGACAGCCTCGATATCGACGGCGACACCGAGTCGATTGCGACCGCGCTGCGTCGATTCGGCGAGTCGTTGTCAGCCGCAGACACAGACGCCGATGGCGACAGCGACAGCGGCGAGAAGGCTGACCGCTCGCTGACCGTTCGCATGGAAAGCGGCATCGACCGTGTCGACACCGACGCGCTACTCGCTGTCGACGGTGCCGGCTTCGGCGACGACGGGGACACAGAGCCAACCTCGGATGTCGCCGACGAATCGGCGTCGTTGACGGCGATCCACGCGACCGGCGATGTCGACAGCAAGCTGTTGGCGACAGTGATTGATCGGCTTCGGATCGACGAGATCGAGGTGCATGCGGCCGGCGTCGCCGACGACGCGCTGGTCGTGCTTGTGCCGCGTCGATCCGGAGCCACAGCCCTTCGGCTCGTCGAGGCGGCGGCGTAGCCGACACCACAAAAATTCGACGGCTTCAAACGCCCGCCGGTATCACCTCCGACAACAATGGCGCTGTCCGTGACGAACTCCCTGACAGACGAGCGTGAGGAATTCGAGCCGACCGGCGAGGACGTCCTGGTGTACGTCTGTGGGCTGACCGTCTCGGACGACCCCCATCTCGGCCACGCGCGGCTCTGGACGCACGCCGACGTGATCACCCGCTGGCTCGACTACGCGGGCTACGACGTGCGCCACGTCGAGAACTTTACCGACGTGAACGAGAAGATCGCCGCCCGAGTCGGCGAACGCCCGGAGTGGGAGACCGAAGCCGACGTAGCACGGCACTACATCTCGCAGGTGATCGAGTATATGCGCGGGCTCAACCTCGCACGCGCGACGGTCTACCCCCGCGTTTCCGAGCACATCCCCGAGATCATCGACCTCGTCGAGACGCTGATCGACGCCGGCCACGCCTACGAGGCCAACGGCTCGGTGTACTTCGACGTGACCTCCTTCGAGGACTACGGCACGCTGTCGAACCAGCAGCTCGACGAGCTCGAAGCCCAAGGCGAGCCCGACGAACGAAGCGAAAAACGCAACCCCGCGGATTTCGCCCTCTGGAAGGCCGGCGGCGTCTCCCCGGATGCCATCGCCGAACACGCCAAACACGACCACGGCGACGACCCACCGAGCGGTCAGACGTGGGCGTCGCCGTGGGGCGAGGGTCGCCCTGGCTGGCATATCGAGTGCTCGGCGATGTCGATGACACATCTCGCCGAGACGATCGACATCCACATCGGCGGCCACGATCTGGTCTTCCCGCATCACGAAAACGAGATCGCCCAAAGCGAGGCCGCCACCGGCCAGCGGTTTGCAAACTACTGGCTCCACACCGGCCTGCTTGAGACCGACGACGAGAAGATGAGCTCCAGTCTCGGGAACTTCTTCACCGTCGAAGCAGCCCTCGACGAGTACGGCCCCAACGTCATCCGAACATTCTATCTCGCCACCGAATATGGCTCGAAACAAACCTTCTCCGAGGAAGCGATGGCCGAAGCCGAGGAGCGGTGGGAGCGACTCCAGCGGAGCTACGACGCCGCGGTTGAGGCCTGCGATTCCGTCGATGCGACCGCGAAAACCGCGGATAGCGAGCTGCGGGCGGCGGTCGACGACACCCACGAGGCGTTCACGGCGGCGATGAACGACGACTTCAACGTCCGGGAGGCGATGGCCGCGCTTCGCTCGCTGACGAACGCGGTCAACCGCCATCTCGACAGCCACACGACCTACGACTATCACGGCCTCAAACGCGCTGTCGAGACGTTCGAATCGCTCGGCGGCGAGGTCTTTGGCCTACAGTTCGGAGCCGAAACCGACGGCGATGTTGGCCTCGCCGGCGACCTCGTAGAGTTGCTCCTGGGCGTTCGAGAGGCCGACCGCGAGGCCGGCAACTACGAGCGCGCCGACGAGCTCCGGGATTCGTTGGCCGACCTCGGGGTTGAGGTACAGGACAGCGACGACGGGCCGACGTTCCGCTTCGAGTAGGCCAGCCGCTGCGGGATCTCGATTTCTACGGTTTCTTCATCTCAGTACATCGTCGGCAACGGTCGGCGTTCCGTCAGTCCATTCAAGCATATTGAGCACCGAAACGAGATCATCGATCCGGGTATCAAACACGTTCAGCGGGTGAGAATCCAAATGCGTCGCCGCGGCGCGTTGGACGGTCGCGTCGTCGTAATCGAGTTGAAAATGACACGGGCCGAGAGTCATGTGGGTCTCGTCTTGCTGCCAGCCACCCATGAGATCACGCTCGCGTTCGACCCACTGAATCCGGTAGCAGTCGTAGTCGAGATCGCGGGGAAAATCGAAGGAAACCTGTAGTTCGGCCTCGCTGCAGGGGTACTCCCGATCCAGAAACCGTACCGGATCGACCGTCGCTCGGACGCCGATCTTGTTGCCGGCGGCGGTGTGATACCACACCTGTTCGATAGGGGCCGTTTCGCTGTCGACCTGTGTCTGCAGGCGATTGTGAATCCGCGTCAACAGCCGCCGACTGTCGAGGTTCGCGCGGTTGGCGAGAAACAGCATCGGCTACTCCGAAACCGACGCCGACCCATCGCCGGGCTGGGTGGGGTCACCGAGCTGGTCGGGGGTGATCGACCGTGCGTCGTCGTACAGCTGGAGGGCCTGCCGGAGCAGCCGTTGGTTGTCGGTCGCCCGCTCCCAGCGGCGGAGCACGCGGTTTCGCTCGCGGATCGCTTCGGCACGCTGCTCGTCGGCCAGCGACGCTTCGAGTTCGTGCCGATCGCTGACGCCGAACTCGGCTTTCCAGTCGTCGATCTGTGCTTGGATTGTGGCGATCTCTTCACGGAGTTCCGCCCGCGTGTGGTCGTTGATCAGCGCGGCAAGTTCCGCGAAATACCGCTGTTGGTAGTTCGGGGCGTACTTCGTGTGGCCGTCGTCGCCCTCGATGGCCCGCAGTTGTCCGAACTCGACCAGCATCTCCAACTCGTCTTTGGCCGTCTGCCACGCAGACACGCCGGCCTGCTCCCGAACCCACTCAACCGACCGGGGGTCGGTGAGCGTGGTGGCGATCTCCCGCACCCGCTCTCTCGCGGTCAGATCTTCGTCCCACGCGGGAAGACCTGTCTCGCTCATACGCCAAATACGCTATTTGCTCTCTTATATTTTAGGATGCCTCTCAGATATACGGGTAAGATTGCTGGTCGACGGCGGCTCACAGCGAGAGAGTCATCATACAGTATATGCGTCTCGATACTGTCACCTGGGAATATGGACGGTCGCCGCCTGATCGAAGCCCTCCTCGGCGTCTACGTCGCGACGCTTTTGATCCCGACACTCGCGGTTACCGGCTGGGTCGCTGTCGGGTCGGCCTCGCTCGGAGCGGTTCTCGTGGCCGGCCTCGCTATCGCCGGCGCGGGCGGCCTCGCTGCGACCACGATACCGAACCTCCCCGAGCGGGCCACGTCGCTGCCGGTCGTCGCCGCGACGATCCTGCCGCCGCTGCTGTTTTTGCCGTATATGATTCTCGCTGCCCCCGATGCCGCACCCGACGTGTATCCGGTTGTTGGGCTGCTCGCTGTCATCCCCGGGATGGGCGTCCCATTCGCTGGCGGCATGCTCCGAAACCACCGGTTACGGGAGCGAGCCACCGAACACGCGGTCGTTACGACCGGCGATGGCGACGACGAGAGCGGCCTGAGTCAATCGATCAAAGTTGCGGCCGCTGGCGGGGTCGGCCTCATCGTCGTCGCTGTCGTGGTATCGATCCTGGCGTTCGATGGCTTCGACGGGAGTTCCACCCTGTTCACCTGGCTGACCGGGTTGTCGTCGCTGTTCTTTCTGTTCGATAACGACGGTCACGAACTCGCCGTCACCGACGAGGGCCTGCGGGTCGACCGCTCGATCACACCGTGGGACGATCTTGGCAGCTACCGCGTCACCGACGAGGAGATCCAGATCGAACGTGCGAGGTGGTGGCTCCCAAGCCGGGATTTCGACCGTGAGGAGATCGACGACGAGGCGTTTATCCAGGCCCTCAGTGTAGGTTCAGATGTGGTCTGACTAGTTCCTCGGCTCAACTGGATACAGCTGCTGTAGCTTGATACGAGCGT